>PLYB01000252.1 GCA_003151655.1 Gallionellaceae bacterium | reverse complement strand
AGACCGGACGCACCCACCAGATTCGTGTACATCTTTCCCATCTGGGCTTTCCCATTGCGGGCGACGATAAATACGGTGACTTTTCCCGTAATAAAGAGCTGATCAAAAGGGGATTGAAACGCATGTTTTTGCATGCGCACAGTATCGCTTTTAATCATCCGCTGACGGGTGAGCTGCTGAGTATTCAGGCACCGTTACCGCCCGAGTTGCAAAAGTTCTTGGACAAATTAGACGCGCAGTGACAACGACGATAGCCCCCGCATATTCAGAACGTACCCTGCTGCTGACGCTGGCAGGTATTCAGTTCAGCCACGTGCTCGATTTCATGATCATGATGCCGCNNTGATGCGCGAGTTGGGCATCGGCACGCATGAGTTCGGGCTGCTGGTCGCGTCGTATAGTTTTAGTGCTGCGTTGTCGGGATTATTCGCCTCGGTGTTTGTGGATCGTTTCGAGCGCAAGCGTCTGTTGCTCAGCATGTTCGCCATGTTTGGTTTGGCGACGCTAGCATGCGGACTGGCTCCCGGCTATGCCACGCTGATGGTTGCGCGCGGCTTGGCTGGCGCATTCGGCGGTGTGATGGGGGCGTTGGTGCAGACTATCATTGGCGACACGATTCCCTTCGCGCGTCGCGCCAAAGCCAGCGGCATCGTATCGACGGCATTTTCATTCTCTACTGTCGCCGGAGTGCCGCTTTCACTTTGGCTGGCGAACCATTTTCAATGGCGCGCACCATTTCTTTTTATCGTGGTGTTGTGTGTCATATTTATCGTGATCTCGTTTCGCATCCTTCCGGAGTTGCGTCAGCACATCAGTACGGAAAAACGCCTGCATCCCTTCGTCGAAATGTTCGCAGTGATGCGTGATGCCAACCATCTGCGCGCGATGCTGTTCTCCGCGCTGATTATTTTCTCGGGCTTCACGGTAATACCTTACATCACCGTGTACGCGGTGAATAATATTGCCATCAGCCAGCACGATATTCCGTTGATCTACTTCGCGGGCGGTGCGGCGACGCTCATTAGTGCGCGCCTGATTGGACATTGGGCCGACGTAAAGGGTAAGGTGGAAATATATCGGCTGATTGCCATCGCTTCCATGTTGCCGTTACTGGCCGTCACGCAGTTGCAAAGTGCGTCATTGGGTGTATGGTTGATCTGTACTACCTTGTTCTTCGTATTGGTGTCGGGACGTTTTATTCCAGCGATGGCGATCATCAACTCGGCAGCACAACCCAAACTACGCGGTACGTTCATGTCGCTTAACTCTACTGTGCAGTCCTTGGCGATGGGCTTGGCTGCGACTCTGGGCGGATTCATCGTTACCCAGCAAAGCAACGGCCAGATAGCGGGTTATCAAAATGTCGGCTATGTGGCGATTGCGGCGAACTTATTGGCGATCTGGTTTNNATATTAATGCGCCGGATGTTAACTCGATGTAATTCTGCTAATCTTATCCAAGTTGTTGCCGATAACTAGGTTAGAGGCCACCTTGGTGTGGTCGTGAGGAGGTGCCATGCGCTATGTGCCCAGTATTCCACCAGTTACGACGAGTCCGAATACTCGCCAAGTGAGCGCTTTGTCTGCGGTCCATGCGGTGAGGCCAGTGCATGCACCCGAGCGCACGGTTCCCTATGTTGAACTCCATACGGCATATCAAGAATCAGCCGTGACAGTAGTCGAACCGCAACAACATCGTGATCTGCCAGTTAACGAGCGTCGCAAATACTGTCGACGTGTTAGTCATCAGTCCGTCTTGGAGGAGCTGCGTTCCGGAGTCGACCGCCGCCGCCATAATTTATTCGGTGGGGATGTTGTTGAACACATTGACGAAATTGTTTGATATGGAAGAAGGCTTTCTTGTTTGCTGCAGAGCCTTGCATCGAGCAAGAAATGAGTGAAATTCAGTGTAAATTGTGGCAAATTTAACTAATTTTCGACTATTGAGACAAGGTGGGAATTTCGTTTATTTTGCAGTCGTGATATAATTTTCAACATATAGTTGTATATATATGAATATACATGTATAGTGCAAAAATATTGCAGTGTTTAGAAAAGTGGGTCGTAAAAAGGGAGCGTTGTACCGTGAGCTTTTTGTGGATTACCCATGTGGTTAAGGGCTGTTTATTAATTAAGAAGGAAGATTGCTATGGCAAACGATAACAACAATCCGTTTTACAAGGATATGAAGGCGGCTTTAACTGAAAACAGATTCGACAGAAAGTCGAAACAAACTCCTCAGGATAAACTTGCAGCCTTGGAGCGGAGACTTGATAGAGAAAAGTTATCGCCTAGCGAAATCGATGACATACGGAAACAAATGGCACGACTCCAAGATATTATTTCAGGCAAGTAATCAGTTTTAACAGCGTGACGGGGAGTTGCCCTCACGCCAAGCTATCCGAAGCGCAGCGTATTGTAGTCATTGAAGTCGATACGTTGCATGTGTTCCCTCAAAAAACCATTCAGAGCCAGTATCTAAAAGTAACAATTCCTTGCATCGCATCAACTTGGTTTATCAGTACGTTCCCCACGGCCACAAAGACTAAAGTTGCTTATGTCCAAGCCTAAGCTTTAGTATTGACGATGGTTCCCACAGTTTGACCATTTGTATTGACCGTCGGCCTCGTATGTTCTGGCGGAGCAGACTTATGCGTTTCTTCGCGTTTGGTTTCACTTCTTTTCTCTTGAGCCGGTTGGGTCTGGGCTTGCGGTTGAACCGAGGGCGAATTGTAACTGCCTGGTGAAACAGAATTGACGGCCATGATATCTACTCCTCAAGAAATTCTGAAGCAACTAGAGAATGGTTTCCTCGCGGATGCGCTACAATTCTGCACCTACTTTCAAATGATTTCAAATGAAATTTTCTAGCGAATGTCACTTATGTCCGCGATTGTCCATTTTTTTGGATGAAGTAAAAAGCGCGCAACCAGGCTATTTTGCCAGGCCAGTGCCCTCCTTTGGTGCTGCCGATGCCCGCTTGTTGATCGTGGGGCTTGCACCGGGGATGCATGGCGCTAACCGAACCGGGCGGCCTTTTACTGGGGACTATGCGGGTGATTTATTGTATTCGACCCTGCACCAATTTGGCTTCTCCAGTAGCGGAGAGCCGTTGGATGCGGATGGGAATACGAACACAAAACTGGCTTTGAAAAATTGCAGAATCACCAATGCGGTTCGTTGTCTGCCCCCGCAAAACAAACCCGAGCTAAGTGAGATTAAGATGTGTAATGGATATTTGGCAGCAGAATTGGATAAGTTGCCGCAAGATGGGGTGGTGTTGGCATTGGGCACGATTGCCCATCAAGCCGTGTTGCGTGCCAGTGGTTTGCGAGCGAAAGATTGCTGTTTTGCACATGGCGCTCAGCATATTTTGCCGGGTGGTTTACATTTTTATGATAGCTACCATTGCAGTCGCTATAACACGCAGACGAAGCGCTTAACCACGCCGATGTTCCATGATGTATTCAAATCCATAAAAGAATATCTTGGATCAGCCCGCCTTTGACCCGAACGGGCATGACAAGCCTGTCAATCCTGAGGATGAAGCTTGTCATGCCCGTTCCCCTCTCCTCAATCCTCTCCCGCAAGCGGGCGAGGATGCGATCGAATCGCTACGCGAGTTTAACGTTAAGGCTTTTGTAGCCTCTTTGCCGCTATTGCCCGGGGTATACCGGATGTTGGATGCGGCGGGGGATGTGTTGTATGTTGGCAAAGCGGGGCAGTTAAAAAAACGCGTCGGTTCATATTTTCAAAAGACCAATATCTCACCGCGCATCCGTTTGATGGTGTCGCATATCGCGCGCATCGAAATCACGGTGACGCGTACCGAAGCAGAAGCATTGCTACTGGAAAATAATCTCATCAAGTCGTTAAAGCCGCGCTACAACATCTTATTTCGCGACGATAAGTCATACCCGTATATTGTGATGACCGGACACGAATATCCGCGCGTGGCCTACTATCGCGGCGCAACACAAAAGCAGCATCAGTATTTCGGCCCGTATCCCAACTCATATGCGGCGAAAGAAACCATCAGCCTGTTGCAAAAAGTATTCCGTTTGCGCACCTGCGAAGATAGCGTGTTCAATAATCGCGCGCGTCCCTGCCTGTTGCATCAGATACATCGTTGTACCGCGCCCTGCGTAAAGCTGATTTCCGCCGAAGCCTATGCCACGGATGTAAAAAATGCGGCAATGATGCTGAATGGCAAGTATGGCGAGGTAGAGGTGAACTTGCGAAGCGCGATGGAGCACGCAGCAGAGGAAATGCATTACGAGCAAGCCGCAGCCTTGCGCGATCAACTGCAGGCCTTGAGCACCGTGCAGCAGAAACAATATATGGAGAGCGGCAAAGCGACTGATGCAGATATTGTTGCCGTGGCTGAACTCGATGGCGCGCTGTGCGTAACGCTGGCGGTCGTGCGCGGCGGGCGACATTTGGGCGATAAACACTTCTTCCCGCAGAACGCAGTGGGGGATAGTGCGGGCGAAGTGTTGGAAGCATTTTTGGCGCAACACTATTTGAACCAAACTATTCCACCGTTGATCTTGACCAGTACCGAAATTCAAACGGAAGAGTTGGAAAGCTTATTCACCGAACAAGCGGGACGTAAAGTGCTTATCCGCCATGCCGTGACAGGTGAGCGGCGACAGTGGCTGGATATGGCACTCAGCAATGCGGCGTTGGCGCTGCGGCAACAGGCCGGGCTGCAAGCAGGACAAACACTGCGCCTCGATGCTTTACGCGAGGTATTGTCGATGCCTCAACTCAAGCGCATCGAGTGCTTTGATATCAGCCATACCATGGGCGAAGCGANNATCGCCGCTTCAATATTACCGGCATAACCGGAGGCGATGATTTCGCCGCGATGCGCCAAGCCTTAACGCGGCGCTATCAGAAATTGCAGCAAGGCGAGGGGAAGCGCCCCGATTTAATCCTGATCGACGGAGGTCTCGGGCAGTTGGGCATCGCGATTGAGGTTATGGCTGAACTCGGCATAACTGACATCGAGCTAGTCGGCGTTGCCAAAGGAGTAGAGCGTAAGCCGGGAATGGAGCAATTGTTTCGCCCCTTGCTAGAAAAGCCGCTACAATTGAAAGCGGATAACCCGGCCTTGCATTTGATCCAGCAGGTACGCGATGAAGCCCACCGTTTTGCGATTGCCGGACACCGCGCCAAACGGGGCAAGATTCGCATGGCCTCTGCGCTTGAAGAAATTGACGGAGTAGGGGAGAAGCGGCGGCGCAATTTGCTGGCCCGTTTTGGCGGATTGAAAGGCGTACAGCAAGCCAGCGTTGAAGAGCTGGCACGCGTTGAGGGGATCAGCCCGTTGCTTGCAGAGAAAATTTATCAGCGATTTCATTAGGGAAATATGCCGTTCAACATACCCAACTTACTGACATGGTTCAGAATACTGATGATTCCGGTATTCATCGCCGTGTTCTACGTGTCCGGCGACACTTTAAGTGCACACAATAAACATTTGATCGGCACGCTGCTTTTTGTGGCTGCGGCAATAACTGACTGGCTGGATGGCTATCTGGCGCGCTATCTTAATCAAACGTCTGCATTTGGTGCATTTCTGGATCCGGTCGCAGACAAATTGATGGTGACCGCCGCGCTGATCGTTTTGGTTAAGCTCGGTTTGGTGGATGACATTATCGCGTTTATTATCATCGGACGCGAAATTGCAATTTCCGCTTTGCGCGAATGGATGGCGCAATTAGGTAGCAGCAAAAGCATCGCGGTTTCAATGCTGGGGAAAGTTAAAACCACCTTTCAGATGCTGGCAATCGTACTCTTGCTGTACCACGAACCGGTGTTGACGATTTCCACAGAAATGCTGGGCACACTGCTAATTTACATAGCCGCGATCCTTACTTTATGGTCCATGGTTTATTACCTGATGTTGGCGTTGCCGCAAATTACAAAAAAAACTCAAGAAGGAAATTGATTTTTTCTCGCGACATCTGTATAGTGCTGCCTCTTCGGGGTGTAGCGTAGCCTGGTANNGAGCAGGATGTCGGGAGTTCGAATCCCCCCACCCCGACCACATAATAAAGTAGTTTAGATGGTTCCATTCTAGGAAGATAAAAAATAGATTACACGTTTGTGTAATCTATTTTTTTTACCACTTTGGAAGCTTAATAACTACAGCGCTGACGGGCACGGCCTGTTCACGAATATAGTCCCGAGTAGTGGCCTCGTCGGTGTGAGCCAACGCAACTTTGATCTCGGCTGTTGTGTATCCCTGCTTGGCCGCGTCTGATGCGGCCTTGGCACGAATAGAGATGACCAACACCAACAGAACTAACTTGAGAAAATTCACTTCTGCAATGCCTCATATATATAGGCCAAACAGCATATAGGTCGAGTCATCCCTTCGTGCTAGTATCGCTAGATAATTAAAAATACGAATATTGGGGATACGTATGCATTGGATAGCACCAACCGAACGGGACATCGCCACCGACACTCTTGAAAAACGTCTGTGGAATGCCGCCGATCAGTTCCGTGCCAATTCCGGGCTGACTGCGGCACAGTATTCCGCGCCGGTGCTCGGGTTGATATTCCTGCTGTTTGCTGAGACTCGTTTCGCACAGCGCCGAGCACAACTCGAATCCGCTAGTGCATCTTCCCGTCGTGCCACCTCCCGCACCGATGAACCGGCCGCCTACCATGCAGAAAGCGTGATCTTTCTGCCTCAAGCTGCCCGCTTCGAGCATTTGCTAAATCTGCCGGAAGGCGCGAATGTTGGACAAGCCATCAACGATGCGATGGCGGAAATCGAGAAGCACAATCCGCAACTGGCGGGCGTGTTGCCGCGCACTTTTCAAATTTTCACCAGCACCTTGCTCAAGGAGTTGCTGAAGAAAGTCTCCGAGATTCCCGTCAGCCTCGACTACGATGCCTTCGGGCGCATCTACGAATATTTCC
>PLYB01000178.1 GCA_003151655.1 Gallionellaceae bacterium | reverse complement strand
GTGTTGCACACGCGGGAACTGATTAAGGATTTGAAGAAATATGATTAAACTCGGACTGAATATTGACCACGTTGCCACGCTAAGACAGGCGCGTGGTTCGCGTTATCCCAACGTGGTTCGTGCCGCTCTCATTTGTGAAGAAGCGGGCGTTGATGCCATCACGTTGCATCTGCGCGAAGATCGCCGCCATATCCNNGTTGCAAACGCGCATGAATCTGGAATGTGCCGTAACCGAGGAAATGATAGCTCTCGCACTGCGCACCAAGCCGCACGACATTTGCCTCGTGCCGGAAAAACGCGAAGAGCTGACCACCGAAGGCGGGCTGGACGTGGTGAAATATTTCGAGCAAGTGAAACGAGCCACGCAGCGGTGCTCCGACGCGGGTATCCGCGTGTCGCTATTCATCGATGCCGACGAAAAACAACTCGACGCGGCGAAGAAGGCCGGTGCGCCCGTGGTCGAAATTCACACCGGAAAATATGGCGATGCGGATAGCATTCCAGAACGCGAAGCGGAGTTGGCGCGCATCCATCGTGCGGCATTGCATGCCCATGAGTTGGGCTTGCAAGTGAATGCCGGGCACGGGCTGAATTATCACAATGTGCGCCCCATAGTCGCTATCCCGCACATCGAAGAACTCAACATCGGTCACTCCGTTATTTCCGAGGCGGTATTTATTGGCCTGGAGCAGGCAGTGAAAAAGATGAAGGCGTTGCTGTCCGCATGATCTTTGGTATCGGTACCGACATCGTCACCGTAGCGCGCATCGAAGCTGCGATTGAACGGCATGGCGCGGCCTTCGCCGAGCGCATCCTGAGCGCGCAAGAGCTGCCAGAATATACCGCGCATGCCCAGCGGGCGCGCTTTTTGAGCAAACGTTTCGCCGCAAAAGAAGCTCTCGCCAAAGCCACCGGACAAGGATTGCGCCATCCGGTGAGTCTGCAACGCATCACCGTCAGTCATAATGAGTTGGGCAAGCCTGCATTTTTGTTTGATGCAGAATTGTCAGCGCATCTGCTACAACTTGGCGTGACACGTCACCATTTGAGCCTGAGCGACGAGCGCGACACGGCAGTGGCATTTGTAATTTTGGAAGGAGATTTGTAATGGGCATCGGGCCGGTAATGCTGGATGTGGCGGGCAAATTGCTCACCGCAGAAGATGAAAAACGTTTGCGTCATCCATTGGTGGGCGGAGTGATTTTGTTTGCGCGCAATTACGAATCTCCTAGCCAGCTTGCCCAATTGACGGCCAGTATTCGTGCCGTGCGCACACCGCCGTTACTGATTTCAGTCGACCACGAAGGCGGGCGGGTACAGCGCTTCCGTGAAGGTTTTACCAAGATTCCGCCGATGCGCGAACTGGGTAAATTGTGGGATGCGCATCCCAAAAAAGCGCGCCATCTGGCGGAGCAAACGGGCTGGGTATTGGCCGCTGAATTGCGGGCGCATGGTGTGGATTTTAGTTTTGCTCCTGTGCTGGATGTGGATTACGGCAGCAGCGGGGTGATCGGCGACCGGGCTTTTCACGCCGAGCCGCAAGCCATTGCCGAACTGGCGCACAGCCTGATGGTGGGTATGAAAAAGGCGGGCATGGCGACGGTGGGCAAACATTTTCCGGGACATGGTTTCGTGCGCGCGGATTCGCATCTGGAGATTCCCGTGGATGAGCGCGAATTCGCCGACATTGAAATGTGCGACTTGATTCCATTCCGCCAGATGGTGGATTTCGGTTTGACGGCGGTGATGCCCGCGCATGTGATCTATCCAAAAGTAGATCCGCGTCCGGCGGGTTTTTCCAAGGTGTGGTTGAAAGACATCCTGCGTGGTCAACTCGGCTTTGAGGGCTGCATTTTCAGCGACGATTTAAGTATGGAAGGCGCAACAGTGGCTGGCGGTATCGTGCAACGTGCGGAAGCTGCGCTGCATGCAGGAGCCGACATGGTGCTGGTGTGCAACAAGCCGGAGTCGGCAGATGAATTATTGGATGGTTTGGTGTGGGAAATGTCCGCTACCAGCAAGGCAAGACTGGCTCATATGCGCGGACATGGGCACCCGGATACGCTGGTGCAATTACATGAGAACGGGGAATTCATAAAGGCGTTGCATGAAATTGCGGGGATTGGCAGCTTTAGTGGTGAGTTGCAGTTGACTTGAGCGAGCAATGGGAACCTCTAAAAATCCAATTTTCGTCGCTATGCGGCGTTGCTTACAAAAAATTACTTCTTACATATCAGACATATGCTGCGGCGCAATTTTTTGNNCTTAGAAAATTGAATTTTTAGAGACTCCCCAAAACTGTCGTTTTTGGAGCAACTGCAGCCCCGCGTTTAGTATAATCAGAACCATTGATTCAATCGGTGTCACGACATGAGTGAATTACAAATAGGTTTAATATCCATCGGTATTTTGCTGGTGGTTACGGTATACATCTACGGCTTCTGGCAGCAAAGAGGCTACCGGAAAAAATTCGGCACGACATTTAATGCGCAACGTGAAGATGCTTTGTATCAGTCCGATGCGGACTCTGCTGTAGCCGGGGATTTGCTCGACGAAGATGTTTCGGCGTTAATGAATAACGAATCGCAGCGTGCGACAAGCGGGGATGAGTTGATTTCTCTGCTCGGTGCGGAGACAGATTACGTGGTTTCAATCAAACTTAACACCCCGCTCAATAGCGATGTGCTTGCACCGCTTTGGGAGCAGCGTTTCGATTTCGGAAAAAGTGTCAATGCTTGCGGTCTGAATGCGGGCACCGGGAAATGGGAGCGGCTCATTCCGGAAAGTCTCCCTGCCTATAGTGAGTTCAAGATCGGATTGCAATTGGCGGATCGCTCAGGCTCGTTGAGCGAGTCGAGGTTGATGAGTTTTCATGCAGTGCTGAGTGATATCGGCAAACAATTGCATGCCGAGATCGAGTTGCCTTCCGTGGAGAAGGCGATCAAGCGGGCAAAATCGTTGGATGAATTCTGTGCCGAAGTGGATCAAATGATCGGGCTCAATATTTTGCCCGGCGGTGATCGCCTCTTGTTCGGCAGCGAAATAGCACAGGTAGCAGAACATCACGGTATGCAATTGCAATCGGACGGTGCGTTTCACCTGCTGAATGAGTTTGGGTTGACGCTGTTTAGTTTGAACAGTGTGGACGGCACACCATTTCAACATCACACGCTTACTCAAGTTCGGGTGCAGGGGCTGACCTTGTTGCTCGATGTTCCGCGAGTGGAGCGTCCGGCGTATCGTTTTGATGAGATGGCCGTATTGGCGCGTGAGCTGGCGATGGATTTGCGAGCGGGACTGGTGGATGATCATCGCGTTGCTTTGGGCGATGCCGCAATTGCGCAGATACGCGAACAGGTTGCCGCGATTGAGGGCCGCATGCTGGCTGGCAAGATTGCTCCGGGTAGCACGCAAGCACTCAGATTGTTCGCCTGATGGTGAGTCAAGAAGTAATCCGCCGCTCGGCTCTGTTGCGCAAGGAGATCGCGGAATACGATTATTGGTATTACGTGAAGGATTCCCCTCGCATCCCGGATGCGGAATATGACAAGCTGTTTCGTGAACTGCAAGCACTGGAAAGCCAGTATTCAGAATTGTGTAGTCCAGACTCCCCCACGCAGCGCGTTGGTGGCAAACCGTTGGATATCTTTCTGCCGGTGCGTCATGCCGTGGCCATGCTCTCCATCCGCACCGAAACTGACATCAGCGACCAAGGGGCGATTGCCTTCGATACGCGGGTGCGGCGCGAATTGGGGGTGAGTGAAAACGATCTCCCAATTGAGTACGTTTGTGAATTGAAATTCGATGGCTTGGCGATCAATCTGCGCTACGAACAAGGCGTGCTGGTGCAGGCCGCCACGCGCGGTGACGGCGAGACCGGCGAGGATGTGACGCAGAATATTCGCACAATTCGCCAGATACCGTTGTCGTTGGATGGCGGATGTCCCAATGTCTTGGAAGTGCGCGGCGAGGTGTATATGGCTCGCCCGGATTTTGAGAGTTACAACGAGCGTCAGCGTGAGCGTGGCTTGCCTTCGCTGGTGAATCCACGCAACGGCGCGGCAGGCAGTATCCGCCAACTCGATCCGGCACTGGCGGCACGGCGTCGACTGAAATTCTTTGCATACGGACTCGGCGATGTTCAGGGTTGGACATGGCGCACGACGCATAAAGAAGTGTTAGCACAATTGGCTGCGTGGGGATTTCCGGTTAATGATGAGCACAGGGTAGTGCAGGGCGCGCAAGGGCTGGTGGAATTCCATCGCCGCATTGCGCAGAAACGCGATCAGTTGCCGTTTGATATAGACGGCGTGGTGTACAAGGTCAATAGTCTCGCCTTGCAGGCGCAGATGGGCTTCGTGTCGCGCGAACCGCGCTGGGCGGTGGCGCACAAATTCCCGGCAGAAGAACAGATGACCGTGGTGCGCGATATCGACATTCAGGTAGGGCGCACCGGAAAACTCACGCCGGTGGCGAAGCTGGAGCCGGTGTTCGTCGGCGGAACTACGGTTTCCAACGCAACGCTGCACAACGAGGATGAGACTCGGCGCAAAGACGTGCGCATCGGCGATACTGTGATCGTGCGCCGCGCGGGCGATGTGATACCGGAAGTGGTTGGGGTGGTACTCGACAGGCGTCCGGCTGAAGTCGGTGAGGCGTTTGATTTGTGCAAGAGGTTGAATGGTAAATGTCCGGTGTGCGGTAGTTCCATCGTGCGCGAGGAGGGAGAGGCGGCTTGGCGTTGCACCGGCGGCTTGTTCTGTCCCGCGCAATGCAAGGAAGCGATTCTGCACTTTTCCAGCCGTCGCGCGCTGGACATCGAAGGGCTGGGCGATAAGCTGGTAGAGCAACTGGTGGATGACGGGATCGTAACTACACCAGCCGATCTGTATGATAAACGCAAATTGAATTTGCACACGCTGGCCAGTCTGGAACGCATGGGAGAGAAGTCGGCTCAGAATCTTCTGGAAGCCATCGAACGCAGCAGGCAAACCACACTAGCGCGTTTTATTTACGCGCTGGGTATCCGCAATGTGGGCGAAGCGACGGCGAAAGATTTGGCGCGCCACTTCGGTTCGCTGGATAACATTATGCTGGCGGACGAAGCGCGTTTACAGCAGGTGCCGGATGTGGGACCAGTGGTGGCGCAAAGTATTTTTGCTTTCTTCAGGGAAAAACATAACGTTGATGTGATACAACAGTTGCGCGGCGAAGATCGCGCCAACGTTGGTTGGACTGAACATACCGGTGAGAGCATTGTGGAATTGCCGCTGAGTGGTAAAACTTTCGTGCTGACTGGTACACTTCCTTCCATGAGCCGCGACGAGGCAAAGGCTAAGCTTGAAGCATTGGGCGCGAAAGTCGCCGGTAGCGTATCAAAGAAGACCAACTACGTGGTGGCGGGAGCAGAAGCCGGTAGCAAGTTGGATAAGGCACGGGAATTGAATATCACGGTGCTGGATGAGGCAAAATTCTTTGAATTAATCAATCAAGCGGAGTAATTGATATGTCTCGCGAGTCTGTGGAAAAACAATTCAGCCGATCTGAACGGTTCAGCGAAAAAATCACCAAGGCCGTATTTCCAGTGGCTGGGATGGGAAGCCGGTTTTTGCCTGCGACCAAAGCCAGTCCCAAGGAAATGATGCCAGTTGTGGATAAGCCGCTGATCCAGTACGCCGTAGAAGAAGCGGTGGCAGCGGGTATTACGGATATGATTTTCATTACCGGGCGCAACAAGCGTGCGATTGAAGACCATTTCGACAAAGCCTATGAGCTGGAAGCCGAACTGGCAATGCGCGGTAAGGATGAGTTGCTGCGAATAGTTAAAAAAATCATTCCCAGCCATATCAACTGTATCTTTATTCGCCAGCCCGAGGCGCTGGGCTTGGGGCATGCGGTGTTGTGTGCGAAACCGGTGGTGAATAACGAAGCTTTTGCCGTGATTCTTGCCGACGATTTGATTGATGGCGAACCGGCAGTCATGAAGCAGATGGTGGATGTGTTTTCGCAACATCAATGCTCTGTTCTTGGGGTGCAGACCGTGCCGCGTGACCAGACCAAGAGCTACGGTATCGTTGCCTCGTCTCCGCTGGAGGGATCGAACGATTTGGAGCGGGTGACTGCGATTGTCGAGAAACCCAAGCCAGCGGACGCGCCCTCGAATTTGGCGGTGGTCGGACGCTACATCCTTACGCCGCGTATTTTTCACCATCTGGCGCAGGTGACTAAAGGTGCGGGCGGTGAAATACAATTGACCGATGGCATCGCTGCGTTGATGAAGGAAGAGCAGATGTTGGCCTATCGGTTTAAAGGAACTCGCTATGACTGCGGCAGCAAACTGGGTTACTTACAAGCTACTGTCGCTCTCGGTTTGAAGCATCCTGAAGTACGTGATGAATTTGCCGCCTACTTGTCTGCGTTGCAGCATGCTAAGTAATCAGCAAGCGCAAGATGTTTTGCAGCAAGCGGAATTGTTGTGTTCCGCGCATGAAGTTCAGCTCGCTGTGCAGCGTGTGGCGCACGAGATCAACGGAGCTTTGGCGGGGCAGCATCCGTTGGTATTGTCGGTGATGGGCGGCGCGGTGATATTCACCGGGCAACTGTTACCGCTGCTCGATTTTCCACTGGAGTTCGATTATCTTCATGTTTCGCGTTACGGGAACGAAAAGCAGGGCGGAGAATTGCACTGGAAGGTCGCTCCGCGTGAAAATGTGCGGGGCAAGGTGGTGCTGGTGTTGGATGATATTCTTGATGAAGGCGAGACTTTGCATGCGATCAAACAGCGCGTGCTGGCATTGGGTGCAAGCAAGTTTTACAGTGCGGTGTTTGCCGACAAAGAAAATGGCAAAGATAAACCAATCCGTGCGGACTTCGTCGGCATGTCTTTGCCGAACCGTTTTGTATTTGGATTTGGAATGGATATACACGGCGCGTGGCGAAACTTGCCCGCGATTTATGCGGTACAAGAAGGATAAATATGTTAGCAATCATCGGCGGTACCGGCCTTGACCAACTCGGCAATCTCAAGATCACTCATCGGCAAGTGATACGTACGCCATATGGCGAGCCATCCGGTGCGCTTACTTTCGGCACGATCAATCAGCACGAGGTGATGTTTCTTGCTCGCCACGGATACGGGCATACCATCCCTCCGCACGAAGTGAATTATCGCGCCAATCTCTGGGCCTTTTATGAACAAGGAGCCAAGCGTGTTATCTCGGTGGCTTCGGTTGGCGGGATTCGAGCCAATCTGGTTCCCGGTGAAATAGTGATTCCAGACCAGATTGTCGATTACACCTATGGACGACCTTTTACTTATTTCGACGGGCGTGATCGGCCTGTTACGCATATCGATTTTACCCATCCCTATACTCCTGAATTGCGGCAACAGATATTGACGGCAGCGGTTATCGCCAAAGAAAAATGTATGGATGGCGGCGTATATGCTGCGACACAAGGGCCGCGCTTGGAGACTGCCGCCGAAATCAACCGTATTGAGCGGGACGGCGGGGATATGGTCGGTATGACCGGCATGCCGGAAGCCTCGTTGGCCAGAGAATTGGGACTGAGCTATGCGGCTATTGCCGTGGTAGTAAATTATGCGGCGGGTCGCGGAAGCAGTCGTGATGGTATCCATCTTGATGCGATCAGTAAAATTGCGGAGCCGGCGATGGCCAGAGTGAGAAACATATTGGGTTTGGTGGTGGAATCGGATGTCGGTTAGAAAAGTTTTGCGCATGGGCGATGCGCGCTTGTTGC
>PLYB01000147.1 GCA_003151655.1 Gallionellaceae bacterium | reverse complement strand
GAAGGCCAGAAGATGTCCAAGTCCAAAGGCAACGTGCTCGACCCGATCGATTTGATCGACGGCATCGGCATCGAAGCGTTAGTGAAAAAACGCACCACTGGCCTGATGAATCCCAAACAGGCGGAGCAGATCGAGAAACGCACCCGCAAAGAATTCCCAGAAGGCATTCCCGCATTTGGTACCGATGCCTTGCGCTTCACTTTCGCATCGCTCGCCTCTCCCGGACGCGATATCAAATTCGACATGCAACGCTGCGAAGGCTACCGCAATTTCTGCAACAAATTGTTCAACGCCACGCGCTTTGTACTAATGAATTGCGAAGGCAAAGACGTAGGTCAGGATGAGTCGTTGCCATTGGAGTATTCCGATGCAGATAATTGGATGATAGGTCAGTTGCAACTAGCTGAAAGCGAAATGGCAAACCACTTCGACGAGTACCGGTTCGACTTTGCCGCGCGTACCCTGTATGAATTGGTATGGGATACTTATTGCGACTGGTATCTGGAGCTGGCGAAAGTGCAATTGGCAATCCCTCACCCTAACCCTCTCCCGCAAGCGGGCGAGGGGACAAACGACATCCCTCTGTCGAGGGAAGCACATTTAATCCTTGCTCAACAGCGCGCCACGCGCCGCACCTTGGTGCGAGTACTGGAAGCTATCTTGCGCTTGGCGCACCCGATCATTCCCTTCATCACGGAAGAGTTGTGGCAAAAGGTAGCGCCGCTGGCCGGAGTTCACGGCGACTCCATCATGCTGCAAGCCTACCCCAAAGCTAATCCGGCATCCGTTACGCAATCCGCTATAGAAAAGATCAGCTTGTTGCAAGAGATGGTCAATGCTTGCCGCAGCCTGCGCAGCGAAATGAACCTATCTCCCGCGCTACGGGTTCCGCTACTTGCTGCGGGAGATGCGAATACGTTAAAGACCTTTGCACCGTACTTGCAAGCCTTGGCAAAATTAAGTGAAGTGAGTGTACTTGAAGCTCTGCCGGATACCGATGCAGCGGTCGCCATTGTGGGCAACTTCAAACTCATGCTAAAAGTGGAGATTGATGTCGCCGCCGAACGCGAACGACTGGATAAGGAAATAGCACGACTATCCGGTGAAATCGCCAAAGCGGAAGGAAAGTTGAACAACGAAAGTTTTGTTGCACGCGCACCGGCAGCAGTCGTGGAACAGGAAAAGAAACGCCTGGAAGACTTCAGTTCAACCGTGGCTCAATTGAAGGTGCAGCGTAAGAAGCTGGGCTGAACTGCAACCCCTCCTAACCTCCCCTTGCACCCGCAAGGAGNNACAAGGGGAGGCTGGGAGGGGTTAATGTTTTCACGGCGGCGCAGAAAAAACACAAATTCCTCACCGTTCGCTTCCGACGATAACAATTCATTTCCCGTTTGCTTGCAGAACGCCGCAAAGTCAGCGGGAGATTTTTTGTCGGTCGCTACGATTTTCAACACTTGCCCGCCTTGCATCGTCGCCAACGATTTTTTGGCACGCAACATTGGTAACGGACATTCCAGTTGCCGCACGTCGAGTTCTACATCAAATGCTGCGACACTCATACCGTGATCTCCCCGCCAGACTGCGCCCACGCCGTAATGCCGCCTTGCAAATTGTAAACGTCCTGCATTCCCTGATTCGCGGCGAAAGAAGCCGCCTGCGCCGACCTCCCGCCCATTTGGCAATAAAACACCGTTGGTGCCTTGGCATCCAACTCTTGAATATGTATCGGCAACAAATGCAAAGGTAACATCGCCGCGCCCTTAATATAGCCGCGAGCCACTTCCGCATCGGTTCGCACATCAACCAGCTTAACCATTCCACCCGCCAGCAAGGGCTGCAATTCTGCAACTGTCATGTTTTTGTAACTACTCATCTTTCTGACTACTCCATCAATAAACTTAAAATTCGACTCTTACTCAAGGCCACGTCTGTGCCAAAGTATAAACGAGCATCCCGTTAAAAACCGTAAATCGCTATTTTCACCAATTCAAAGCGGTTATCATAATACCTATGAAACGAATTATTTTTCTCCTGTTCTGTTGTGCCACACTGGCCTGCTATGCCGACGGCTTGCCCGACTTGGGCGACGTGTCGCAAGAGATGATCTCGCCATTGCAGGAGCGCCAAATCGGTGAGCAAAGCATGTATCAGATACGCGCCAACAAAAGCTATCTGGATGACGCGGAGGTGGCCGATTATCTTAATCAATTGGGTGATATTCTGGTCTCGAATTGCCCGGAACCGGCAATGGATTTTGAATTCTTCGCTATCAATGACAATGCCATTAACGCCTTCGCTATGCCCGGTGGTTTTGTCGGCGTAAACACCGGATTAATACTTCTGGCGGAAAACGAATCCGAGTTAGCTTCAGTGTTGAGTCACGAAATTTCCCACGTCACCCAGCACCATTTTGCACGTATGATCTCCGGCCAAAAGTACGACTCGCTTGCCGCGCTGGCGACCATCGCCGTGGCTATTCTCGCCGCTCGCAACAACCCCCAAGCCGCATCAGCCGCTATTATGGGAGCCCAAGGCGGGGTCATGCAACGACAACTCAATTTCACCCGCGAGAATGAGCAAGAGGCTGACCGCATCGGCATTGCCACCCTGCAAAAATCAGGCTTTGACACCCGCGCCATGCCTGCTTTTTTTGAACGCATGCAAAGAGCCACGCGCCTGCTGGAGGGCAACGCCCCATCCTATCTGCGCACCCACCCCATCACTGCGGAACGTATTGCCGATGTCGACAACCGCCTACAGCAAACACCGTTTCGGCTGGTACCGGACAGCCTTAATTTTCAATTGGTGCGAGCCAAGCTGCACGCCATCACCAAGCCACCCGCAGAGGCTATCGCTTTCTTCAAATCCGCCTTGGGCGATCAAAAATTCGGCAATCCTATCGCAAACCACTATGGCCTGACACTCGCCTTGTTGCGTAACAAACAAGGCAAATTGGCCGAGCAGGAATTCATTAGCTTGCAAAACCAGGCTCCATTCAACGCCATGATCACCACGTTGGCAGGGAAATTAAAGCGCAGCAACGGACAGGAAAAGAATCTTGCCGGATTTTATCGCACCGCCACGCAAAATTTCCCGCAGCACCGTGCGCTGGTCTACGATTATGCCGAAGTTCTTTTAGAAAACCACAGCTATCAGGATGCGCTCAAATTACTCAACGAACAAATCCTCATTCACGGCAATGATCAGCGCCTATACGAGCTACAGGCAAAAACCTTTGCCGCGCTGGGCAGAGTACAAGAAGAACACCATGCACTGGCTTACTATTTTATTCTGCACGGTAATCTGCGCGGTGCCATCGATCAACTCGAACTCGCCAAACAAACCGGAACAGATTATTACGAGCTATCGACGATTGAAACCGAACTTAAACAATTCAGAGCAATCGCAGCCGCGCAAAGGAATAAGAATCCGTAGGGGCGTATGGCAATACGCCCTTGGTGGCATATTGTAAAAGGGCGTATTGCCATACGCCCCTACGGCTGGTTTATACTGCCTAACTGATAGTTACCCGCCCGAATTTGCGCTTGCCGACCTGAGCCACCACCACACAGGCTTTAAGTTGCAAAGCTTTGTCGCTGATTTTTTCTCCATCCAGCTTGACTGCGCCAGCGTCGATCATGCGCAACGCTTCGGAAGTGCTGGCAACCAAATCGGCTTGTTTGAGCATATGGGCGATGCCGATATGCCCGTCGGTACAAACCACGCTGATTTCGGGCATATCATCCGGCAATACGCCCTTCTGGAAGCGCGCTTCGAATTCAGCCAGCGCATCCGTCGCAGCCGGCTTCGAATGGAAGCGGGTAATAAGTTCTTGCGCCATCAGCACTTTGATGTCGCGCGGGTTGCGGCCATCAGCCACTTCTTCGCGCCACTTGGCGATAGTCGCCAAGCTCTCAAAGGAGAGCAATTCCAGGTAACGCCACATCAGCACATCCGAAACAGACATGAGCTTCCCGAACATTTCTTGCGGGGTATCGGTAATGCCGACGTAGTTGCCCAGCGACTTGGACATTTTGTTGACACCATCCAAACCTTCCAGCAGCGGCATGGTAAGTACGCACTGCGAAGGTTGACCGAAGTGCTTTTGCAATTCGCGCCCCATCAGCAGGTTAAATTTCTGATCAGTGCCGCCCAATTCAATGTCGGCCTTAAGCGCGACGGAATCATAACCTTGCACCAAGGGATAAATGAATTCGTGAATGGCAATGGGCTGGTTGCCTTTATAACGCTTGGAAAAATCATCGCGCTCCAGCATCTGCGCCACGGTATGGGTAGCGGCAAGGCGAATCAAGTCAACCGCAGTGAATTTGTCCATCCAGGTGGAATTGAACACCACTTCGGTCTTGGCTGGATCAAGCACCTTGAACACCTGCTCGCGGTAACTCTCTGCATTGGCCAACACCTGCTCGCGCGTCAACGGCGGGCGGGTCGCATTTTTACCGGTCGGGTCGCCGATCATGCCGGTGAAATCGCCGATCAGGAACAGGGCGTGATGCCCCAAGTCTTGCAGCTGGCGCATCTTATTAAGTAACACGGTGTGCCCGAGGTGCAAATCGGGTGCGGTAGGGTCAAAGCCCGCTTTGATCCGTAGTGGGCGATTTTGCGCAAGCTTTTTAAGCAGCTCGGTTTCCAGTAGCAGCTCATCTGCGCCGCGCTTGATGATTTCCAGGGTTTCTTGCTGACTCATATATTTCTAATATCTTATCGTTGTTGATTGTTTATACATGACGAGCCTGAGCAAAAAGGCTTTCACTCGGAAGAAATGAGCGAGTACGCATCCCCCTGACAAGGGGGAGTGAGGGGGTTTGGTTTTATTTTTTCCACTGTGAAGTTACAAAACCTAACCCCTCCCAACCTCCCCTTGTCAGGGGAGGAGCAGAACCAAGCACCGCTCATCCGCCATTTCCTGTCGCCCGTCGCCCCCATCGCGCCATTTGTCAAAAATTCGTCCAAATACCCAGACGCATTTTGCGGCTATGTCGCTTTCTGGTAAAGTGCGCACCAATTCGACGAATTCAGGTTCGTCACACCAGAAAAATGCAGCCATTGGAGGCGCGAATGTTACCGCAAAACACCTTATCGCAAGCACACAAATTGAAATTGCGCTGGCTCGTCACTTTGTCTACCGTACCCTTGCTCGGCGTTGTGACCGCTTTCGGCATCATGCCGCAAACAACCTTCAACACCTCCGAACAAAAAACCATTGTCGAGGAAATTGCACTCCCCGTGATTGCACAAACAGCCAGTACGACTGCTACTTTTTGGCGTAACGAACGAGTTCAACGGGGTGATACTGTCGCCGACTTGTTGACTCGATTGGGCGTGGAAGATGATATTGCCAGCAATTACCTGCGCAATAACAAGGCTGCTGAATCACTACGCCAGCTTGCTCCGGGCAAAGAGGTTCAATCCGAAATCGCTGCCGATGGCAGCTTGCTTGCATTGCGTTATTTGAATAACGATGGCGACCAGATAGTCATCGAGAAAAATGGCAATGACTTTAAAACCGGCCTGTTACCGGCACAATTAGAGCAACGCGTTTTCATGCGTACCGGAGAAATCAAAAACAGTTTATACGCAGCTACCGATGCCGCCGGATTACCCGATCCGGTCGCCAATCAAATGGCTGATATTTTCGGCGGCGATGTCGATTTTCACCGCGACTTGCGCAAGGGGGACAGATTCACTGTGGTTTACGAACAGAACTACAGCAATGGCGAACCAGTCCGTTCCGGGCGCATACTGTCCGCAGAGTTCGTTAATCAAGGCCATGCCTACCGTGCAGTTTATTTTCAAACCAGCAGTACGACAGGTAACTACTACACGCCTGATGGGCAAAGTATGCATAAAGCTTTTTTGCGCTCACCCATTGAATTTTCGCGCATTAGCTCGGGCTTCAGCTCATCACGTTTTCACCCCATACTGAACAAATGGCGCTCCCATAGAGGCGTGGACTATGCCGCCCCCACCGGAACCAAGATCAAAGTAACCTCCGACGGTGTGGTTACGCTGGTAGGCCAACAACACGGTTATGGCAATGTCATCATGATCAGCCATTCCGGCGGGCACTACTCCACGGTGTATGGTCACTTGTCGCGTTTCGCCGCCGGTCTCCATCGCGGTCAGCATGTCAGCCAAGGCGAAATCATTGGCTACGTCGGCATGACTGGCTTGGCCACCGGCCCGCACTTGCATTACGAGTTCAAGATTGATGGTACACAACGCGATCCACTTCGCGTAGCCTTACCGGACGGCGCTCCCGTCAGCGCGGCGCAAAAAACTGCTTTTCTGGAAACTACGCGCGAGTTGAATGATCGTTTATCCATGTTGCACAACACGCGCTTGGCCAAGCTGGATTGAGTTTAGCTAACCCGGTTAGCCAAGTGAACCACCCGGAGCTTTACATCGGCGTGATGTCTGGAACCAGTTTGGACGGGATTGACGCGGCGCTGGTTGATCTTTCCGGCGAGCATCCCCAGCTCATCGGCACGCATTTCCAAACCTATCAGCCTGCATTAAAAGAGGCGCTGTTAGCACTGCACCACCCTGCCCCCGATGAATTACATCAAGCTCAGATCATTGCCAACCAACTGGCGCGCGAATATGCCGGAGCGACGCACAGTTTGCTGAAAAAAAACGGCATCTCAGCCGGACAAGTACAAGCTATCGGTTGCCACGGGCAAACTGTGCGTCATCGCCCCGAACACGGTTACACCATTCAACTCAATAACGCAGCACTTTTGGCCGAGCTTACCCGCATTCATGTGGTGAGCGACTTTCGCAGCCGGGATATTGCTGCGGGCGGACAGGGAGCACCTCTGGTTCCTGCTTTTCACGATAAAGTGTTGCGCCATGCTGACATCCACCGCGTCATTCTTAACATCGGTGGCATTGCCAACTTGAGTGATCTACCCTGCAATGGCACAACGACCGGATTTGACACCGGTCCCGGCAACTTATTGATGGATGCATGGATCGCCAAACACCAAGGCAAGCCCTACGATAAAAATGGCGCATGGGCAGCCAGCGGAAAAGTTATTCCGGCGTTATTGCAAAAGTTACTGGCTGAATCTTTCTTCTTGGCCGCTCCGCCCAAAAGCACCGGGCGCGACCTGTTTAATCTCACTTGGCTGGAAAGCCATCTGAACGGGAACGAAACTCCAGCGGATGTGCAAGCCACATTGCTGGCGCTTACGGGTAACAGCATCGCAACGGCTATACAAAGCTTCTGTAAGGGCGCGCAGGAGATTTATCTATGCGGTGGAGGTGCTCACAACGTGGCATTGATTTCGCACCTGCAAAACGCATTGCCGCAATGCCTGATTCAGAAGAGCGAAGTGTTGGGTATCGATGCCGATTGGATGGAAGCCATCGCCTTCGCCTGGCTGGCNNGTATCGGACGGCGTGGTGATCGTCGCACCCCCTCCCCAACCCTCCCCCGGCGGGAGAGGGAGCCAATTCGCTGCACCGAAAAGATACAGGGGTTAACTTCCCTCTCCCTCCGGGGGAGGGACTGAGGGAGGGGGTGTTTAACCGACACTATTTTGGACATAGCCAAAACAAAACGGGACGCAATGCGTCCCGTTTTATTCACAACTATCCCGCTATTTATACCGAGAACGATGAACCGCACCCACAAGTGGTCGTGGCATTCGGATTTTTAATCACAAATTGCGAACCTTCCAAACCTTCGGTGTAATCTATTTCCGCACCGCTAAGATACTGGAAGCTCATCGGGTCAATCAGCAACTGCACACCGTTTTTATTCAAAACAGTATCGTCGTCGTTGGCAACTTCGTCGAAGGTAAAACCGTACTGAAAGCCGGAGCATCCGCCACCGCTCACAAATACGCGCAATTTGAGATCCGCGTTGCCTTCTTCTTCGATCA
>PLYB01000259.1 GCA_003151655.1 Gallionellaceae bacterium | reverse complement strand
ATCATCCGCATCGCGGCTTTGAGACGGTGACTTACATGCTTTCGGGTCTGATGCGCCATCGCGACAGCGCGGGGCACGAAGGCTTGCTAGGCAGTGGCGGCGTGCAGTGGATGATTGCGGGGCGCGGTGTGATCCATTCCGAGATTCCCGAACAAAAAGACGGCGTAATGGAAGGCTTTCAGCTTTGGCTCAATCTGCCTGCACAGAACAAAATGGCCGAGCCGTGGTATAGAGATTTTCCCAGTGAAGTGATCCCAGAATACGTCACTGCAGAAAAAACCACCGTGCGAGTAATTGCCGGGAGTAGCAACGGAGTGTCTGGTGTGGTCGCACGCGAAGTTACCGAGCCACTTTATCTGGATGTACATATGCCAGCCGGGGCATCTTTTGAAACGACTATTCCGCATACGCATAATGCCTTTATCTACGTCTATCGGGGCGCAGTGAAGGTGGGCGACGTGCAAGTTGATTCACAGCGTATGGGTATTTTGAGCAATACCGCCGGGGCTGATGGAATAAGCGTCAGCGCCACAAAAAACGCGCGATTTATTTTAGTGGCAGGCAAGCCGCTCAACGAACCCATCGTGCAGTACGGGCCGTTTGTGATGAACACGCAGGAAGAGATTCATCAGACTTTGGATGATTTTCGGAACGGGCGTTTTGCGTAACATTTAGACTCGGATTGTTGTAGGTCGGGCTGAAGCCCGACCTACGTCCAAAAGAATTATTTTGGATAAACACTCAGCAGACAAAAAAGGAACTTACATGAGTACAGTCGAACGCTACAACAACACCGCCATCGCGCTGCATTGGCTGATAGCGCTGCTCATTTTTATAGCCTTTCCGCTGGGGCTTTACATGAGCGACTTAAAGTTGTCGCCGACCAAGCTGCAATTGTTTAGTTATCACAAATGGATCGGCATTACGGTGCTTATACTGGCCGTGGTGCGCGTGATCTGGCGAGCCACGCACAAGGCACCGGCCTTGCCTGATTCGATATCTCGCTTGCAGCAACTCGGCAGTCATGTTGTGCATGGTCTGCTGTATGTGCTGCTGTTTGCTGTGCCGCTATCAGGCTGGCTGATGAGTTCTGCCAAGGGGTTTCAAACGGTGTTGTTCGGCGTATTGCCTTTGCCTGATCTGGTTGGCAAAGATAAAGCGCTGGGGCATCTGCTTGAAGCCGTGCATCAGAGCCTGAATTACATTTTGCTGTTGCTGGTGGTGCTGCATATTGCCGCGTTAATCAAGCATCGTTTTATTGATAAGGATGACATCCTGACCCGCATGTTGCCGAAAGGAAAGAACGCATGAATTATTTACGCCACACATTGCTGTTGGGCCTGCTGTTGCTTTGCGGCCATGTCTCTGCGCTCGAATTTAAACAAGTGCTAACGAATGAAAGTTCGGTGACATTTTTTTATAAGCAAATCGGCGTGCCTTTGGATGGCAAGTTCAACAAGTTTGCAGCACAAATTACATTCGATCCGGCCAAAATAGCCAATGCTCAAGCGCGTCTGGATATGGATGTTGCCAGCATCGATACCGGCTCTGCGGACGGCGATGAAGCTGTGGTAGGCAAGCTGTGGTTCAATGCCAAGGCTTACCCCGCTGCCAGCTTTGTATCCACGGGGCTCAAGGCCTTGGGTGGCAATCGTTATGAGGCAAGCGGTAAGCTGAGCATCAAAGGCAGGACGCTGGATGTGGTTGCTCCTGTCACCTTTCAAGCTACTGGTACTCGCGGAATATTTGAAGGTGGTTTTACTATCAAGCGTCTCGACTATGCAATAGGCGAAGGCGAATGGACGGATCTCGGTACGGTTGCCAACGAAATTCAAATCAAGTTTCACATCGTAGTCAATGCAGCACCCGTTAAGAAGTAGTTTCACTTTCAACCACAACTTAGGAGAAAACCATGAAGAAATTAGTTACATTGATGATCGCAGCCTCGCTGTCCTCGGTTGCTTATGCAGCACCGGAAACTTACGTGATTGATAATAACCATAGCATGCCTCGCTTTGAGTACAGCCACCTTGGTTATTCCGTTCAACTCAGCCGCTTTGACACAGTCTCCGGTAAGATCACGATTGATCGTGCAACCAAGACCGGCTCTGTCGATGTGACCATCGATGCCAAGTCAGTCAACACCGGTTCAACACTGTTTAACGGCCACATCCAAGGCGAAGACTTTTTTGATACAGCAAAATATCCAACGATCACCTACAAGTCGAGCAAAGTGAATTTTGACGGCGATAAAGTCGCTTCAGTGGAAGGTAGTTTGACAGTTAAGGGCGTGACAAAACCAGTGACGCTCACGCTGAATTCATTCCTGTGCATGCCACATCCGATGTTGAAGAAGGATGCCTGCGGCACGACTGCTACGGCCAAGGTAAAGCGTACCGATTTCAACATGGGTAAATATGCCCCTTATGTTAGCGACGAAGTTACTTTGACTATTCCGGTTGAAGCGGTAAAACAGTAAACCATTTGTCCGCAGACTCCGCAGATGGACGCAGATTTTTGTCTTTAAATCTGCGTAATCTGTGAAATCTGCGGATAGTTTTTGAATCAGATTTTAAGGAGCATCGCATGACTCAAATTCTGTTCACTCCGATCACTCTTGGCAAGCTGCAATTAGCGAATCGTACCGTCATGGCACCGATGACCCGTTGTCGCGCCATCGGCAATACGCCGAATGAACTGATGGCAAAATATTACCGGCAGCGCGCCGGTGCCGGACTCATCCTCACCGAAGGTACCGCGCCCTGCGCGAACGGCTTGGGCTATGCCCGCCAACCCGGCCTGTATACTGATGCACAAATACAAGGCTGGAAGGGAGTGACCGATAACGTACACGCAGCAGGCGGCAAGATATTCGTGCAATTGATGCACACCGGACGCGTTAGCCACCCCGCCAATATGCCAGCCGGAAGTAAGATACTCGCGCCTTCCGCCGTCGCCGCCCCGGGCGAAATGTGGACGGACAGTAGCGGAATGCAGCCACTTCCGGTACCTGCTGTGATGAATGAAGACGACATCAAGCAAGCTATCGCTGAATTTGTGACGGGAGCAAAGAATGCTATCGCCGCCGGTTTCGATGGCATAGAGTTGCATGGTGCAAACGGCTATCTGATCGACCAGTTCTTAAATACTGCATCCAATAAGCGCACTGACCAATGGGGCGGTAGCGTCGAGAACCGTATTCGCTTCGCGGTTGAAGTCGCCAAAGCTGCGGCGGCTGTTATCGGTGCTGATCGCATAGGCATGCGTATCTCGCCATATAGTGTAGCCCAAGGCCATGTCGCCGATGCCGAGATGGATGCAATGTACGAGCGCTTGGTTTCTGAGCTGAGCAGCATCGGGCTGGCTTACATCCATGTCGCCGATCACAGTTCTATGGGTGCACCGGAGGTTAGTCCAACCTTGAAGGCAAAAATTCGTGCCATCTTCAAAGGCAAGTACATTCTTTCCGGCGGCTATGATGCAGTTCACGCGAATGCGGATCTTGATGCAAATCGTGGCGACCTCGTTGCGTTCGGACGGCCTTTTATTTCCAACCCGGATCTGGTGCAGAAGCTGCAAAATGGTACGGCCTTGACCGCACCCAACTTTAGCACTTTTTATACACCAGGAGAGAAGGGTTATACCGATTACTAAAATTAAGAAACTTTGATGTTTCAATAAATCCAAAACTGTCCATTAGCCAGTTAGGGTCGGAATGACCGGCTAATGGATTATTTGAATAAATTATTCAGCAGCCTCACCGGCTATTTCAGCTACACCCCCCATAATGTCTGGTTCCGGTTTTGTTTTAGGAAAATTATTTGAATCTTCCTGATCTCGAATTTCGGGTAAACTAATCGCGTTTGAATGTTCAACCACAGCTATATTAGGGAGCCATCATGGCTCGTCGCGTTTTTGCCAGCGCTGGCATTCGATGTCATGCCGGGGTTATGTTTAAAAGCTGTTGGTTAACAAAAAATATAAGTTTATTCTTCAATAGATTTAAGTTTTTTTCGTTGAGTGCTCATGATAAAGAACATTGTTGCTTGGTTAGTGTCATTTGCCTTAATGGCACACCATCTTGCGTATGCAGGGGATTCTTCCATTGATATTAATGTAGCGAAAAAGATAAACGACGCTGATGCGCATCCCAAAAATTTGTTATACGGAGGCCCCTGTTCTGACTGGAAAACAAATGTACTGATTGATAACGTGTCACTTGATAAATTGGAAAAAAGTAGTTATTCAGAAAAACCCCAGAAAGGGGTCTCATATACCAAGAATCAATTAATTGTCCTGCTAGGAAAGAAGCTTTTCAGCGCGCGAGATGTTTTGGCTAAAAACAAGAATAAGCTACAAAAAACGAGTGATGGTTTGGTGGATTTAAAAGATGCTACGCTAACCGGCTTTGATCTTTCCGGTGTAAATCTGGACTACGTGGATTTAAAAGGTGCCAATTTGAAGGGAGCCAATCTGTCTGGTTCTACTTTGAGTTACACAGTCTTATACAAAGCCAATTTGGAAGAAGCCAATTTGGATCACGCCACAATAAATAAATAAGGTAATCCCCCG
>PLYB01000171.1 GCA_003151655.1 Gallionellaceae bacterium | reverse complement strand
CGATACTCTTTATTTTCGAAGGAGGCTGGGTGCTTTTTGATGATGTACCAAGCCACGCCGCCAGCCGCCGCCAGCCCCAGAACCATACCCAGCAAGATGCCTGCAATCAGCAAACCACTATTGCCCGAACCCTCGCCTTTTTCGCTTTTGCTCATATATAGATCCTTCGATTAGTTGCCGGAAATCTTCAAAATTCAATTTCTTAGGCCGCCTACATTTTCTCCGGTGCCGAAACCCCCAACAATGCCAGACCGTTTTTTAACACCTGAGCCACTGCGGCGATTAAAGCCAAGCGCGCCAGCTTTAATTTTTCATCGTCAACCAAAATGCGCACAGCATTATAATAGCTGTGAAAATCTGCCGCCAACTCTTTCAAATAGAACGCGATCAAATGCGGCGCAAGCTCTTCCGCCGCCATCTCGACCACCTGCGGAAAATCAATCATGCGTTGCAATAACTGGGTTTCATATTCATTATCAAGCACGCCAACATCCGCATGTTGCAAAACTGCGCTGTCGCCCCCCCATTGCAGCAATACAGTGCTAACGCGAGCGTGAGCGTACTGAATGTAGTACACAGGGTTATCGTTGCTCTGCGATTTTGCGAGGTCGATGTCGAACACCAATTGTGAATCCGGATGCCGTGCAGCGAGAAAATAGCGTGTCGCATCGCAACCGACTTCGTCTATCAGGTCACGTAACGTGACATAGCTGCCCGCACGTTTCGAGATTTTCACCTCTTCTCCGTTTTTCAGCACTGTGACCATTTGGTGCAGAACGTAGTCCGGCCAGCCCTTTGGTATGCCTTCATTCAACGCCTGTAATCCTGCGCGAACACGGGTAATGGTACTGTGGTGATCGGAACCCTGTTCATTGATAACACGTACGAAGCCACGCCGCCATTTGTCCAGATGATAAGCCACGTCAGGAACAAAGTAGGTGTATCCGCCGTCACTCTTGCGCATTACCCGATCTTTATCGTCGCCAAAGTCGGTGGTACGCAGCCATAGTGCGTTGTCCTGTTCGTAGGTGTGACCGCTGGCGATGAGTTTCTTTACGGTTTCTTCGACTTTACCGTCGGTATAGAGCGCAGACTCTAAAGAGAATACGTCAAACTCCACCTGAAAAGCGCGTAAATCCAAATCTTGCTCACGACGTAAATAAGCGACGGCAAAATGGCGTATTGCTTCTGCATCGTTCACATCGCCGCAGGCTTTTACTTGCTGATCGTCAGCAATCACTGTTTCTTTTGCTATATAGCCGCGCGCGACTTCCGTGATGTAATCGCCGCGATATCCCGATTCCGGCCAAGATGGATCGTCCGGAGTAACACCCTTGCAGCGCAATTGTACCGATAGCGTCAAGTTATCAATCTGCGCTCCCGCATCATTGTAGTAAAACTCGCGAGTCACATTCCAACCTGCCGCATGCAGCACGTTGCACAAACAATCTCCCACCGCAGCACCGCGCCCGTGGCCCACATGCAACGGCCCGGTCGGATTAGCGGAAACGAATTCCACTCCCACTTTACGCCCGCCACCTGCATGCACATGTCCGTAGCCCGCACCGGCCTGTAGCACACCATGCACCACTTGCTGCTTCGCCACTGTAGTGATGAACACGTTGATAAAGCCCGCGCCCGCGATCTCCACCTTTTCCACCACAGCGGATTTCGGCAATGCCGCGATTAACGCATTTGCGATGTCGCGCGGCGCTTTGCGCAGCGGTTTCGCTAATTGCATTGCCAAATTGCAGGAATAGTCGCCATGCGCTACCTGTTTCGGGCGCTCAATAAGAATTGATGTATCGGGCTGATCTGGCGCCACCTCGCGCAGAGCCTGCGCGAATAGTTCGGACAAATGGGATTTGAAGTTTATTGCTGCAGACATTGAACGCACCTTTATTGAGATGCGGATTATATCATTTAGAATTAGTCATAAATTGCGGTGAAGCTACTAGCTGCATATCAACACGGGATTTCTCAAAAGACTCTGGTTAGCATCGCACCCCCGCCGATTTGCGGACTTGAGTTTCCGGCTCCGGTAAACAGGTAGGCTTGCCCCTTCCATTTGCTGCTGATTCTATTATTTACAAATGCCGTCCACAGTTTCTGCGGGTCTGTCAGCAATGAAGTCTGTTCACGATAATCGTATATCAGGCCAATGCTCGTTTTGTCGGCAACTTTATAGCCCACACCCAACGAGCCATAAAATGCATTACTCAGCGTATAGCCGAGTGATTGCCCGAAGACTTTGTAGCCCGCTGTTCCGAATGCGCTATAGCGCCCCAGTATTTTGTATGCGCTGCCTTCTGCTGCGTAATCATTCGCACCACTACCCAACCCCAGGCTTTTATCTGCGGTGCCAAATTTTACTTTCCCGGTTATATCGATTGCTATGCCGCTTTGGGCTGAGTTAATCAGGCTGTAGCTGGTCGCATCCACCACATCGCCCAAGCCCGCATCTGTTCTGACAGCGTTGCTTGCATATACTGCCTGCCCGATATTTGGCACCACGTTTCCCGGTCCGGTGATTGAAATATAGGGCACGGTTAATTTGAATAGCCAGTCGCGGGTTTCATACTTTCCTGTAAGCGGAATGTAGGTTACGTCGGTCGCTGTTGTCCCGCCATATTTCCCCGTACTAAAATCCAGTCCGCTTCCTATGCTTATTCTGCCTTGGTCAGCATGGACTGATTGGATGCTCGCCAACAGCGCAATTGATACAAATTGACAGAATTGGGCAGCAATGCGCTCGATCATTTGCCCGTGTGCCCATTTGCGTCGTTATGGCCTGAGTTTCTTTCCATGCTTTCCGTGCTGTTGGTATGGTTGGGGCTATCTATGTGTTCGGGAAGATCTATATGCTCGGGGCGATCCATATGTTCGCTGGTGTCTACCCGATCTATTTCTTGCCGCTCCATCTCTCTATGATCCGCTCTATCTGAATGTTCATGCTTTTCTGTTGCATCATGCTCCGTTCCAGAGATTGTTTCATGTTGCATGCTCTCCGGCCTATCCCTGCTGAACTCAATTTTGTCGGCAATTATTCTGTGATCAACGGCAAAGCGCCCGCTTACCTGAACCAGATCGCCGGGGGTTAGCACTCCCTTCGATGCTATAGCGCGTGAAGAAACGATGACATCCATATTGCCAACTCTTATCTGCCCCTGCGATGTGCTTTCTCCAATATAGCCTTGCAACTTGATTTGTTCGGTTGTTTCATACAACTGAGCAACCGGGCTGAGTGAAATTTCGCGCGCCATCAAATTTCCGTCAATCAGCTTCCCTGACACCAAAATCTCTTGGCCGATTTTTAGCTGCGTTTCTCCTTTCGTCACAATTTGCAAGCCATACACTTCTATGGTTTTTCCGTTTATTTTGGTGATCGGGCCCAGCAAATTCGGCTCGGCAATCATGCCGGTTCGTTCAACGCGCGAAGCTACAATTTCCCCGTTGGCTAAACGCAGTCCGTTTATCTTTACATAGTCGCCCTGCTTCAGTTGTATCGTATTTTGCTGACTTTGCTGGTCGTGCGTTATCGTTTTGGCAGTGATGGCGACAGTCTGCCCGAGAACAATCAGCTTGGCATTGTTCTCGTCCACCGACGATATTTGTCCGGCAACCGCATCTAGTACCGATATTTTGTTCGCTTTGAATTCATGGTTGCTTTCGCTGGCCTCAATAGTGACAACTTGCCCGATCGCCAAGACATTCGAATTGGCAACGGCAGCATTGTCTGCCACCGGCGTTTTAGCATCGTACTGCACCTCTAGCCCGTTTACCCAGATGCTGCCGAAGCCGGTGACAATTCCGACGATACCCGTGCCGCCTATACCGGACTTGCTTGCCACAATGCCAGTTCCGCCCATGCCGCTGTCGGTATGACCCGTTCCGCCGATTCCTCCGTCTTCTTGAGTGCGCCCCGTTCCGCCTATACCAGCCTTACTTGCCACATTACCTGTTCCACCAAGGCCGCTACCACTACCAGCATGTCCGGTTCCGCCAATGCCCGCTTTGCCTGTACTATTTCCCGTGCCGCCTACGCCACATCCGCTGGCCACAACTCCTGTGCCTCCGATACCACGGCAATTCTCATCCGCTTGCAAATAGCCGGAGTGGAGCAGTGCAATACACACTAACCCCGCAATTGTTGAATTCAATATGTTGAACTTACTTTTCATCCAGCGGCTCTTTTTCTTCCGTATCGAAGTAGTAGACACAAAAATTCATGCGTTGGTTCGCACCTTGTTTTCCCGCATCATTTTCTTGCAGAACCTTGGCGCGCTTATTAACCGCTACCAATGCCTGCATCCCCAGTTTCTTCGTCATCTCCGCTATCTCGGCCACGGACTCCGGCGTTAATTTGTTGTAATAGACACTCCGGTCAAAAAACGGGGGTTTTTGACCCAATAAATTATGCGCTCCAGCCGCTATGTGATCCTGCAGGTTTTGTCCGAAGAAGTATGCTTTTTCATCGTAACCATTTTCCGGAATAAACGCGTCAGTATTCAAACACACGCGACCCTCTTCATCGAGATGCGCGATACCGATGCGCAGCCACTCGTCCAAGATGACGCGGGAGCGAATATCTTTGCTGACCGAGCTGACCAGACTTTCAAACGACTTTGCCCCGCCTTCGCTTGCCTGCCTCGGCAAGGGAAGGGATTTCCCATTTTCATCCAGATACAAGGTATTGCTCGTCCACACCGCGACCAGCCTCGCTCCCAGCGATATTGTCGGGGGGGTGACTTCCTCTTGGTGACTTTCTTCGCCCAGTCTCTTTACATCTTTGCGATGCACGCCACTCAACAAACTGATGCGACTATCCGTTTGTGGTTTGCCATTCAGCAGAAACTCTTCTCTCGCCACTTCTACATAGAGTGACTTCAACAAATTCGAAAGGAAGGGGTAAGTAATTCCATTGACCAGCAGCAGCCTGATCAAGGGACGCAACAAACTTTGCAACGCCACAATCAATGCTGGAGAAGGGGTTTGTGAGCCGGCGGTAGGTAAGTTTTTCGTATTCACGATTTGGATTGTAGCATGACGTGTGAAAAAGTCACACAAAATGCTTTACAACGAAAACTTTGTCAGATAGCATTCGCTTCGTGGGAATAATTCACACAAACTATTTTCAGGAGGTCGTTATGAGAGTGTTTTACCCTGTTTCTGCCAGACTTTCGGACATCGTCAATCATGAAGCATACGTGCCTTCCGGATGGCGGCTGCTATGGAGTGCAATCTGCTTCGCCTTGTTTGTCTCGGTGCTTTCTGCGTTGCCGTCTTTCGAGGCAGGGGCTACTGCACTCAAGTCCGCGACCGAACCGAAAGCATCAATTCAAGAATACATCGACGCACACCGCTATGAGCAATATTCTGCGCCCATTAAACCTGTAGTCACTTTGCTTCCGCTGGCGGTGCCAACAAAATCAAAAGCAAATAATGGCAAATATCTTTGATTCGGGCAAGGGCGTAATACTTTATGCCCCTTTCGCTGATGAGTTTTTAATTTCAAGTGCCCGCTGATACAACTCGTTTTTATTCGCCCCGGTGATTTTCACCGCCAATTGTACGGCTTGTTTGAGCGGCAGTTCTTCCAACAGTAGCGACAAGGTTTTTTCTATTTCGCTGGAAAGACCGTCCTGCTTGGCTTCCGCGCCTGCCACCAGCAGCACGAATTCTCCGCGCTGATTATTGGCATCGCTGTTCAACCAGGCCATTGCCTCGCCCAATTTACAGCGATGGATATTCTCGAACAACTTGGTCAGCTCCCGCGCCAGCACGATCTCGCGTTCGTCACCGAACACGGTTTGCAGATCTGCTACGCTTTCCAGAATGCGATGCGGCGCTTCATAAAATACCAGCGAATACGGGTGGTCAATCAGCGCTTGCAAAGTCGTGCAACGTGCAGCTGATTTGTTCGGCAAGAAGCCGTAAAATAAAAAATGCGGCGCGGTTAAGCCGGAAGCCGACAGCGCCGCCACTACGGCACTCGCCCCTGGAATAGGAATGACGCGAAAGCCCGCCGCCAGCACGGCTTCAACCAATACTGCGCCGGGGTCGCTCACCGCCGGGGTTCCGGCATCGGTCACCAGCGCCACCGCTTGGCCTTGTTGCAATAGGGCAACAACTTTCTCTGCGGCACCGCGTTCGTTGTGCTGATGCAGCGCCAACAGCCGATTGGCGCTGATTCCGTAGTGGGTCAGTAAGTGTGAGGTATTGCGCGTGTCCTCGGCGGCGACGGTATCGGCTGAGGTTAGAATATCCAAAGCGCGCAAGCTGATATCACGTAAATTCCCAATCGGGGTCGCGACTACATATAATGCGCATTCCAATTTTTGTTTTTGGCCACTATGCAACGTTTTTCCTTCGGGTTTTTGTGTCTGGTCGCACTATACGTTAGCGTTAACGCCTATGCTACTCCAGACGTACGCATCGTATCTGCACCCGTTGCGGCTTCGTCGGTACAAGCCGCATCTGCTGTGGCCATAGCCGTGCCTGCGCTGCCTATGCCTGTCGCGGACAATCCCGCGCCACATATCGCGTTGTTGTTACCGCTCAAATCCAAATCAAGCGCGCTCGCCCGTGCGGCTGAAGTCGTGCAACAAGGTTTTCTTACGGCCTCTACCGTGCAACGCGGGCTGCCGGTGCGCGTGTATGCCAGCACTGACGAAACCAAAGAAGTCATAACTCTTTACCGGCAGGCCGTGGCCAATGGCGCGGTAGCCGTGGCCGGGCCGCTTACCCGCGATGGCGTTGCGGCGCTTACCGCTTATTCCGGCATTACCATACCCACGGTGGCGCTCAATACCACCGATTTACCCAAGATTTCGCACAATTTGTATTTCTTCGGCCTACCGGTTGAGCATGAAGCGCGCCAAATCGCTCTGCTCGCCGCCAATGCCAAGCTGCGTAACGCAACGATCATTAGCACCGGCACGCCTCTGTCGAAACGTCTCGCCGCCGCTTTTGCCGAAGAATGGAAAGGCTTGGGCGGCACGGTAACCGCCGAGGTTTTGTTTAACGATGATTTCTCGGTATTGAGCAATTTGCCCGTTGCGCCTTGGCCGGCAGGGACGGAACCGAAGCCTGCTTCATCTGTTGAAGAAACAGGTGAGCCGCTACGGCAAGGCCCTCCGCCTATTGCACCCGGCAATATGGCTTTCCTTGCAGCGGATCACGAGAAAGCGCGCTTGATACGCCCTTACCTGAATCCGACCCTGCCGGTTTATGCAACCTCGCTGATCTTTAAAGGCAATGCCAATACCCTCGCCAACTTCGATCTTAACGAAATTCATTTCGTCGATATGCCCTGGTTGTTGCAACCGGATCACCCTGCGGTAATGATCTATCCGCAGAGTACGACTTTGCTGGAACCGGAGGTAGACCGCCTGTATGCTTTAGGAATAGATGCCTATCGTCTGGCGAATACTTTACAGGCTAATCCTGACGGACGCGCGCTTATGCTGGACGGCGTTACCGGGCGAATTCATTCGAGCGGCCAACAATTCTTGCGTGAACCGATCCCGGCGTTTTTCAGGCACGGGCTGGGGCTAACGACCGAAACGCTGGCTGCGCTTAACGCGGCCAAGGCTGCGGCAAAAGCCGCTGCAATCCAAGCTGAGAATGCGGCTAGTGCTCCATCCCAAACTCCGTGAACAGCGGAGCACAGGCCGAACTCGCCGCCTCACGCTACTTGCAAAAGCATGGCCTGCAACTTATCGCTCAAAACTATCGCTGTCGCTTTGGTGAAATCGACCTGATTATGCAAGACGGTGAAACACTGGTATTTGCCGAGGTGCGCCTGCGCAATAACAAAAACTTTGGCGGTGCCGCCTCCAGTATTGACACCCGGAAACAACGGAAGCTGATTTGCACAGCGCAACACTATTTGTCCTTGATCGGTCATACTCCAGCGTGTCGTTTTGATGCTGTGCTGTTAATATCTCCCCAAATCGCAAAATCCGGGGGCCAATATCCCCTGTACGAGTTTCAAGATGCTGATATTGTGTGGATCAAGAATGCCTTCGACGCTTGATTCGGGTAATATTCGCATCTATTATTTCTCAGGCTTTTACCGTTACCTACTTTTATGACACTGACCAGCAGAATTAGTAAACATTTCGACGACAGCGCGCAAATCAAATTGCAAAGTAAAGCAGTCCTTGCTCAACCCATCGCCGAGGCGGCTCAAGCACTTGTTACCTGCCTGCTAAACGACGGAAAAGTATTGATCTGCGGTAACGGTGGGTCGGCCGCAGATTCGCAACACTTTGCCGCCGAATTGGTAAACCGCTTTGAAGTTGAGCGGCCGGGGCTTCCCGCCATTGCTTTAACTACCGATAGTTCGGTACTCACTTCAATAGCGAACGATTACGATTACAAGCTGATTTTTTCCAAACAAGTGCGCGCGCTGGGCATGGCTGGCGATGTGCTGATCGCCATCTCGACCAGCGGCAACTCGATCAACGTGATGGAAGCTATTCATGCCGCGCATGATCGCGGCATGATCGTTATCGCGCTGACCGGGCGCGATGGCGGCACCATGGGCACTATGCTTACCGCTGCCGATTTTCATCTTTGCGTACCGACACAAAGTACGGCACGCATTCAGGAAGTGCATCTATTGGTCTTGCACTGCCTGTGTGATGTCATTGACCATTTATTGTTGGGGGGAGAATGATGCGCTCGTTAATTGTTTTGTTGCTCGCTGCCGTGTTATTCGCAGCGCCAGGTTGTGCAATCGTTTCCGGCAAAATGTCGAGTGGCTCATCAGATCGCCGCTCTTCGGGTTCGCAGGTTGACGACGACAAAATTGAAAGCACGGCGATATCCCGTATCCGCGAAAAGTACAAAGCTACCGCTTTGGTGGATGTCACCTGTTTCAACCGTTTTGTACTGCTAACCGGCGATGCGACGACAAAAGAAACGAAAGTAGGCATTGAACGCATCGTCTATTCCGTACCCAATGTGAAACAAATTGCCAATGAGGTAGCCGTAGGCGGCTTATCCAGCTCCAGCACGCGCCGCGCTGATGCCGGAATCACTAAAGATATTCAAACTGAACTTAATGTGAATAAGTCGTTACAGTCGGGAACGATCAAAGTCGTGACTGACAAGGGTGTCGTGTATTTGCTGGGACTCGTTACTCATGCCGAGGCGAAAACCGCTGCCGAAACTGCCAGTGTGATTCTGGGTGTGCAAAAAGTAGTTCGAGCCTTTGAGTACATCGACCAAGCCGAGTAATGTGATTTCGCGGGGTGCGTCGCTGGTTTAAATAGTCAGGCGGCGAGACGTGCCTGATTGACCTTATTTGTAAACATCCAACTGTCATGCCCATAAACGTTTACGCAACGCCCGCTTTTGAAAATAAAATCTGCGCGGCAACAACGCTTGCCGCGCGCGTGGCTCAGTTGCCGCGCCCGCTGGTATTCACCAACGGTTGTTTCGATGTGCTGCATCGCGGTCATGTCACTTATCTGGCACAGACACGCGCGCTCGGTGCCTCGCTTATTCTCGGTGTAAATAGCGATGCCTCGGTAAAACGTCTGGGCAAGGGCGATGATCGCCCAATCAACGCCGAGCAAGATCGCATGGCGGTACTCGCTGCATTAGAGGCAATCAGTCTGGTTGTCCTGTTTGAGGAAGACACGCCGCTGAATCTCATCCTCGCCTGCAAACCGGACATACTGGCTAAAGGTGGCGACTGGAAGCCGGACAATATCGTCGGCAGCAAAGAGGTGCTGGGTTGGGGCGGCTCGGTACACAGTATCCCATTCCTGCATGAGCGCTCGACGACTGCATTGTTGAAGAAAATCCGCAGTCTTTAATCTCGATTGGATAAACAATGACTATCGAATCTCAAGCGGACATCATCGCCCTGCAGCGCATTGGTCGCATCGTTTCCCTCGTCCTGCATAAAATGCTCGACTCCATCGAGCCCGGCATGACAACACAAGAACTGGATGCTATTGGAAAAAAACTGTTATCCGAGCATGGTGCCCGTTCAGCACCTCAACTTGCCTATAATTTTCCGGGATTCACTTGCATCAGCATTAACGAAGAAGCTGCGCACGGTGTGCCCAGTAGCCGCATCATTAAGGCCGGTGACCTTGTAAACGTGGATGTTTCGGCCGAATTAGATGGCTATTTCGCCGATACCGGAGGAACGCGTATCGTTCCCCCGGCATCACCCATCAAAACCAAGCTCTGCCACGCCACGCGCACTGCCCTGACCGAAGCAATCAAAGTTGCCAGAGCAGGACAGCCCATCAATCGAATTGGCCGCGCAATTCAAAATGTTGCCAAGACCCATCAACTCAGGATCATCGAAAATCTCGGCGGACACGGCGTGGGCCGGGCGATCCATGAGGAACCCGAGCATATCCTCGGCTATTACGATGCCCACGACCATCGTGTTCTCAAGGAAGGCATGGTCATCGCCATTGAGCCATTTCTGTCCACTAAAAGCAGAATAGTTTCCGAAACCGATGATGGTTGGACACTGGCCGGTATGCCGGGTAATCTTTCCGCACAATACGAACATACCCTCATCGTCACCCGTGGCGAACCAATCATTGTGACTATTCACTGATTTGTTCGCACTGTCTGATTTGTAATTTTCTCAAACAACCTTCACTGGCATTTTGTGAAATTCACCGTAGTGCTGAGCGGCTTCGGTGAAGCGCTTTTTGTCGGCCTTACTCAAACTGGTGAACGGTGTCGCGGTAATGTCGATGCCTGCCTTCTTGATTACGCGTTTCCATGTACCCGCCACGCGTCCGTTGATGACGATGGTGGAAGCGAACATGCCATTTCCACCGGGGCAAACTTTCTCCGCATGCACGGTATCAAGCACCACACTGCGATCTTTGTAACCCAGCAGATATTCATCGAAGCCGGGTAATACGAATATAGTCGGCTCTTCGTTTGGCAAGACAACATCCGCTGCCATCCAATAACTCAGCTTGCCCACCGTCTCATGCACTAGCGTGGATTTGATCGCCTCATGACCGAGTCGTGCCTCACCCGCACTCAAACCCGACCACCAGATGAAATCTGGCATTGTGGCGGGGCCGCGACTGGTGAAATAGCGCAAGGCCAATTCCGCCAGCGCTTCCTCGCGCGTTTTGACCGGGGTCGGCGCAACCCATTCGTCCAGCAAAGCAATGTTTTGTTCCTTATCAGCGCTTGCAGCAAAACAAATCAATCCGTGTAGCGCCATGTTCCACAGAATGTGATAACCGCGCTGCCCTTCGGTTGAGATTTTCGCCTGTGCCAAGGCGGCATACATTTCCTCGCGGGATTTTTGTTTGCCGCCCTGCAATGTCTTGATGAACACTTCGCGACAACGTGCCAGCGTTTTGTCATCCAACTCAAGATTCTGGCGGCGACTGGCGCTGCCCGCGATGTTTCTGGGCGAAGTCAGCATCAGCATCCAGCGTACATCTTGCGCCGCAACGAAATGCAGCGTGCCGCGCATCGGCCAGGTGCGGATGACCTTGCCCTCATCAATTGCGCGCACCACATCGGCATCGGTCACATCCGGCAGGCGCAAACCGATAGACCATTTCGCACCGGGATAGTCCTGCCCCTGCATTCCGCCCAACCAGGCAACGACTTGCTCCGGCTGGGTAAAACGCATCCGGGTAATCTGCTGGTTGTGCAGACGCAGAGCCGCGATGTTCATTTGCCAGCTTCCTTCGCACGGTATGCCATTTTCATATAGGCATCGCCTTTCTCCAACTCTTCCAACATTTGCGTCAGCCGTTTCTGTTGCGTGGCGGGAAGTTTGGCTCGCGTTATCCAGCCGATATAGTCGTTGCGCTGATACGGCGGACGCGCATCGTAAGCGGCGGTAAGTTTTTTGGCTGCCAATGCTTCACGAATGAAATCCGGCATGGGATAACGTTCTCGTCGGAATGTTTTTTCCATCTTAACCTCGTTCAAGCTGGTTTTTGTTCGTCCGCAACACCGACGATCTGTGTCAGATAGTGTTCCAAATTACGCTGTGAATGTGCCGGATAATGTTCCTCTAACAGCACGATGTCTTGAATGCGGTCGAAGCGGAAGTTACGATATTCGTTGCGCAACTCGCACCACGCCAGCAACGTCCAGTGATCGCCCCAGCCCACCATTCCTAGCGTCCACAGGTTGCGCGTGGATTCCTGCCCGTTCATATCTTTATAGGTGATGGAAGCTTTCTGCCGTCCTTCGCACGCCTTGCGCAGCAGACGGTGGATGCCGCTTTCAGAGCGCTCATACACCGGAATACGATACGGCAGCCGCGACACGCTGATCAACATTTGCGGCGTAAGTGCGGCAAGTATCTTGGCTTCCGCCTGTTTCGCGGCCTGTGCCAGATCGGGATCGGTCCATGCCTGCACCATGCGGCTGCCGACCAGCAAGGCAGTGACTTCTTCCGACTGGAACATGAGCGGCGGCAGATCGAAGCCCGCGCGCAAACGGTAACCCACGCCCGCCTCGCCGTCGATGGGTACACCCGAAAGAACCAGCGCCTGAACATCCCGATACACCGTACGCATCGCCACGCCCAGTTCTTCTGCCAAGACTTGCGCAGTGATCGCGGTGCGCCGCCCTTGCAGCAGCGTCACCAGCTTGAAGAGTCGTTCGGATTTGCGCACTGTGCTCCCTATCGGTTAATGGCGACCTCGCTCACCTGAATGATCGTCTCGATGTCGGTGTAGTTCGGTATATCGCCCTGCAATTCGGCAGCATGCTGCATGAACGCCGCCATGAAATCGTCGGCAGTATCGAACAAGTAGTGGCACATGGCAACATAGCTCGGCGCGGAACCCGGTGATGCTCCACCTAGTCCGCGCTCTACAGACACACCGTGATAACCTTTTCCTGTACTCAACAATTCGATCGAGCGCGGCATGTGCGTATTAAGATAATAGTCCATGTCGAACTTGCCGGTATTGGGATACAGAATGCTGATCTTGATCATCGTCCGTCCCCTAGCCTTGTTGCATCACATGCGCTTTGCTGTGGCTCACCACGACGCTGCCGATTTCAACCAAGGGTTCGCAGGTCGGCCCCATTACCTCGCCGAATTTCGCCCCGGAAGCTTTTGCTGCTTCCAAACTTTCCCAATACACCATATCGATCCATTCGCCGTCATCGGTTTCGGACAGACTGCGAAAACGGAAGCCCGGTTGTACCTTAATCCACTCATTGATCTTCTCGTTGGCTTTGAGCCAATCGGCGGCGGTCTTATCTTGTTTCAAACGGAAGCGTACCAGCTCTATTGTATCGGACATGTTTTTCTCCTTAGGGTTATGTGCCGGAACATCCGGCAAGAGAATGCTACGCACCTGCTACTGACAGCGTGATGTCAGCAGTATGTTTCCGTTTGTAGATTATTCGCAGGCTTGCGATAATGCGCGCATGACTATCCCAACCGAAATCACCCTACATCAACAATCTAAAGTGCTTGAGCTTGCTTTCAATGACGGTGCACGCTTTAAATTGCCCTTCGAATTCCTGCGTGTATATACGCCTTCTGCCGAGGCTCGCGGCCACGGACCGGGACAAGAGACCTTACAAGTCGGCAAACGCGACGTGGTTCTAGTCGACATCGAGCCATCTGGAAATTATGCTCTCAAACTGATCTTCAGCGATGGCCATGACAGCGGCCTGTATACGTGGGAATATCTGCGCGAGTTGGGACAATATCAGGATGCCATGTGGCACGATTATTTGGGCAAGCTGGAAGCTGCGGGCGCAAGTCGCGATTAAATATTTCGTCGCACCGGCGTAGGTCGGTGTCCAGTCAATTAAAGCACTGGATTCCGGCCTGCGCCGGAATGACAAAGCCAAAGGAATAAGCTATGAGCAAAACCACCCATTTCGGTTTCCAGACGGTTGCCGAGAACGAAAAAGCCAAACACGTCGCCAGTGTGTTCACCTCGGTCGCCAGCAAGTACGACATCATGAACGACCTGATGTCGGCTGGCCTGCATCGCGTTTGGAAACGTTTCGCGGTGGGTTTGGCGAATGTGCATGAAGGCAACCGCGTGCTGGATGTGGCGGGCGGCTCGGCGGATTTGTCGCGTTTGTT
>PLYB01000310.1 GCA_003151655.1 Gallionellaceae bacterium | reverse complement strand
CGTTATTTATGTGTTTATGTACTAGTACACCCGGTCAAGGCCTGAATCTTTACAACCCGGACAGACACTTGATCCGGATTCGTTAATCCATCGGCCTATCTTTTTTTGTCACTTTAGGCTGAATGATATGCCGCTTCACCTGATGTCAGGATTTTTGATACTTCACACCCTCGATCTCATAGATCTCAATAGAGTTGAGATCTAGTTCGAGAACGGGTTTGATCGGATCTGGAACAAGCCACATAGACGCGTTTCGAGTCCTCACCCTTTGGGACGACCAAATTTCCGGCTTAAACCAACTTCTTGGGGAATCCTCATCGTACTCCCACAACTCAACGTGATCACCATCAAAATCTGCATCAGCATTCAGTACCATTGATGCCTTATTGAATAGGACAACATTGCGACCGAGTGTATCTTTGTGGATCGTCATATTCTGGGCCGAGGGAAAGATAATTCCGTCGAGTAAAAGTTTGGGATGAGTTGATAGAAAGTCGGCAATGGCCTGTGTAATTAGATAGCCCTGTTCTTCCAGCTCTGGCATAACCGGCATCACCATCTTCTGTGTGAGAGTTTCCATAAAGGCGCATCTGGCAGCTTCCTCTGCGGTGGCAGGATCAAACGGACTCGAAGTCGACTTAAGCGTGATAGAACCAAGCTGTTGAAGATCAAGTAGTCGTAATGTTCGGATCGGCTTGAACGCCCCCACTACCACATGGCAACCAACTGGGGGGCGTACCTCGGAAATAGCAATCTCTTTCTCAGTTGCCCCATAAAAAACCGATACCCCCTTGGCATTCATTCGCCCGGCTGCGCCTATGCCAGATGGCGGTGGGCCGATGTGGCGTTCTGGATGGCTAAGAGCGGTCTCCATTGCCTCTAACGTCTGAAAAACACGGGCACGATACAACGTATTAATTTCGCAGTCTGCATTCAACTCCATGACAACGCCCTTGCTTTCGCTGGTTCGGTCATCATGTACGGTTCCAAACATATTTTCCAACATTCTCGCGGCTTTTGGATTGAGATAGCGTGCTTCATGCTTGAGGCTTTGCTCCATCTCGTTCCAAGCATTGTTCAACGGCTCAGAGGACTTTGTCTTTTCGACGAACCAAGGCTCCTCACCATAATGATGTTCTTGACTGTCGGAGTCGAACCACTTATCCGTAAGCAACTCAACGAGATCATCGACCACCTCTTCCGGCGGCGCAACGATCCGATCAAGTACCCCTGCTAGCTCTTCACCCTCGGGAGTACGCTCGTAGATAATAACTGCGTCTGAAAGGCTGGACACCTCATAAAAAATCTCGATAACAGTATCGCAACGATCCGCCAGACTGGCCATGTCGATGGTGGGTCCAACTGACTCGCAGTAATCGCATTCTTGGTCTACGGTAGGGCTCTTCGCAATCTCTGCTTTGAGATAGGCATCCGAGACACAGGCTGCGCAAATTCTTTTATCCGATGACATCGTCAGATTGCCTTCTTGTGTTAGTCGTGAAAGATTATCTGCCGGAGTGTCATATTGAGCAACAAGCGCACAGCACCTCTTTAAATAGCGCTTACTGTTGTTCCGACCACGCATCGGGACTGATCGTCAATGACTGCAAACTGGATTCTCGCTTTCGCGGGAATGAAGATGTTTTTGGCTATTGGATTATTCGTCTTCAACCGACTTTCGCTACGCTACGCAAAGCGTCGCGCACGATGGGTGACAGGGCTTCATCGCCGTTGCGTGTGACGTGATCGTGCAACGCGTTACGCATGCGCGGTTCCCAAAACTTCTGGATATGTGCGGCAACATCTTTCACCGCTTGCTCGCGATCGGGCATGGCTTCGAAAAAGGCTCCGATCTGGTTGGCCATTTTGATCAGTTTGGCAGCTTTCATAGTGTGGTTCCTTGCAGACGTTGCGCATGGGTATAGATGGCACAACTGGAGCCGCGCAGGAAGCCAACCAGTGTGATATTGAGTTTGTCCGCCAGACGCACGGCGGCGGCTGTGGGCGCGGAGACCGCAGCCAGAATGCCGTAGCCCAGCGCTGCCGCTTTCTGCACCATCTCGAAGCTGGCGCGACTGGTGATAAGCAGCGCACCGCCGGGTATCGCATCGGCAAGTGCCAGCGCACCCAGCGTTTTGTCCAGCGCGTTATGCCGACCGACATCCTCGCGCACATGGCTGATGCTGCCATCGTTCGCAACATGGCATGCCGCATGCACGGCACCGGTGCTCTGTTGCAGGGTCTGCTGCAATGGCAACTTGCGCATCCCCTCGTACAGGGCATCCAGCGGGAAGGGTGCGGCATCCGCCAGCGGCGGCAGATCGCGCACCACCTGCGTCAGGCTTTCCGCGCCGCACAAACCGCAGCCGGTGCGTCCGGCCAGACTACGGCGATATTCCTTGAGTTGGGCGAATGCGCCACCCGCGATCTTCAGATGCACGGTGATACCTGCTTCGGCTTCCTCTATCTCAATGTCGAACACTTCGCTGCGTTTAGCCACGATGCCTTCGGTCAGGCTGAAACCCAACGCAAAATCTTCAAGATCGGCGGGCGTGGCCAGCATCACCGTATGCGAGATGCCGTTGTATTCAAACGCGACCGGAATCTCTTCGGCCACGGTGTCCAGTGTGGACAGGTTGCTAGGTCTGGTTACGGGAAATTGGGTTTGCGAGTTCATTGAAATAATCCATTTGAACCCAACCCCTCCCAGCCTCCCCTTGTCAGGGGAGGAGCCCGTGCACCAGCTCCCTCCCTGACAAGGGAGGGCTGGGGTGGGTTAAGGTTGTTAACCCACAACG
>PLYB01000346.1 GCA_003151655.1 Gallionellaceae bacterium | reverse complement strand
GTGCAGCATCACCACGCGCATATCGCCGCCATCTGCGCCGAACATCAAGTTGCCGAAGCCGTACTCGGTTTGGCGCTGGACGGTGTCGGGCTGGGTACTGACGGCAGTGCTTGGGGCGGTGAGTTGTTACGCGTAGACGGAGCGAACTGCCAACGTCTGGGACATCTTGTACCGTTGAATATGCCCGGCGGTGACCGCGCCGCGAGAGAGCCTTGGCGTATGGCCGCAGCCGCGTTGTTCGACATGGGGCGTGCCGACGAAATTGCGCAGCGTTTTCCAAAGCAAGCAGGAGCAGGGATGTTGGCGGGCATGTTGCAACGTCAGTTGAACAGCCCCTCCACTTCCAGTATGGGGCGCTGCTTTGATGCGGCTGCCGGATTGTTGGGAGTAAGTGAAATACAAGGCTACGAAGGGCAGGCGGCGATGTTGTTGGAAGGGCTGGCAAAGTCGCACGGTAAAGTCGTTCCTCTTGCAGAGGGTTACACCATCAGCGCCGATGGAATATTGGATTTTCGCCCGCTACTCGCAGTGCTGGCTGACTGCAAAGATGTGGCATACGGTGCCGCAATATTCCATGCGACGATTGCAGACGGCTTAATCACGTGGGTGCTGCGTGCCGCTGTGCAAAGCAAAATTAACTATGTCGCGCTGGGTGGGGGCTGTTTCCTCAACAACCTATTAACGAATGCAATACTTGAAGGTTTGTCAGCAAAAGGAGTGCGCGTATTAATTGCGCGACAGCTACCGCCAAATGATGGCGGAGTTTCGTTGGGGCAAGCCAGCATCGCCCTGCAAAATATTATGAAGCCGATTTTGTAGGCTGGCGGTGAGGTACGAACCCCAGCGTTTAGCAAGATGCCGGGGTTCACTTTGTTCACCACCAGCCTACGTTCAGCAATTAAAGGAGTTTGATATGTGTCTCGCCATACCCGCCCGCATCGAAGAGCTAACCACTCCGGGCAACGCCATCGTCAATCTTGGCGGTGTGCGAAAAGAGATTTCACTGGCGCTGGTAGATGAAGCGCAAGTCGGTGAATATGTCATCGTGCATGTTGGCTATGCTTTGCAAAAACTGGATCAGGAAGAGGCCGAACTCACGCTGAAGATGTTTGCCGAAATGGGCGTAATGGATGAATTGCGTGCCGAGCTGAACGAAAGCGCCTCATGAAATACGTCGATGAATTCCGCGATGGCGAACTAGCAAAAAATATCGCTGCCAATATCGCCCATGAAGCAGCTCCTCATAAAACCTATCGCCTGATGGAATTTTGCGGCGGGCATACCCACGCTATTTCTCGATACGGTCTGGTTGATTTATTGCCCGCCAATGTGCGCATGATTCACGGCCCCGGCTGTCCGGTGTGCGTGTTGCCCATCGGGCGCGTGGATCAGGCGATACGGCTGGCGCGTGAGCAGGGGGTGATTCTGTGTACCTATGCCGATACCTTGCGTGTTCCTGCTTCCGATAATCTTTCGCTGATGCGCGCCAAGGCTGGCGGTGCGGATGTGCGCATGATTTACTCGACGCAGGATGCGTTGAAAATCGCACGCGAGAATCCAGAGCGCGAAGTCGTGTTCCTCGCTATTGGATTCGAAACGACTACACCTCCCACTGCGGTGGCAGTCAAACAGGCAGCTAGCGAAGAGATCAAAAATTTCAGTATCCTTTGCGACCATGTGCTGACCCCCGCCGCGATGCACGCCATTCTCACTGTGGAAGGCGGCGTGTCGCTCGATGGTTTCGTCGGCCCCGCGCATGTATCCACCGTGATCGGCAGCAAACCGTATGAACCCTTTGCCGATGATTACGGCAAGCCGGTAGTTATCGCCGGTTTCGAGCCGCTTGATGTGATGCAGGCCATCCTCATGCTGGTGCGCCAGATAAACGACGGACGCGCCGAAGTCGAGAACGAATTCACGCGTGCCGTGACGCGCGCAGGCAATCTTAAAGCACAGGCGCTGGTGGCCGAAGTTTTTGAACTGCGTGATGTATTCGAATGGCGCGGCCTGGGCAGCGTGCCCGACAGTGCGTTGAAGCTGCGCCCCGAGTTCGCCGCGTTCGATGCCGAATTGAAATTCAAAATCGATTATGTCGCCGTACCGGACAACAAAGCGTGCGAATGCGCCGCCATTTTGCGCGGACAAAAGCGTCCGCAGGAATGCAAGATTTTTGGCACCGTGTGTACGCCGGAAAATCCGGTCGGCTCCTGCATGGTGTCGTCCGAAGGTGCGTGTGCGGCGCACTATAGTTATGGCAGATTCAGGGAGACAGTATGACGAGTCCAGTCAAACCCAACTACTCGCGCCCGCTTGATCTCAAAAATGGTCGGGTGGATATGTCGCACGGTTCCGGTGGTCGCGCTATGGCGCAACTCATCACTGAGTTGTTTGCTGCCGCGTTCAATAACAAATATCTGGCACAGGGCAACGATGGTGCGTTGTTGCCGCCCGCTAACGGACGCTTGGTGATAGCAACAGATAGCCACGTGGTATCGCCTTTGTTCTTTGCGGGCGGAGACATCGGCTGTTTGTCTGTCCATGGCACGATCAACGATGTCGCGGTGATGGGCGCTACGCCGCTATATCTGGCTGCTTCGTTCATCCTCGAAGAAGGCTTCCCGCTGGCTGATCTAAAACGCATCGTCGAGTCGATGGCGCACGCGTCACGCGAAGCCGGTGTGCCCGTCGTTACCGGCGATACCAAGGTGGTGGAGCGCGGCAAAGGCGATGGCGTATTTATCACCACCACGGGTGTGGGCGTGGCGCGCGAAGGTATTCATCTGTCCGGCGATCTTGCCCAACCGGGCGACAAGATTCTGCTGTCCGGCACGATCGGTGATCACGGCATGGCGATTCTTTCGCAGCGCGAGGGGCTGACTTTTTCCGCGCCTATCGTGTCGGACACCGCCGCATTACACGGCCTCATCGCCGTCATGCTGGACAGTGGCGTAAAGCTGCGTGTGTTGCGCGACCCGACGCGCGGCGGCTTGGCCACGACCCTGAATGAAATCGCCAAACAATCCGCTGTCGGCATGATGCTGCACGAGTCCGCCATCGCGGTGAATCAACCGGTCGAAGCGGCATGCGAGTTTCTGGGGCTTGATCCGTTATATGTCGCCAACGAAGGCAAACTCATCGCGATCTGCGCGCCGGAAGATGCTCCACGATTGTTGGCAGTGATGCGCGCACATCCGCTTGGACAAAGCGCATCCATCATCGGCGAGGTGCTGGAAGATGCGCATGGCTTTGTGCAGATGACCACCAAGATGGGAGGTCGCCGCGTGGTGGATTGGTTGGCGGGTGAACAATTACCGAGGATTTGCTAAAGGGGCACTGATGGCAACACTACCCACTATTTTGGTCATCGACGACGAAGTGCGTTCGCAGGAATCTTTGCGCCGCACGCTGGAAGAAGACTTCACGGTGCGCACCGCATCCAGCGCAAAAGAGGGTCGCGAAATTATGGAGCGCGAAACCGTGCAGGTGGTGTTATGCGACCAGCGCATGCCGGAGATGACCGGTGTCGAGTTCTTGAAAGAGGTGCGCGAGCGTTGGCCGGACACGGTGCGCATTATTATTTCCGGTTATACCGAAACGCAGGACATCATCGCGGGTGTGAATGAGGCGGGCATCTATCAGTATGTGATGAAGCCCTGGCATCCCGAGTCGCTGCTGTTGACGGTGCGAGCCGCTGCGCAGTTGTACGACCTGCAACAGCAGACTCAAAACATGGATCTTGAATTGCGTACTGCCGAGCCGGTATTGCGTCGGCGCGTGGAAACCAAGCGTGAAAAATTGCGCGATTATTTTGAATTTTCCCGCATTACCCGTGCAGCGGCCAGTCCGTTAAATGCGGTCGTCGATATGGCCTCGCGCGTGGCAGGATGCGACATCGCGGTGCATATCGCGGGCGAATCCGGTACCGGCAAAGAATTGCTCGGACGCGCCATCCATTATTCCAGCCCGCGTTCCGGGCGCGCATTCGTGATCGAAAATTGCGGGGCGATGTCCGATCAATTATTGGAGTCGGAATTATTCGGACACAAACGCGGCAGTTTTACCGGCGCTTTTGAAGACCGTATCGGTTTGTTCGAGCAAGCCGATGGCGGCACGATATTTCTGGACGAGATCGGCGATACCTCATCTGCATTTCAAGTAAAGTTACTGCGCGTATTGCAGGAAGGCGAGATTCGTCCGGTCGGCAGTTCGCGTTCGCGCAAGGTGGATGTGCGCGTGCTTTCCGCGACCAATCGCGATCTGGAAGAAGAGGTGCAGCGCGGCCGCTTTCGCGCCGATCTGTACTATCGCTTGACCCAGTTTGTGTTGCCGGTGCCGCCGTTGCGCGAACGCAAGATGGATATTCCGCTGATTGCTTTCGATCTGCTCAATTCCGCCGCACAGAGTATGGGTAAAGATGTGGCGGGATTTTCTCCCGAGTCACTGGACTGTTTGACGCGCTATCATTGGCCGGGCAATGTACGCGAATTGCAAAACGAAATTCTGCGTGCCTTGATGTTGAGCGAAGCCGCGCATATTGGCGCGCATTTGTTTTCTGCAAGAGTACTGCGCGCCACACCGGAAGATGAGGCCACGGATATGCAAGTGCTGTCCGGGATAAACGGCAGCCTCAAGGAACGCATGGAAACACTGGAAGCGCGCGTGCTGCGCGAAACACTGATACGCTTGCGCTGGAACAAAACCAAAGCTGCGGCTGAACTGGGATTGTCGCGTGTCGGCTTGCGCAGTAAATTGTCGCGCTATGGGTTGGAGAAGAAAACTGAATAACAGCGCTTCCCTCTCTCTAACTCTCTCCCGCAAGCGGGAGAAAGGACAAACGTGAAAGACAATTTTCAATACCCGCCTCTCAATTTGCTCTGGCTGCAATCCGGTGGTTGCGGCGGTTGCACGCTCTCTTTGCTCAATGCGGATTGCACTAATCTGTTCGATACCTTGGCGGGTTTCGGCATCAATATTTTGTGGCACCCGTCCTTGTCGGAAGAGAGTGCCCAAGAGGCACGCCGTATCATCGACGATTGTGTGAGCGGAGCAACCAGATTAGATATTCTTTGTCTGGAAGGGGCGGTATTGCGCGGGCCAAACGGCAGTGGCGGCTTTCACCGCACGACCGGCGGCGATTCGGTGATGACGCTGGTCGAGCGGCTGGCGCGAGTTGCGCGCCATACCGTGGCGGTGGGGAATTGTGCGGCTTTTGGCGGGATTACTGCCGCCGGGAATAATCCGACCGATGCGTGCGGCCTGCAATTCGAGGGCGATGCACCTGGCGGTTTGTTGGGGCAGGAGTATCGCGACAGCAGCGGCTTGCCCGTGATCAATATTGCTGGTTGCCCCACGCATCCTAACTGGGTGATAGAAACGCTCGCTGCGCTGGCTTCCGGTATGTTGAACACGCAGAGTCTGGATGCTTTGCAGCGCCCGCGTTTGTATGCCGATCATCTGGTGCATCATGGTTGCACGCGCAATGAATTTTACGAATTCAAAGCCAGTGCGCACAAGCCATCCGACCTCGGCTGCCTGATGGAAAATCTGGGTTGCAAAGGCACGCAAGCGCATGCCGATTGCAATATCCGTTTGTGGAATGGCGAAGGCTCTTGTGTTCGTGGCGGCTATACCTGCATCGCCTGCACCGAACCCGGCTTTGAGGAACCGGGACATCCCTTCGCGGAAACACCCAAGCTCGGTGGTATTCCGATCGGTTTGCCTATCGATATGCCGAAAGCATGGTTCGTGGTGCTGGCTTCGCTTTCCAAATCCGCCACGCCCAAGCGTGTCAAAGAAAATGCGGTAGCGGATCATCAGGTGGTGCTACCCGCCGCAAAAAGGACGCGCCATAAATGAAACGTTTAGTCGTAGGTCCGTTCAATCGCGTGGAAGGTGATCTGGAAGTATCGCTGGATATCGCCGATGGTCGCGTGCAATCGGCGTATGTGAATTCTCCGATGTATCGCGGTTTTGAACAGATACTCAAAGACAAACATCCGCTGGACGCGCTGGTGTACGTGCCGCGTATTTGCGGTATCTGTTCGGTGGCACAGTCGGCCGCATCGGCGCAGGCACTGGCACATGCAATGGGATTGCAGCCGCCCGAGAATGGCCGTCTTGCAGCCAATCTGACGCTTGCCGCAGAAAATATTGCCGATCATCTGAGCCATTTTTATTTGTTCTTCATGCCGGATTTTGCGCGGGACTTGANNATGCACCTGATGGGCTATCTCGCGGGCAAATGGCCGCACACCTTGTCGTTGCAGCCGGGTGGCTCATCACGTCCGATAGAACTGGCGGAACAGATCAGGCTGTCGATATTGCTGACCGAGTTCCGCGCATTTTTGGAACTGGCTTTATTCGGCGACACGCTGGAAGCGGTTGCCAATCTGGATTCTGAAGCTGCCTTGTTAACTTGGATGGACTCGCGCAAAACTTCGGCTGATCTGCCGCGTTTTCTTAAAATAGCTTACGACTTGGAATTGCATAAACTGGGACGCGCGACAGATAGCTTCATGAGCTACGGCGCATACCAAGATGGTGAAAATAAACTGTTCGCTTCCGGTTTGTGGGAAAACGGCAAACTGCATCCTCTGGATATTGCATCGATACGCGAAGACGTGTCGCATAGCTGGATGGAAGGCGCTTCCGCACTTGCGCCCAGCGTCGGATTTACGCTGCCGCAGCCTGACAAGGCGGGTGCGTACTCATGGTGCAAAGCGCCCAGACTGGACGGCCGCGTCGTTGAGACCGGCGCGCTGGCCCGTCAGTTAATCGCGGGTCATCCGCTGGCGCGCGACTTGGTCGCGCGCCACGGCGGTAATGTGACGGCACGCGTGGTTGCGCGCTTACTGGAAATCGCGCGCGTGTTGCCGGTGATGGAAGCATGGGTGCGGCGACTGCGCCCCGGTGAACCGTTCTGTTTCAATGCGACAAAATTGGAAGACGCGAGCGGCATCGGTTTGATCGAAGCCGCGCGCGGCAGTCTGGGTCATTGGCTGGAAGTGCGGCAAGGCAAGATACACAATTACCAGATTATTGCGCCGACTACGTGGAATTTTTCACCGCGTGATGCGGCGGGCACGCCCGGTGCGCTAGAGCAAGCACTGGTCGGAGTTCAGATTGAAGAAAATAATGAGGGTGCGCCCGTTGCAGTACAGCATGTTGTGCGCTCGTTTGATCCGTGTATGGTTTGTACTGTACATTAGCCATGAACGATTCTGCCAAATCGCCCTTCGAATACCTCACCTCGTCCACCCCGCCCGAGGTGATGTCCGAGTCCACCTGGATCGAGGTAGTGCACAAAATGGACGAGGTGTACAACGAGTTGCTGCAGCACGAAGTGGAGCTGGAGCAAAAAAATGATGCGCTGGAAGAATCGCAGCAATTTATTTTCAGCGTGCTTACCTCAATGTCGGATTTGTTGGTGGTCTGTGACCGGCATGGTGTGATCGAGGAAGTGAATCAGGCGTTGGTCAATTTTACCGGCAAGCGCGAAGCTGAGCTCAAAGGCGCAAAATTTATTTCGTTATTTGCCGATGCCGATTCTTGTGCGGCGGCGGAACGCGTTATCGCACGCCTGACCGCCGAACCGGCACATGATCTCGAATTGCAATTCCGCACGCGTGACGGTAGTGCCACTCCGGTTGCGCTTAATTTCACCGCGCGTTTGTCGGGAGCTGGCAAGCTGTTGGGGGCGGTTATCACCGGCAGGCCGGTAGGTGAATTGCGTCGCGCTTACCATGCCTTGCGCGAGGCGCATGACCAGCTCAAACGTACCCAGCAGCAGTTGTTGCAATCTGAAAAAATGGCTTCACTGGGACGCTTGGTGGCGGGTGTCGCGCATGAGCTCAACAACCCGATCAGTTTTGTGCTGGGCAACGTACACGCCATGTCCCGTTACACCACGCGCATCAAACAGTATCTCGAAGCGGTACATGCCGGAACCAGCCACGAGGCTTTGGCCAAGTTGCGCGAAGAACTGCGCATCGATCATATTTTGAAAGACCTCACCCCGTTGCTGGACGGAGCTGTTGAAGGGGCCGAGCGCACACGCGACATCGTCGATGGCCTGAAACGTTTTTCCGCCACCGACCGCAACGAAAATGTGAAATTTAATTTATCCGAAATCATCGAGCGTTCGGTGCATTGGGTTACGCGGGCAACCCCCGCCAAATTTCATGTCGACACCGACTTGCCCAATTTCCTGCCGGTGCTTGGTTCGCCCGGACAAATGCAGCAAGTCATCATCAACCTGATCCAGAATGCCGCCGATGCAACTGATCATCAGACCGAGCCACTACTAATGGTATCGGCGCGGGAAAAGAACGGCGACATTGTTGTGACATTCCGCGATAACGGTGCCGGTATCGCCGCTGAGGCGTTGGACAAAATGTTCGATCCATTTTTTACCACCAAACCGGTGGGCAAGGGGACGGGGCTTGGTTTATCGATCAGCTACGGCATCATCGAGCGCCACGGCGGCATGCTTTCCGCCAGCAATCAGCCGCAAGGCGGAGCGGAATTTATGCTGCGATTGCCGCGAAGTTCCAATTAATAAAGTGGAAGGGCTCTTTCCATTTTGGAATAAACCAATGTTAGGCTGGTAAATATGATTCCCATGAACATAATTTGTAGTCGTTATAAATCAATTAATTATGCGAGCATGCCGGTTGAATAGGCAACGATGCTGTTCATTTATCCATTGGCATGTTTCTTGTTAAGCAGATATATATAAACTTCTTACCGGAGTGAGCATGGAAACATTGCATGAGAGCATTTATCCACTGATCGCACTGGCCTTCGTGTTGGGTCTTAAGCACGGTATGGATGCCGATCACTTGGCGACGATAGACGGGTTGACGCGCTTTAACACTTCGGCGGGACGGCTGCGTTTGGCGCGCTTGTGCGGCTTTTTGTTTTCACTCGGGCATGGAGCGGTGGTTTGTATTGTCGCTGTGGCTGCCGGCATGTTGTTCCACAATGCTGCGGTACCGTCGTGGATGGGTGATGTGGGCACTTGGATCTCAGCCATTTTTCTTTTGCTCTTGGGTGTGCTTAATTTGTATGCGGTGTTTACAACCCCGTCGCATGAAATGGTGCAGATGGTTGGCATCAAGGGACGTTGGCTGAGTAGCCTGAAGAATGCTGGCCACCCTGCCCTGATTGCACTGGTGGGCGCGCTGTTCGCCTTATCTTTCGATACTCTTTCCCAAGCCGCACTCTTTTCCGTCGCTGCTACCAGTTACGGTGGGATCGCTTACGCATTGTTGCTGGCCGTATGTTTTATGCTTGGCATGATGCTCACCGATGCCATCAATGGCTTGTGGATCTCGCACTTGCTGCGGCGCGCCGATGCCAGCGCCCGCCTCGCTTCGCGCATCATGGGGGTCACCGTGGCATTACTTAGTCTCACTGTGGCAGGATTGGGATTGTCGCGTCAGTTCTTGCCGCAAGCAGCAGCTTGGCAGGAGGGTCGAGAATTGCTCATCGGAGTTGCTGTCATCGTGGTGGTGGCGTGCAGTTTTTTGTTCGCCAGGTTTACACAACGTCGTGCCGTAGCGGCTTAATTTATTCTGCGCATTATTGAAAGTAAAGATACTCACATGGAACGTTTTACTATTTCGTTGGATGAAAATCTTGCCACCGAATTCGACAAGTTGATACGCGAACGCGGCTATCAAAATCGCTCCGAGGCGGTGCGTGACATGTTGCGCGGTCAATTAAATACGCTGCATACGAAAAAATACCGGTCGCCTTTTTGTGTGGCAAATCTTTCATATGTTTACAACCATCACGAACGAGATTTGGCGGAACGCCTCACGGTAATTCAGCATCAGCATCACGATTTGGTGGTGGCTTCAACCCACGTCCATCTCGATCATGACAATTGTCTGGAAACGTTAATGTTGCGCGGATCAACTCAAGCAGTACAAAAACTTAGCGATGCATTGATCGCCGAGCGCGGCGTGCGCCACGGGCAACTTAATCTGATTCCTGTAGAAAAAGACACGCTTCATCGGCATACCCATAGTCGCCCAAAAATTTAACGCTACATGGGGTGTCCAATGAAACAATCAAAGCTATTTTTGCCCATAGTTAAGAAGAAAAGTATTTTCGTATTACGTGTTACGTCGATGCTGATTTCGGCGAAGGTGGCTGTTTCCCTGCTATTCTTATCAATGTGCCTCCATCCATCCCTAGTTCAGGCTGCCACAGCACTGCCGCCAATGGTTAAGGATGAAGTTGAATTTCAAGCCACCAACGCCCCGCTGGATATATTGATCGAAGCGACGAGGCTTTACGACAACGCGGTGGGCAGTTCGGATGCCGCTTCGCAAGGCGTGGTTCGTAGCGAAGACTTGCAAAACCTTCCGCTACTCAGACCAGGCGATGCGCTGGATACTGTGCCTGGTATGGTAGTCACGCAGCACTCGGGCGACGGCAAAGCTAACCAGTACTTCCTGCGCGGCTACAATCTCGATCACGGTACTGACTTCGCCACGTTTATTGACGGAGTGCCCGTTAACATGCCCACTAATGCGCATGGACAGGGCTATTCTGATCTTAACTTTTTGATACCCGAGCTGGTGCAGCGTATCAACTACGGCAAAGGCCCGTATTTCGCCGGAGACAGCGATTTCGCTGCGGCAGGCTCGGCAAAATTCCAGTACCGCAACAGCCTAGATAGTAACTTGCTCAACATCACCGTCGGTGCTTTTGATTACCAGCGCGTATTGCTTGCCGGTTCAACCAGATTGACAGCGCAAGGCTCCAATTCAGATTCCAGTGATGTTTCCAGTTCGGGCAACAGTGCCCCCACTTTGCTCAGTGCAGTAGATATATCAAGTGAGAATGGCCCGTGGACGCAGCCGGAGGGTTTGCGCAGATTCAACGGCTTGTTGCGGCTAAGTGACGGAACCCCCGCTAACGGCTGGTCGCTTGACGGAACGTACTATGACGCAAGCTGGCGCTCGACTGACCAAGTGCCGTTGCAATTGATCCAGTCAGGTCAATTGGGACAATTTTCATCTCTAGATCCGAGTGATGGCGGTGATACGGGGCGCGCGATTCTTTCGGGTGAATGGCACAGCCAAAATGATCAGGGCTACACCAAGGCATCAGCCTACGTGCAGCACTACCGCTTGCAACTGTGGTCGAATTTTACTTTCGTAGAATTGCGTCCCATTACCGGCGACCAGTTTGAGCAAGTGGAAAATCGCAACATGGTCGGCGGGCAGGTGGTCAGGGGTTGGGCGCAAAATCTATTCGGGCACGACTCAAGCACCGAGGTGGGTATGCAACTGCGCAACGATGCTATCCATGTCACCCTGTTAAATACGCAGAACCGTATTCCCTTTGCGACGGTAACTGACGATTTGGTAAACTTGGCCGCAGTTGGAGTCTATGTGCAAAACAGTGCCACTTGGACTAACTGGCTGCGTACCGTAGTGGGCATACGCGAAGACAGCATCATCATGGATTTGAACGCCTTGGCGATCCCGCAAAATAGCGGCAATGCATCTGGCAGTAAGCTCTCTCCCAAGCTGTCACTGATTTTTGGCCCCTGGTGTCAGACCGAGTATTTTTTCAATGCGGGCAGAGGCTTTCACAGCAATGATGCGCGTGGAGTGATCGGCAAGATTGACTCCACTACCGGCGCGGCCACTTCTCCGGTGCCAGCGTTGGTGAGCAGCTTCGGGCAAGAGGTGGGCTTACGCACCGAAGCTATTTCCGGTTTGCAAAGTTCGCTTGCCTTGTGGAGTCTGAACAGTGATTCAGAGTTGGTCTATACCGCAGATTCCGGCAGCACCTCGCCCAATGGTGCCAGTACGCGTTACGGCCTGGAGTGGGACAATCACATGATCGCCAATCGCTGGCTGGCGCTGGATGTCAATCTGGCCTGGACGCATGCAGGTTATGCGACGATGAATGACAACGGTACACAGGGAGACTTGATTCCCAATGCGACGGACAAGGTCGCATTATTGTCAGCCACGATGCATCAAGGTGCGTGGTCCGGCGGCGTGGAAACCCGCTACATCGGCGACTACCCGCTCACGCAGGACGGTAGCTTGATGGCTCCTTCGGCTGCGGTGACAAACCTGCGCGTGCAGCGAGAGTTTTCAAAGGACTTTTCCGTGCAATTGGATGTGCTCAATCTTTTCAATCGTCAGTACTATGACATCGCCTATGCACAGGATTATCGGGTAACCACCACTAGTCCGGTCGTGCCATCCGGCATCACTGTTCATCCGGGCGAACCGCTGCAATTGCGTGTGACGGCAAAGTTCAAATTTTGAGGGCAGTAAATTCGTTCAGGAAAACTGATCGGCTATTTTTCGTCCAGTAATTTTCCTGCAACTGCCCAGCTCTCCTCCGGCACTTCATCAAAGGTGATATAAGTGTAGGACGCGGGTTTGTGCGCGATGCGCTCCAAGGTGTCGGTGATCTCGGCAGCGATTTTGGCTTTTTGTTCGCGGCTAAGTATTCCGGCAACGCGGATGTTTACATAAGGCATGGTTATTTCCTTTCCAGATTTACCTAAAAACCGCAGTTGAAGGATGGCAATCTTTCGATACGCCCAAAGTGCGGGCCACTCAGGACGAACGGCCTATCACCAAATTGGAGAGCACACCGTTCGTCCCGAGTAGGCGCAGCCGTATCGAGGGAAGCATGGCGTATCGAAGCATGAGCGGTGTGGCAACTGCGTTTTAGGATTAATTAAAATCGCCCCACAAGGTTTGCAACGCACTGATGCCGGCAATGGCGGCGGTTTCGGTGCGCAGCACGCGCGGGCCGAGCAGGACTGCGGCGAATCCCATCTGCAGCGCGACATTGGCTTCGTCCGTGCTGAAGCCGCCTTCGGGGCCGATCAGCAGGGTGGCGCTGATTTGCGGTTTCGGCTGGATTTGCAGTTTGGTTGCATCGCTGGGTAGCAGGATAAATTTACTGCCGGGGGCGCTGCGCATCGACACTAACCAGGTGTCGAGTTCTTGCGGAGCGTGTATCAGCGGCAAGTCGTTGCGGCCGCATTGTTCGCAGGCCGAGATGGCAACGCTACGCCAATGCTCGGTGCGTTTCTCCGCGCGCGCGCCAGAGAGTTTCGCCACACTGCGTTGCGCTTGTACCGGCAGGATTTCACTGACACCGAGTTCGGTGGCTTTTTGCACGATCCAATCCATTTTGTCACTGCTGCACATGGCTTGTGCCAATACGATGTGCAATCCGGACGCAGTTTGTGACATGCAAGTTTGCAGGTTGCCGAGTATCACGTGCTTGCCGCTGATCTCATTGATAGTAGCGTCCAGCGCGTTGCCGACACCGTCGAAAATCTGCACCGCGTCGTTGACGCGCAAACGCAACACGCGGCTGGCATGATGTGCGGCGGCGGCTGGCAATTCAAAATTGGTGCTTAATGGCAAAGGTGGCGGGCAATAGAAGCGCGGTGCGGACATGTCTGGGTTCGGGGTGAAGTTATGGGCGTGATAATATAACGACTTATGCAGAATTTGTGATTTGGGGAGAGTTTATTTTGGTCAGTTTACAACCGCCGCTGTGTGATTTTGGCTGGAAAGCGCGTCCGTTCGAGCTATTGGGGGTAGACGGCCACCGCCATACCTTAGACAGTGCGCGCGGTAAAAATGGTTTGCTGGTGATGTTTATCTGCAACCATTGTCCTTACGTGAAATCCATTCGTGACCGCATTATCCGCGACGTGCGCGAGCTGCAACAGCACGGCATAAACAGCATTGCAATTATGTCCAACGACACGGCGGACTATACCGAGGATTCGTTCGACAACATGAAGTTGGTGGCGCGGCAATATAACTATCCGTTTCCCTATGTGTGGGACGAGACGCAGCAAATTGCCAAGGATTACGGCGCGGTATGTACGCCGGACTTTTTCGGTTTTAATGCAAATCTGGAATTGCAATATCGCGGGCGTTTGGATGCATCGCGCAAAGAAGCCGCAGCGGATGCGCCCCGCGATTTATTTAACGCTATGCTGCAAGTGGCGCAAACCGGACAAGGACCGCAAGAGCAGCTCGCCAGTATGGGGTGTTCGATCAAATGGAAAGAAGCAGCGTGAGCTTGGGATTCATTCCAAGCGAAGTACAAACCTCCCTCATCCCCACCCTTCTCCCCGAGGGAGAAGGGCTTAGCTTCCCTCTCCCCTTGGGAGAGGGACTGAGGGTGAGGGTAGTTACAAAGGGGACAAAGTGAAAATTCTGATTTTGGGCGCGGGGCAGGTTGGTTCGACGGTGGCAGAAAATCTGGTTAGCGAAGCCAATGACATTACGGTGGTGGATACCGATGCGACAAAATTGCAGACGCTGCAAAATCGCTTTGATTTGCGCACGCTGGTGGGCAATGCCTCGCATCCGAGCGTGCTGAGACAGGCGGGTCTGGCCGATGCGGATATGCTGCTGGCAGTGACGCAAAGCGACGAGGTCAACATGGTGGCATGCAAGCTGGCGGCAAGTTTATTTAACACGCCAACGCGTATCGCCCGTATCCGCGCCGCCGACTATCTGGCGCATCAGGAAATATTTTCCAACGATAATTTCTGCGTGGATTTTTCTATTTGTCCAGAGCAGATACTCACCGATTACATCCGCAAACTGATCGAATTTCCGGAAGCCCTGCAGGTGCTGGAGTTCGATGACGGCAAGGTTTCTCTGGTGGCGGTGCGCGCCTTTGAAGGAGGGCCGCTGATCGGGCGAGAGTTGAAATATTTACGCACACACATGCCGCAGATCGATACGCGCGTGGCGGCAATTTTCCGCCAGGATCGCCCCATTATTCCCGAAGGCAGCACGGTGATTGAAGAGGGCGATGAAATATTTTTTATCGCCGCAACTGAAAATATTCGCAGTGTGTTGAAAGAGTTGCGGCGCATGGATAAACCGGCCAAGCGCGTGATGATTGTGGGCGGCGGCAATATCGGACGCCGTCTGGCTTTATCTTTGGAGCATGACTATCAGGTCAAGCTCATCGAATTCAACAAGAAAGCGTGCGAGAGCTTGGCCGGAGAGCTTTCCAAAGCTTTGGTGCTAAATGGCGACTGCACGGATGAAAATTTGCTGGAGTCGGAACATGTGGGTGAAGTCGACGTATTTTGTGCGCTTACCAATGATGATGAAAACAATATCATGTCTTCCTTGCTGGCAAAAAAAGCCGGTGCGCGCAAGGTGATTTCATTGATCAATCGCAGCGCCTATGTAGGCTTGGTGCAGGGCGGCAAAATAGACATCGCCCTGTCTCCGGCACATGTGACTATCGGTTCACTGCTGGCCTATGTGCGTCAGGGTGATGTGGCGGCAGTGCATTCCTTGCGGCGGGGAGCGGCAGAGGCGCTGGAGCTGGTGGCGCACGGTGATCGCCAGTCTTCGCAGGTGGTGGGTCGGCGTATTGACGAAATCGACCTGCCCAAAGGTGCCACCATCGGCGCAATCGTGCGTAGCGGCGAGGTTATTATGGGGCACCATGACTGTGTGATTGAATCGGAAGATCACGTCATTGTCTTTGTCATTAACAAACAGATGATACGAAAAATTGAAAAGCTGTTTCAAGTGAGCATCGGGTTCTTCTAAATGGAACGCGCCCTTACCGTTATTCGCGCACTGGGACTGTTGCTGGTGGTGTTCAGCATTGCCTATGTGATGCCCGTTGTTTGCGCGCTGATTTATGGGGATTATTCGGTATTAGATGATTTTCTGTTGGCTATGGTGTGGACGTTCTCGGCGGGAGTATTGATGTGGTTGTTTACCCGTCGTTATAAGGGTGAATTGTCGATCCGCCACGGTTATTTGCTGGTAGTGGGGATGTGGACAGCGATGCCCGCCTTCGCCACTTTGCCATTGTTGCTACTTATTGATGGCCTGTCTTTTACCGATGCCTACTTTGAAACCATGTCCGGCCTGTCCACCACGGGTGCCACGGTATTGACGGGGCTGGATAATCTCTCGCCCGCTATTAATATCTGGCGGCACGAACTGAATTGGTTGGGCGGTATGGGCATCATCGTATTGGCGGTGGCGATTTTGCCTTTACTCGGCATCGGTGGCCGACAATTGTTCAAAGCGGAAACGCCGGGGCCGATGAAAGACACCGCACTTACTCCGCGCATTACCGAGACGGCACGAAACCTATGGCTGGTCTACTGCATGATCACGCTGGCGTGTATTTTGCTGCTCAAGCTGGCCGGCATGAATTGGCTGGACGCGATTTGCCATGCCTTTGCCACGATGGGGCTGGGCGGCTTTTCCACGCACGATGCCAGTGTCGGCTACTTCAATTCGCCGCTGATCGAGTTTGTGCTGATCGTGTTTATGCTGCTGGCCGCGATGAATTTTTCCACCCATTTTCTCGCCGTGCGCGGCAGAACACTGCGGGTATATTGGCAGGATAAAGAAGGTCTGGCGACATTGGGTGTGGTTATTGCCAGCTGTTTCGGGATCGCGTTTTTTCTATGGTGGAAAGGAACCTATACCGATTTTCTGACCTCGTTGCGGCATGCCAGTTTCAATCTGGTCTCGATTGCAACGGATTGCGGTTTTGCCAGCGTCGATTTTAACCAGTGGCCAATTTTTGCACCGATGTGGATGCTGTTGCTGAGTTGTGTTTCCGCCAGTTCCGGTTCGACCGGGGGTGGAATCAAGATGGTGCGCACCATGATTTTGTTCAAACAGGCCGGGCGCGAGTTCATTAAGTTATTGCATCCCTCGGCGGTCAATCCGATGAAAATTGGTGGTAGCGTGGTGCCCAACAACATCGTATTTGCAGTGCTGGGATTTATCTTTCTGTATTTTATGACTGTTGCCACGTTGACCTTCGCGTTGCTCATCAGCGGGCTGGATTTCATCTCGGCGTTTTCGGCCATCATCGCGTGCATCAATAATGCGGGGCCGGGATTGAATATGGTCGGCCCGGCCGGAAATTATTCCGTCCTGACTGATTTTCAAACATGGATATGCACACTTGCCATGCTGGTTGGGCGGCTGGAAATATTCACCTTTTTAATTTTGTTTTCACCGCGCTTCTGGCAGCGTTAACCATGGCATGCAAACTTAACTGGCCTTGCTGTTCGAAGCTCGGCGAACATGGTGAAAGCGGCACTGGGCAAGCGGCAGCTCAAGCGCAGAAGCCGCAAGTTTGCGATGAGGTCGATGAACAGTTGCTGCCTATATTGATAGCAGAAGCGGATGAGCTGTTGCCAAAGATCGGCGAGGGATTGCGCGCATGGCATGAGCATCCCGACAATGAGCAGCAACTGCTTAAGGTAGCCCGGTTGCTGCACACGGTTAAGGGTAGTGCACGTATGTCAGGCGCAATGCGCATCGGTGAATTGGCCCACAGTATGGAAGATTGTGTGCAGTTCGCCATGCAGAGCCCCGATCAAGCCGAGCATCGGGGCGTGCTGGACAGCGATTTTGACACCATTTGCAACTTGATCGAAGCGTTGCGAGGAGGCAACGTCAAAGCCACGATTGCTGATGCAATCAAAACGGGAGAGATGGCGACTTCTATGGACATTAATACGACACGCTCGCGTACGGTGCCGTTTTCCAGCATCAGCGAGCGCCTGTATCGCATCGTGCGGCAAACAGGCAAGGAGTTGAACAAACGCGCCAATCTTGAGCTATCCGGTACGGGCATAGAGCTGGATCGGAACATGCTGGATAAAATGACGGCACCTTTTGAGCATCTGTTGCGCAATGCCATGGTTCACGGCCTCGAAGCCCCTGAGCGACGGGAGCGTGCAGGAAAGCCGGCTATCGGCGAGATTTATTTGTCACTGCGACATGAAAACAATGAAGCCGTGTTTGAGTTGCGCGACGATGGTGCGGGTTTGGACATGGTGCGACTACAGCAGAAAGCTTTGGCGCTGGGCTTGTTGCGCGAAGGTGAAACGATAAGCACAGAACAGGCGATCGAACTCATTTTCAAGCCTGGCATTTCGACCGCGCAAGAAGTGACGGAGATTGCCGGACGCGGTGTCGGGCTCGATGTGGTACGAAGTGAAATCAGTGCGCTGGGCGGGTATCTGGATGTGTTTTCCAACCCCGGAAACGGTGTTTGCTTCACCATTCATTTGCCACTGTTAGAGGCTAACCTTTAGCGAACTTGAAAATTAAATTTATCGATAAATAAGGGATAAGATAAAAGGGGAAATCTCCACTCCGAGGTACGGGTATGGGTTTTTCCTTCCCCCTTCACTATTCTCCTTTCACAACCAAGGGAATTTCACATTTTTAACGAATGAGAACATTGAGGCTAAGTCTTTCACTATTTCTGCCGATACTCAATACATAGAGGCAAAACAGTAAATGACTAGGAGGTGTGCCATGTCTATCGTGATGAATATGAGCAGCTACGTTGTCGAGGAAATATCCGGGACAGAAATCGAGTACAGAGATGACGCGATGTGCGCGGGCAGGAATCTGCCATTGCAATTGGCTATGCAACATTACGAAGCAACAACGGCAAAAACACCGACAGCATTGCCAGCAAGCTTGGCGGAAATTGATGTTGAAGCTTTTTTACAGGTAATGTCAGCTTGCCGCCGGTATTGATTGAATTTTACTGCCCTGTAGTCGCAGCGGCTACATCACCCTGTGTGGATTCTCAATCATCTGCTGATAAATCAAACTTTGCAGGACGACATAGTCGCTCGGTTGAGTATCCTGAAATTCGATGCCGTGGCGGGTCAGGCCATTTTTTTTTGCATCGGGCTCGTCATCATGAGTCACAGTACGAATGATGCCATTAACCGATAGAAACGCTTCAACATTGTGCAAATGCACCCGGAAGTTCATATGGAGATTATCCCCCGTATTGCCAAGAGGCTGCTTGGACACGAGTGATGCGCCGTTGGTATTAATGTCGGAAATAACAGCGGAGATTTGTGTTGAAGTATCGGAGCTTTTTTGCACTGTCGCGACAATGTTGCTTTTGATTCGCGGAGTACTGCGAATCTTGATGCCTTGTACGGAGTCCGGGAATGACAAATGCATATACGCGTAAGGAATGGTGAAAATTCGAGTTACGGTACTGATGAAGGCAAAAGCATTTACTCCGGAGAAGGAACGCAAAACAACTTTATCGTTCTCTTTGAGTAGTACCCGCAGGCCATCGGAGCCGATTGGTGCAGTAACAAGCAGGCTGACACCTTTTAGGAAACCGATTACCTTGACTGAAAATCGTTCGTGGCCAGGCTGCGATTGGGGTTCGAGTTGCAAACGGTCTTCCACTTTCAGTCGAATGTCCTCGAAGGTAAAAGTGGCATCCGATTTCTCGACCTCGGCGGGATAGGGGGTCGTGTCAATAGTGCTGGATGTTTCCCACGAGAGTTCGCGATAAGCACCGTTGCTCAGGAGTTCATTGCGGTGTTTTTCGTCACGAACAACTTCCCCGTCGCTTAAGAGCAACGTGTAATGTTCATTGTATAGCGTCCACGGTATCGGCCTACCGACGACTATGTCATTGCTGTTGACTGGGATAAGGCTCATATTTGCAATCGCTAATCAAGCGGGCATGACAAATGGCCAGCCCTGATTTTAAAACGTGCACGGCTCAATTCCATCACTCCGATTATCGTTGTGAATAAGCGTCTGTCTTGCTTGAGCAGGAGTCGGTGCAATTATAGTTAACAAACTTCATTTGAAGTAAAATATTCAGCAGTAATTAAATTTAAGAGAATATCGTGAACTCGCGTAGCGATTTGTTCGCCCTTCTCACTCCGGGGACGAGGTGAGGGGAGCGGGCATTACGAATTTCGTTCGGGTACTTGGCCAAAAGTTTTTCGGAATATGAGGCGGCACACTTGCCGTGACTGTTAGAGTGATACACTGCTAACGTGGGTTAATGAGTTTTATACGGCGAAGTCAGTGCTTCGACCGGGCTTGGATATAACATTAATTGTTTAGGAGAAGATTATGGCTACTCATCCGGCAAGTGGGGATAAAGGCGCAAGCTCAAAACATGCAGACGAGGGCGACGGTAACGCTGTTCCGCCAGCTCCGAAATCAAAGATAAAGGTTATAGGACACTACATTTTGCTAGGGCTGACACCGGTCATAGCTATTGCGGCATTAGGCGTTGCCGTGTTTGCCATGATGGGCACTCATTCCGGTGAAAGCCAACTAAGCAAATCCGCAACAAAAATCGAAAACATAAATGCAAGCCTGGCTGCAACTAAAGCCGAGCTGGACAAACTCAAAATTGCCTTGGCACATGAAAAAAGTGTACAAGAAAATGTGCAGGAAGAAGAGCGAAAAAAACAAGAAAAATTACTGGCAAGAATTGTACAAAATATAACGCCGATACAAGTGAAGTTGAAAATATCACCTACACTGGAAGCTCAATTACGCCAAGATCCAGACGGTTCATCTGTTTTGCCAGCTTCGACTGCACCGACTTCCGCAGTTGCCCCGGTTGCTTCAAGCAAAGCAGTTGCTCCAAGTAAGCAGCCGGTTGTTCCGAGCACACATATTCCTCCAAAGGTACACGGAACTTCTAGTTCTTCCGGCGCTTCGACTGTTCCGACCCCGCATGAAAAAAAGTCGGGCCCACAAGGCCAGGTTTTGAAGGATGCAATAGATAAATTCAATAAAAAATAAAAAAGCTGCTATTGGACTAGCCAAGCAAGCCCATACACGACGCTACTGTCGCATCCTGCAGGATGGTGGTTCAGAGCATGTGTTATGCTTGCGCTAGTTTGATCTGGAAGCATTCCCATGAAGTTCGTTTTGACCTTATTACTTCTCATTCCGGCGGTTTCGTTAGCAAATCAGGATGATGATTTTCTTGCCGCACGTGAAGCGTTTCGCAACGGTGATGCCGTCCAGCTTGGGCGACTGGCCGAGCGCCTGAAAAATTCTCCACTGGAGCCCTATCTGACTTATTACCAATTACGTATGCATTGGGATGAGAAAGATACTTCAGCCATTAAACAGTTTTTTTCACGCACAGACGACACGCCCGTGATCGATCAATTCCGTGTCGAATGGTTAAAGTATATGGCCAAGCGGCAGCGCTGGGATGAGTTTGCTGCGGAATATCCACGCTTAATCAACGAAGATGCCGAGTTGAGTTGCTACGCGCTACAGCTACGCCAATTAACCGACGAAAACGGTGCGCTGCGTGAAGCCCGAACCAAGTGGTTTAGTGGTGCCGGACAGCCGGAAAGTTGTGCCACCTTGTTTGAAGCTGCCATCGAAAAAAAAGTTATCAACGAACAGGATATTTGGACGCGCGTTCGTCTGGCAATGGAATCAGGCAACGTATCTCTGGCCAAGCAGTTGGCAAAAAAACTACCCAAGAAATATGATTTACCCGCTGCCGCGCTGGACAAGGCCGCGGCTGATCCGGATCGTTACCTGTCTAAAACAAAATGGGATAAGAATAATGAGGCTCAGCGCTTGATTGCGCTTTTTGCACTACATCGTTTGGCGAAGCAGTTTCCCCAGTTGGCCCATGCACGCTGGGAAAAGTTAGCCGCAAATTTCCCGGAAGCAGAGCAACATTATTTCTATGGTTGGCTGGCTTATGAAGCAGCGCGCAGACAAGATCCGCGCGCATTGGAATGGTACAAGATAGCGGGTGATGCGCTTTTGAATGAGACGCAACTGGCCTGGCGCGCTCGTGCTGCTTTGCGTGTGCAGGATTGGCATGAAGTATGGGCGAGCATTACCGCCATGAGCACCCAGCAACAGCATGAAGGAACGTGGCGCTATTGGAAAGGGCGCGCGCTTAAAGCGCTGGGAAGAGTTGCCGATGCCGAAGTATTGTTCACTGATTTGAGTCATGAATATAATTTTTACGGTCAACTGGCGGCAGAAGAATTGGGTGGCGCACCCGCTGTGAACGTCGTCACTGTAGGATTTCAAAGCAGCCAGGAAGAGCGTGATGAAATTCGAACGCTGCCAAGTATCCAGCGCACCCTTGCCTTGTATCGCATGAATTTGCGTTTCGAGGCGGCCAAGGAATGGGCATGGGCCATACGCAAATTCGACGACAAACAACTATTGGTGGCCGCAGAGCTGGCGCAGCGGAATGAGATGTATGATCGTTCTATTCTGGCAGCCGAGCGCACAGCGACTTTGCACGATTTTAATCTGCGCTATCCCGCACCCTACCGGGAAACGATGCAGGGGCGCTTGCGTGAGCATGGTCTGGAAGAGGCCTGGGTATACGGCTTGATGCGCCAGGAAAGCCGTTTTGC
>PLYB01000306.1 GCA_003151655.1 Gallionellaceae bacterium | reverse complement strand
TCAAGTTGTGCGACTGCCGCGCGCGTGATCTCGTCCTGTTTCCATTCGATGCTGCGGGTGCGTGCGGTGTAGCGCATGTGCAATGCGCCGCTCGCCGGATTAACGGAAAATACCGGGCCGGTCTGGCCGGGACGTACTCCGTCGGTTGCGTCGACGCGTTCCGGGATGGTCATGGCATCGGGTGCGGAAAGGGCGCGAATAAACTCTGCGTTGGCATCACGTAGCATCAGATAGGCGATCTCATGATCCATCACGCGATTCTCGCCGCCGACTCCGGCGCTCTGCGCGCAGTGCAGCACCATGCCGCGTATCTGGCGTTCCGGCGGATTGTAATAGCCGTCGGTATGCCACTTGATAGCACGGTCGGTGTAGGGGATGTAGGCTTGCCGTTGCCCGTCGTCATGGCATACGGTGATGCGCGTGATACCTTGTTCTCCTGCCAGCCAATTGGCATCCAGATGTGTCAGTCCGAGCTGTGCGGCGAAGCGTTGCAGCGAGAGTTCGTCCATCTCTGCGCGGGTGGCATAGATCACCATATTGCTGCGTCGGCAGCATGATAAAAGTTCGGCATGCTCTACCGCAGTTATGGCATTGGGATTTTTGACTTCGACGATTAACTCGTCGGTATCGACGATGGCGTGCGCCAGCTTACGTTCGCGCCAGCGCAAATACGTTTCTGTGTCGGTAAGATCGAACGGGTTGGACATTGCTTAGTCGCCGCTAGTAGCAGTGCGGCGACGCGGTTGGCGCGGCTCGCTTTCCAGCAGATTGCGAAAGGTCTTTTCCACCATCTCCACGGCTTCCGGCGCTTCGATACTCATCATCTGGTCGATGATCCAGCCGTGGTCTTTTTCGTCCATCACTTCATTCATGCAAAAGCCAAGGTAGCGCGTGAAAGAGAAGTTGGTGGCGTTCTCGTCGTAGCTCAATTCGGCATACTCACCGGCGCGCTGATTGAGCCGGTCGATGAAACGGCGTTTGCATGCTGCCAACTCGCCGCCCAGCAAGCGACTCTCATTCTCGGCATGCGTGTCCGCGATACGGTTCGCCAGTGTTGAAGTGAATACGGCGCGAGCTTCTTCAGGCAGGCGGCGATAGGCGACGCGATCCGCGACCTGAATCACGAATAGCAAAAACTCGGTGAGGAAGGCGAAATATTGCGGCCCTACGGTAATCTCGAAATTTGCTTTGCGTGTTTTCTTGAGCGCATTGTCGGCGATGCGGTAAATGACAAAAGACAACGCCCCGGCGAGTTCCTCCGGGGTGTGTTCACGTCCTGGTTTGAACCAGTTGCTTTTGATGCGCATGGGTAATCCTTTAAAACTTTTTATCTGCAGATTTCACAGATTAAAACCTGATGCGGTTTTTAGGGAAATGCAGATAAAATCCGTTCGCATTGAGCTTGTCGAAATGCCTTCCCTGCGACTCAATAGTTCGGCAATGGCTTCGACAAGCTCAGCACGAACGGCTTGGATAAATCTGCGTCAATCTGCGAAATCTGCGGACAAACAAAAATATTGAATCAATATCCGCCTTTGCCCAAGGGCTGCGGCAATCCTGCCACTTTTGCCGCTTGTTTCGCCGGACCGATCGGGAACAGGTCGTACAAGGCTTTGCTGTCTGCTTCCGGCCAAAATTCGTTGATTGCTTTGAGCATGTTGCGGAAGTTGGGGGTGTGTCCGTGTTCGCGATATTGTTCGCGCATGAAATTGATAATCTCCCAATGCTTTGCGGTAAGCTCGATGCCTTCGGCGGCTGCAATTACGCCGACGACTTCGTCACTGTAATCTGCTTCCAGCAAATAGCCTTCCGCATCCGTTTCCAGTTCGTTTCCTGCTACCGTGTATCCCATCATTTTCTCCACTCAAAAATCCCACGCCGCCATCAGTCCAGATCGGTGATGGCTTTGTGGGGTACAAAAATGCCGCAACCGAAATTCCGGTCGGCGCCTAATCCGTTGTATTGCAAACGCAGCGATGCGTCCGGTTTTAAATCATGGATAACCAGACTAAAGCCGCTGATTGTGCGTGTTGCCGAAGCCAGTTGATTGCGCATGCCGCAGATCAGTTTGGCATTGATGTTCAGCTCCGCCAGTTGTGCCGACACGCTATTTATAAAACTCACTTCATCCTCGTCCGTATTCACCAGATGCGCGTGCAAAGTCGGGTATGCCTGTATCGGGCGAAACTTGAGATTGCCGAGTCGCAAGGCGTTACCTTCGATTTCAAGATGCAGTCCGCTTAGCGTGGCAACCTGTGTGGTAAGTGCGGCAGGCAGTCGCAACGTCAACTTGGCGCGCTTGGGTAATAACATCCCCTCGTCGCTGACGGTGGTGCGCAACGGGATCACGCCGACAGACTGCTCGCTGGCCAGTACAGGCGCATGGCACACCAGCGCTTGCCATAATGCGAACGGATAGCCGGGCGGCAGCGTGTCGCCGGCGACATCGAATATCGCGTCCATCATTTCGGCGGCAGTATTGCTCATGCCTTTGTTTCCTGTGTGTCTGCCCAATCCTGCATAGCCTGCGCCCATTGCCGCGCGGTGCCGGGGTCGATGTCAAAAATGGTGAAGCGTTTGCCTTCGCGTATGCGGATACGCAACAAACTCATGCCCCCTTCCGCATGGTCGATCTGTTGCAGTTCGATATCTTGCGAACCCAGTGGAACTTTGA
>PLYB01000006.1 GCA_003151655.1 Gallionellaceae bacterium | reverse complement strand
TAGGTCATCGTCAGACTCCTTACAAGCAACAGCGCCCCTCCAGTAATGGTGGGGCGTTTTGCTTTTACGCACGTCATTCCCGCGAAGGCGGGAATCCAGCAAAACAACTACACCGCGTAGCGGACAATATTGCTGGTTAGTGACTTCATGCAACCAAGTTATCAAGTGCCTTGTCAGGTGTTAATGTTTGCCGCATTCGGCTATCATCTCATCAATTCTCTCCAACGTTTATGAATACTACACCAGTGATTATTGAAGAAAGTTTCTTAAAGCCAATGCACCGACACTTCATTAATTTGACGTGCTCAATCAGTGGTGGAAAAACAGAAGCCAAGAACAACGGGGTGCCTGATTTTCGTATCTTTAGTGCCTTCATAGTTGAAATCGATAGTGAATGGTTTGCTATAACTGCTGGTCACATTTTTAATGACCTGAAAGAGGCGAAAGCAAATGGTGCAATTATTTCAGATTGGCATATAGATGATTCTATTGTTTCGAACCGTCATGAACCAGCCTGTCCGTATAGCCTAGACATAGGCAGGGAGGTGTTCTCTCTGTATGAAAACGCAGATGTAACTGGTGCAGATTATGCGTGTTTTAAAATATACGATCTAGCACGTCAAGCTATATCTACAAGAGGTATTCAAGCAATTCCATCAGCGGTATGGTCTGCGAATGATATATCTGAATATTCTATTTGGTTATTGATTGGCACGCCAAGTAACGGTCGTGATTTGAAAAACAAACAAGTTCACCAGCTTTACGCAACTATTGGTCTCGAACCTGTTGATGGAATTCCGGCAGGCTTTAAACAAAAAAAATACAAACGGCACTACGCAAAACTGGTTCGCTCATCTATTGGAGGTGGCAATAAAGAATTTGATATTGATGGAATGAGTGGTGGACCAATTTTTGGTTTAAAACCATCAACACAGACAAGTTCAAATCAATATGAGTATCGGATAATTGGTATCCAGAGCCATGCTACCAGCACCCACATCGCATTCTGTGCTGCGCGACCTTTTATCGAAACCATCAAAGATGCTTGGGCTGATTGGTGCGTTGAAGAATAAATCACTTAGACCATGGGGCTATAAAGCGAAACGCTCAGGAGGGACTACGCATATATGCGCGCACGGAACAATTGCGGTTGCAAGCCCTCCCAATTGGCAGTATCTTGACGCTTTGAATTTTCCTGCGCGATATTTGCATGTCAATACTCTCAAAATTCTTAGGGGCTATTAACTTAGACCGCAAATCCAAAGCGCCTCCTGCAAAGTCTGCAAATACCAGCCATTTTGCAATAGAGTTTGAATCTTCTGTGGTAGCGGATGGAGTCAAAGCCGACATTAAAAAAAACTTAGAACAAGGCATTGAGCGCCAGTTAATTGATCAATCATTTCCGGCATTAGCTTCGGTGTTTGAAAAAATACCACCATATCGAAAAAAATTGTTGTTTGTATCGAATGGAAAGCCTCGCGGGCATGGATGGGGGCTGTCACTCAAATTTGTCACGTCTCCAAGTGGCGAAGTCAGCGCAGAAATAGCCGAGCCAGATGACCCAAGCACAATTTATGAGATGCTGCCTGTTCACAAGCCAAGAGCAGATGATGTTGCTCCTAAGCTAGGAACTTTCCCAAGTTATAGCGCCATGACTGAAGAGCAACGCGCCATATATGGTCAATGGCTTTGCGATATTTCTAATGCAATTGAAATCGGCTATGTGTTTGTCTATTACTATGGTTTAGAACGCCATCTGGTATTAGGTGACTTTGATTCGGCAGTCGATGAAATTCTTACCTTGCGAAAGTACCACAAACATTCATCATTCCCAGCATACAGCTCGTCCGCATTGGTCCACGCCTGCATTCTGCGAAAGCGTATGGATACACTTCAACGCCTTTACATGCTGGAAGATTTTGATTATTTCGGAAACGCCAATCTGATTGCTTTGTACCGTAGTGGGCAGGATATTCCACCAGACATGATGATCAGATTAGCTCGTCACATGACAGGAGTAAAACGTCGATATTTGAGTGACTACCCAGAACTCTATAACGAGGTGTTACTCGAAAGGCTGAAAAAATTGTATGGCAAGGAAACTTACCCCTTAGCTAGTAAGTATATTTTAGAAGACATTGAGCTCACCTCTTTTGATGTTCATTTTGCAAATATTTCATTGCCTCCTGAAATTCGTACTCCTACTTTACCGAACTTCATTCGACATATTCCTTTCAAAAAGGAAATCACCAGTTTTTTCAGGGGTGTTGATAAATCTGTAAAGCTAAGATTAGATGAGACTGCGAATAGTGATTTAATTACAAGAGTGTCCGCTACAAAATCTGCAAACACCAGCCCTATTGCAATAGAGAAAGCTACGTTGGATGAAATTCCAGATGAGATCGACATAGCACAAGGATTTTTTAGATGGTCGTTAATGTTTGAATGCACGCACTGCGGCAAGACGAACGACCTAGCAGAAGCGCATGATTCGGACAAGAAAATTGAGACGGCGGTATTCAGCAAGAACTCGGATGCCTTGAAGGGTTTGGAAATCATATGCTGCGGGTGCGACAGTGACCTCACGTTGACATCTGTCGAGGGCTTTCCATGTGCCGCGCCCGCTGTGATAGTGGATGGGGAGGGAGGGGCAAAGCCCCCATTTATTTTTAATACGGCGGGAAGGGGTAACGACATAGCACAAGGATTTTTTAGA
>PLYB01000204.1 GCA_003151655.1 Gallionellaceae bacterium | reverse complement strand
GGTCGATGATGAAGCAGCACTCGATAATCTTGCCGCCCATTTTTTCTATCAGCGTACAGGCGGCTTCTGCTGTGCCACCGGTAGCGATCAGGTCATCCACCAGCAGCACTCTTTCGCCCTTCTGAATCGCATCGGTGTGAATTTCGATGCGGTCGCTGCCGTATTCGAGTTCATAGTCATGCCCGATGGTTTCCGCAGGCAACTTGCCTTTCTTGCGAATCGGAATGAAGCCCTTGCCCAGCACATAGGCCAGCGGCGCACCAAGGATGAAACCGCGCGCTTCAATGCCCGCGATTTTATCGATTTTCATATCGGCATAGCGCCGTGCTAGCTCGTCTATCGTGACGCGTAAGCCCACCGGGTCTTTAAGCAGGGTGGTGATATCGCGGAATTGAATACCTTGTTTTGGGTAATGCGGTACGGTGCGGATACGTGATTTTATTGGCATGTTAAATTTCCTTAAAGTTTTGAATTTATATCACCCGATCATTGCCGCCATCGATCGGGATTTGCGCGCCGGTGATTTTCGAAAAGAGCGCACCGCACATTTCTGCAGTGAGTTCCGCCACATCCTTGCTGCTGACTTCTTCATGCAGCACATTGTTACGCTTGTATTCATCGACCGTCATGCCGTAATGCGTGGCGCGCTGCAATAGCACCTCCGCAGTCCAAATACCGGTATCGAATACGGCATTCGGATGCACCAGGTTGATCCTGATTGAGTCTTTGCCCCATTCCAATGCAGCAACACGGGCGAGCTGCGTCAACGCAGCCTTCGCGGCGGAATAGGCTGAGGCTCCGGGACCCGGCGCGGGCACGTTCTTGGAGCCCATCACCACCACCCGTCCATACCTTGGCGCGGCCTTCAACAAGGGATGAGCCTCGCGCATGATCGCCAGATTAGAGTCCAGATTAATTGCCATCACTTTGCGCCATTCGTCGTCGGCAAGTGCTTCGATTTTCTTGCCGCCGGGGAATATCCCGGCATTCAAGACCAGCATGTCCAGCCCGCCATAATGGCGAACGGTTTTTTCCAACAGGCTCTTGATCTCGTCCAGAGAAGTCAAATTCGCGGCAATACCCAGATAGTCGGCGCGCTGGCCATACAGGGACTCAACCGCAGGGTTGATGTCCACCCCTACCACGGCGGCACCTCTGTCCAGAAAAGCCTGTACACAAGCCTTGCCGATACCCGAAGCCGCGCCGGTTACCAGCGCGATTTCACCGGTAAAAACTTTAGGCGCACCGGCTTTTTTCAGCTTAGCCTGTTCCAGATCCCAGTATTCCATGCTGAATAAATCCGCTTCGCCCAAAGCCTGATAGCCACCGAGAACTTCGCCGCGCAAAACAATTTCCTGTGTGCGCAAATAAACATCCTCAATGATTTGTGTATCGCGCGCCGTCCTGCCCGCAGAGATCAAGCCAAACTCCGGATCGATGATTACGCGCGGAGCAGGATCCAACATCGTCAGGGAAACTTTGGCCGATTGGCAATTTTTCTCGAAGTATTTTTTATATGCAAGAGAATATGCTTCAGCGTCACGTCCGAGCATCGCCACACGCTTGGTTCGGATAATATGGTCGGGAGTTGCCGGGCCGCGTTGCGAAATATCAGCGATCTTCGGGTGCCGCGCAAAAGCCAACGTGTTGCTGTCGCACTTGCTGCGCAGGAGCATCGGAAAGCCTGCAACAGCGGACACTTTTTTTCTTAATTCCGGCAACGCCGACCAGTCGCTTGTTGGCGCACTTTCTGCTGCGGACAACAACGGCGCATTCTTTTTCAGGTAGTCTTCCGCTCGCCCCACCAAGGCTATCATCCGGTCATAAGATTCCTTCGCCGTATCGCCAAAACTAAAGATACCGTGATTCATTAACACCATGCCAATGGTGCGCGAGGTGGCTTGTGCGGGGAAAACTTCGGCGCACAACTTTGCCAAGTCGAAGCCTGGCATAACATAAGGAAGCACGATAACTTCATCGCCAAATATCTCGCGAATACGGGCTTCGCCCGACGCGGTATTAGTGATCGTCACAATCGCATCGGCATGCGTATGGTCGACAAACCGGTGCGGAATCAGCGCATGCAAAATCGCTTCAACCGACGGCGCGGGTGCATTCGGATCGAGAGTGGCCAATTTAAGCTCGCGCGCCATATCCATATCCGACAACTGACTCAGGCGCGACAACTTCAGCATCGCATCCATGCGTACTGGCACAAAGTCTTTGCGCTCTATTGAGATCAAGTCTGAGCCGCTACCCTTGACAAAAAGAGTCGCCTCTGCTTCGCCAAAGATATTTTTCCAGACATCCTTGACGGAGGTATTGCCACCGCCATGCAACACCAGTGCCGGATTAGCCCCCAACAAACGCGACGAATATACACGCTCTGCTAAAACTCCTTGATGCTTCGCCGCTTCACTATCGTTCCAAAGATTTTCCATATTCGTACCTGATCTTAATATATTCCGTAACTATTCATACCGCGAGTCGGCATTATGCGAATGCATTTAAAGTCCCAGCACACGCCCTGCAACCACAGCAAGGCGCTTCATCACCTCCGGGTCGCGCGCATCCGGTGCGGTAATCAGTGCGTGCTGCAAAGCACTACGACACGAGCAAGTCGAGGCATCAGCATGCAGCTTGGGTGTCACCTTCGTTACCATACTGCGAGCCTTGTCAGCGTTGCCAAGTAATACCTTGATAATCGCATCCACGGTCACATCATCATGATTCGGATGCCAGCAATCAAAATCCGTCACCATCGCCACCGTCGCGTAGCAAAGCTCAGCTTCTCTGGCTAACTTGGCTTCCGGCATATTGGTCATGCCGATCACGTCGCAATTCCATCCCCGGTATAACTCTGATTCGGCGAAACTGGAAAACTGCGGCCCTTCCATAACCAGATAAGTACCGCCACGGGCGACCTCGATACCGGATTCCCGTGCCGCAGCTTCCAGATGATCGCCGAGTCGGCTGCAAACCGGATGTGCCATCGAAACGTGAGCCACCAAACCTTTGCCGAAGAAACTCTTCTCGCGCGCAAAAGTGCGGTCAATAAACTGGTCGACAATCACAAACATGCCGGGTCGCAGATTCTCGCGCAAGGAACCAACCGCGCTGACTGAAATGACATCGCTGACACCCACACGCTTGAGCACGTCAATGTTGGCGCGGAAATTAATTTCGGATGGCGGTATCTTGTGACCACGCCCGTGACGCGGCAAAAAGGCCAGTTTTACGCCATTTAATTCACCGAACAGCAATTCATCCGACGCTTCGCCAAAAGGCGATTCGACTTTCTCCCAGCGTTTGTTTTCCAGCCCGGCAATGTCATATACGCCGCTGCCGCCGATGATACCGATGCTTGCCTGCCCCATGCTTCCCCCACCTTTGAACTAAATTGGCGATTGAAACAGGAAACAAAATTATTTTCAAGGCAATTTGACAACACGATACGGCGAGATGAGAAAACAAATTTCCAATTGGCTTATCCGCTCTCGCGACCGTAATGACGGATATAATACTGCCTTAAATTTCGCCACATTTTCGAATCCAACAAAACATGCAACAGAATTACT
>PLYB01000041.1 GCA_003151655.1 Gallionellaceae bacterium | reverse complement strand
AGGGCTATCTGTTCAGCAAGCCGGTGCCAATTGACGAATTTGAAATACTGCTGAAACAGGTCTGATTCCCGTAGCTGTTAGTGTCATTGGCAACCGCCGATAAACATGCTGCCCCCCGAATCGGGATCGTTACTTCCTGCGGAATACCAGATCCCACACTCCGTGTCCCAATTTCAACCCGCGTTGTTCAAATTTAGTGACCGGGCGATAAGCGGGTTTTTCGGCATAGCTGGCAGCAGTGTTTTGCAGCAGCGGCTCGGCGCTGAGTACGGCCAATACTTGCTCGGCATAATCCTGCCAATCGGTGGCAACATGAATGTAGCCGCCGGGTTTGATCTTCTGCACCAGCTTGGCAATGAACGGCGCTTGAATCAAGCGGCGTTTGTTGTGACGCGCTTTATGCCACGGGTCAGGAAAGAAAATATGCACGCCGTCGAGTGTCGCGTCATTCACCATGTCGCGTAATACCTCGACAGCATCGTGTTGGATGATGCGGATATTTTGTATGCCTTGCGCGTCGATCTGTTTGAGCAAACTACCGACACCGGGGGGATGCACCTCCAGCGCGAGGTAATCGTTTTGCGGATGCGCCAGAGCGATCTTTGCCGTGGGCTCGCCCATGCCGAAACCGATCTCCAAAATCTTGGGCGCACTGCGGCCAAAGGCAAGCTCCAAATTCAAAGACTGAGCCGCATAGGGAATGCCGTAGCGCGGCATCAAGGTATCCAGGCTGCGCTGCTGCGCCGGTGACACGCGCCCTTGGCGCAGTACAAAGCTGCGAATGTGGCGATTATTGGGAGTATTAGGATCGGTCATTGTATCAGTTGAAATCTCCGCAACTATTAGTCCCTTCCCCTTCTCAGGGGGAAGGTTAGGATGGGGGTAAAATTCTGGAACATCACAGTTCCTACCCCCGCACTAGCCCCTCGCAAGAAGGATGGAATTTAACTGCGTGTCGAGGCAATAATGCCTGCTGTCGGCGAGCTGGGCGCAGCGCTATACAACTTGCGCGGCATGCGTCCGGCCAGAAACGCCGAGCGTCCGGCTTCCACCGCTTGCTTCATGGCCGAGGCCATCAATACCGGTTTTTGCGCGGCCGCGATGGCGGTGTTCATCAGTACGCCGTGGCAACCCAATTCCATTGCGATGGCGGCATCAGATGCCGTGCCTACTCCCGCATCCACGATCACCGGCACTTGCACGCGATCCATGATGAGTTGCAGATTCCACGGGTTGAGGATGCCCATGCCTGAACCGATCAGCGAGGCAAGCGGCATGATGGCGACGCAACCGATGTCCTCCAATTGTTTGGCGATGATGGGGTCGTCCGAGGTGTACACCATCACCTGAAAGCCTTCTGCCACCAGGGTCTTCGCTGCAGCGATGGTTTCCACCACATTGGGATACAGCGATTGCGGATCGCCCAACACTTCCAGCTTGACCAGGCTGTGCCCATCCAGCAACTCGCGCGCCAGACGCAGGGTGCGCACCGCGTCGTCAGCCGTATAGCATCCGGCGGTGTTAGGCAGCAGCGTGTATTTCGACGGTGGCAGGATTTCCAGCAGACTGGGTTCGTTCGGGTTCTGCCCGATATTGCTGCGACGGATTGCAATGGTGATGATCTCCGCGCCGCTGGCCTCGATGGCCGCCTTGGTTTCTGCAAAATCCTTGTACTTGCCGGTGCCGACCAGCAGGCGCGAAGAATACGCCTTCCCGGCAATAACTAATTTGTCATTCATTGTCTGTGTTCCTGATGTTTGAGTATGGCTAGCCGCCGCCGACCGCGACGACAATTTCCAGCCGATCGCCGTCAGACAGCATTTGTTGAGTAAATTGGCTGCGCGGTACGATCTCTCCGTTGCGTTCCAGCGCGATGCGCTTACCGCCCAGTTGCATCTGTTCGAGCAGTGTAGCGACGCTGACAGAAATATCGAAATGGCGCGCTTCGCCGTTGATTGAGACTGAAATCACTTTCAAATTCTTGCCGAGTTAAGGTAACATTCATTTTACACGATGCGGGCGTCGTATAATGGTAATACCCTAGCTTCCCAAGCTAGAGCCGTGGGTTCGATTCCCATCGCCCGCTCCAGTCCGTAAAATCAAGCCCGCGCTTCTGCGGGCTTTTTTGTCATCTGCGCCATTAATTATCATTAAATAATAAATAGTTACATTTTCTCATAAGTTCGCAATCGTCCGTAAAAGTCTTAAGGTGTTCGCCATTTATGCGGGTATAACTGTGGGTATCGTTGGATTTTTGCTGTGGGTATCGGTAGAATAAGCCCTAGCCATTAACCGGATAGGGGCATGCCATGGGAAAACTGAGCGACAAGGCTGTACAGGCCGCTGATGTGGGCAAACATGCGGACGGCGAAGGGCTAACACTGGTTGTTAAAGATAATGGGACGCGGGTCTGGTGGTTCCGCTACCGATTCGGCGGCAAGGAAAAAACGCTGAGTATCGGCAAATACCCGTTGATAAATCTCAAGGACGCGCGTGAACGGGCATTTGAGGCGCGCAAGCTGCTGGCGAATCCCGCCACCCGATATTAGTCAG
>PLYB01000239.1 GCA_003151655.1 Gallionellaceae bacterium | reverse complement strand
AATCAGGTATTCCAAATCGGTGCGAATAGTACTGCAGGAGTTGACAGTTTTACTGTATCCACGCCTGCTGCCATCGCCCCGACCTCGGTTTCGCTGGGCGACTCGTCGGCTTCCGCTCAGGCAGAAATCTCCAAGTTGGATGCGGACATCGCCAACGTAGCCTCGGCCCGCGCCCTGTTCGGTTCGGTACAGTCACGCTTCGAGTCGGTGATCAACAACTTGCAGATCGCCTCGGAAAACCAGACTGCTGCACGCAGCCGCATCATGGACACCGACTACGCTGCGGAAACCGCCAGCTTGACCCGCGCGCAAATTCTGCAACAAGCAGGTACGGCGATGTTGGCTCAGGCGAACCAATCGCCTAACAGCGTGCTGACTCTGTTGCGTTAAGGCTAGCGTAGAGCATGGCTACTCTGCCGACGGGTAAAATTGTCGGCAGAGAAAGTCAGAAAGAAAAGAGAAGGAGCATAAAATGCAAATTCAAAATATAACCAGCTCAGTGGGCTCGATGTGGCGCACAAGTGATGGAGGGGTGGTAGCAGTCTCCTCCGTAAGAGCAGAGTACAATCCAACACCACAACCAGAACAGGTAGATGCCTCTCGTCCCAGTGTGGCACAATTAGAAAGTACGGTACGTGAGTTGAATCAATCGATGAAGGAAAACGGCGCTAGTCTCGCTTTTAGTATAGATCCGGATACCGATCATACCGTGGTTAAACTGATGGATTCAACGACGGGCGAAGTGATCAAGCAGTACCCGTCAAAGGAAGCGATAGCCATTGCCAAAGCTATCGGAGAGATTCAACAAGGCTTGTTGCTCAAACAGAAGGCTTAAAGAGGAACGATCATGGCAGTTTCTGGTGCGAATGGTGCAGGGTCATCAGGTACTAACATAGATGTGAATGGACTCGTCGGCAAGTTAATGGCTGTCGAGCAGAAGCCGCTTAACGCCCTTAAAGTCAAAGAAGCAAGCTACCAGTCCAAAATTTCAGCCTTCGGTCAAGTGAAAGGCGCGTTGTCCTCGTTTCAAACAACGCTGCACGGATTGGACAGCACCAGCAAATTTCAAGCAAATAACGCGACATCATCTGACCCGGGTTCATTTACGGTAACTGCAACCAACTCTGCATCTGTCGGGCGTCATTCAATTGATGTTCTCAATCTGGCTCAGGGGCAGCGTCTAGCTGCGCCGGGGATTGCCAGCAACACCACTGCCATTGGTAAGGGCACGCTGACTTTCGATTTGGGCACCGTTTCCGGCGGCGAGTTCAAGCCGAACTTGGGAAAATACAAAGCCAGCATGCTCAACGATGCGACGATAAGCAACCACTTGATCCCCGGTAAGCCCGGAGCCACGATCTCTTTATCCGACACAACCACGCTGGTACCGGATGCCAATAGCTCGGGAACGATTCCATCGGGTACGCTAACGGTTAACGGGGTTGAAGTTGGCAGGATTAATCTGCTGGATGAAGACAGCCCGTTACACAGGGCGATGAATATCGCCGAGGCTTTGGATGCGGCCTATGTTGAGTCCGGTGGTACTGCGGGAACGATTACTGCAGCCAACGGCAAGGTAGTCATCAAGTCCGATGCCGGCGGAAAGCACATTAGCTTTGGCATTACAGGCAAAGCCACAGATTCGGTTGCTGCGGCCAAGACGCTTGAAACCCTGTCAAGCCAGACTGGATTATCTGCTGCCCAACTCGGCACTCAAGCAAGCACCAACTCCAGCGTAACGGTAGCCAGTACTACCGGAATGTCGATCGGAGATCCGGTCTCCGGCAATGGTTTCCCGGAGGGCACAAAAGTGGCGGCGATTATCGACACCACCCACTTTCTGACCACTGATTCCGGCGAAGAAGGCAAAGGACTCACACTAAATACCAGTTCCGCATCCGGAGCCAAAACGATAGCTATTGATGATTCCAATAATTCTCTGGAAGGTATTCGCGACGCAATCAATTCCGCTAAAATCGGCGTTACCGCTAGTGTCGTCAATGATGGCACCAGTGCACCATATCGGCTGCTATTAAATGCGGATACGCCCGGGGCGAATAGCAACATAAGAATCGTTGTCGGCGGGGGCGATGCCGCGCTGACCAGGCTGCTCAGCCAAGATCCTACCGGCACACAAAACCTGTCGGAAATCATGGCGGCCAAAGACGCGTCTCTGGTAATCGATGGCATCCGAGTGAGCAAGCCCGGCAATGTGATTAATGATGTCATTCCGGGTATCACTCTCACGTTGCTCAAGCCCTCCGGCTCGACGGGATCAATAGATGTTGCCCGCGATATAGCAACAGTTAAAACCTCGGTAGAAGACTTTGTAAAATCATATAACGAATTGAAGAAAATGATTACGGAGTTGACTGCTTATAATCCGGCTACGAAGAAAGGGGCGGCTCTGCAGGGTGATTCTGCCATGCGCTCACTGGATTCGCAGATAGACGCGATATTAACCACGCCTCTCAGTTCTCCGGCAGGTTCACTGACAACACTGTCGCAGATTGGTGTGAGCAGGCAAGCTAATGGCTCGCTGGGTATCGACTCTGCCAAATTCGGTGCGGCGCTCAACACTCACTTCAATGAAGTGGCCGGACTGTTCGCCGCTATCGGCAAAACTACCGATGAAATGGTGAACTTCAAGTCTACCGGTGCCGCCACCGTGCCGGGCAGTTATGCAGTTTCCGTTTCAACCACTGCCACACAAGGCAGCAGTGTAGGACGGAGGAATTTGAATTCAGGCTCGACAACCATCGAAAAAGGCACTTCAGTAAAAGTAGATGTCGATGGCGTAAAGGCGTCTGTTTCGCTTACCGCAGGATTGTATTCCGCGACGCAATTGGCGACGATGCTGCAATCTGAAATTAATGCTTCAAGCAACCTGTCTGTCAAAGGAAAATCAGTCTTGGTTACCGTTGACGATCACGGCTCTTTGGTCGTCAACTCCAACAGCTATGGAGCGGCATCAAGCGTGAGCTTGTCGAACGGCGCGGGCACTTCTGTATCGGACTTTATGGGCTCGGCAACCACAACCAAAGGGACGGATGTTAGCGGTATGATTGATGGTGTTCCAGCCGAGGGTAAAGGTCAATTGCTGACCGCAAAAACAGGCAAGTCGGCTGGATTGCAGGTTCAGATTGCCGGCGGCTCGCTCGGGGAAAGAGGTTCGGTCAATTACACCGAAGGCTACGCCCACAAGCTCAACGAGTACATCAATCTCGCGCTGAGTAATAATGGCATACTTACCGGACGATTGAATGGTCTCAATACGTCTGTAAGGGGGCTAGACAAAGAGCGTGATACGATAAATACTCGCTTGGTTTCGGTTGAAGATCGTTATCGCAGACAATATACAAAACTTGACGCTACACTAAGCAACATGAATTCAACCAGTACTTATCTTTCCCAGCAGCTTGCCAAAATGTAAGCGGAGAACAAAATGAATATGAACGCGGCAGTAAAAGCCTACTCAAATATCGCCATCGAATCTAAAGCGCATTCATCGGATCCGCACAAACTGATTTTGATGCTTTATCAAGGTGCGTTGTTGTCGATCGCATCGGCAAAAAATCAGATGTTGCGCAAAGAAGTCTCAGCCAAAGGCAAGTCCATCAGCCAGGCCATCTCCATCATCAATGATGGACTGAAAGCCAGTCTGGATGTGAAAGTGGGCGGTGAGTTGGCCGTGAACTTGTCAGACCTTTACAGCTACATGATTCAGCGGCTATTGCAAGCCAACATGAAAAACGATACCGCAATTCTGGATGAGGTGAGCACCTTGCTGTTGGAGTTGAGAGGAGCCTGGGAAAGTATACGGCAACCGGCACCGCGCCCGCAGCCACAGGTTAGCGCCCCGCAGCAACCCGTTGAAAAAACGACACTGGTATATGGAAGGATGTAAGGAATGAGCGTCGTCATTGAAAAATATGAGGCTCTTGCCGCGATTACCGCAAAAATGCGCGAGGCGGCAGTTCAAGATGAATGGGATACGCTGATTGAACTGGAAGAGCAATCAACTGCCCAGGTCGCAGAACTGAGAACATTAGATCTGGCACCGATTGATGAAGCAACTCGCTTACGCAAGGTTGCCTTAATTAAGAAAATCCTGGCTGACGATGCCGTCATTCGCAGCAAAATGGAGCCGTGGATGGCTCAATTGCAGCGCATCATGGACTCCGCCCGTAGTGAAGACCGTTTGCAGAAAGCCTATACGGCAGGGGCGAATTACTAGTCGCTAGTTAAGGGTTTGGTTTCTAATTAATGACTGCCCACGAAAGGGAGCCTCTAAAAATTCAATTTTCTAAGCTAGGCAAGGCGCNNCAAAAAATTGCGCCGCAGCATATGCCTATATGTAAGAAGTAATTTTTTGTAAGCAACGCCGCATAGCAACGAAAATTGGATTTTTAGAGGTTCCCGAATGCTCCCCACCGACGTTCTAAATACACTCAGGGCTCTTTCACTTAACGAAAGAATACCGATCACCCCGCAGCCGGACAAGGACACCAGCGGCAAGGGCGGATTTGAACTCGGCCAGAAAGTCCAGGGGACGATCCAGTCGCAGGTAAGTGCCGGGGTATTTAAAGTTCGTGTGCTCGAACAAATGCTGCACATGCAACTGCCGGAAAATCTTAAAAGCGGTGACGTAGTCGAGTTGCAAGTTTTATCCATACAGCCCCGCCTCACTTTTAGTCTGGCGGCATTAGCCAACCCGTTGTCGGCACCGGAAACTTTAAGCACCACCTCTTTGTTGCTCTCGGCGCTTTCGCAAAAGCCGCAGGAAAAAGCCTACGTGAGTGCGATTCACAACGAGCCTTTGGTAACAATAACCACGGCCTCGCCAGACACCACCGCCTTGGCCGGCAAGTTACAGGATTCGCTGAGCCAGAGCGGCCTGTTTTACGAAGCACATCAGGCGCAGTGGCTTACGGGTGCGCGCAGTACAGCGCAATTGCTACAAGAGCCACAGAATCAATTGACGCTCTCTGCAAGAGCGATGGCCGAAGGCGCAAGTAATGCAAGCAGTGCCAGTGTGGCACAGCATGAAAGCCCGGCATCCATTTCGAGCCAGTTGCAACCTCTGGTTCAGCAGCAATTGAATGCGCTGGAAACACGCCAGGTATTTTGGCAGGGACTTGCCTGGCCGAACCAGCGCATGGACTGGGAGATTCACGAAGAGTCGCCCCGCAAGAGCGCGGCGGGTTACGAAGAATCGGGCAAACAATGGGCTACCCAAGTTCGCCTTGATCTGCCCCATCTGGGCGAAGTAGCTGCGATGTTGCGTTTCAGCAGTAATGGTTTGAGCATTACCCTTGATGCGTCTGGAGAAAAAACCCGCACAATCTTTGGCAGCGCAAGTTCGCAATTGACCGCTGCACTCGCTGAGCGTGGCATCGTTGTTTCAAGTACCTTGGTGGCACCTCATGGCGAGTCCTGATACACGCCAGATGGCGGTTGCACTCGCCTACCAAAACGGAGACTCCGCTCCCAAGGTGGTTGCGCGGGGACGCGGTATTATCGCGCAAGCCATCATCGACCGTGCAAAAGAGCATGGCATTTTCGTGCATGAATCGGCTGATCTGGTTGGTTTGCTGATGCAGGTCGAGTTGGATGAGCATATTCCCCCGCAACTCTATCTTGCCGTGGCGGAGCTGCTGGCCTGGATATACCGTTTGGAACACAAGGAAACCCCCTCTATTCCCGGCATTAATTCCGCTAGCCCCAGATAGAATATAGCCAGTTACAAGCCGTCAAAAGCGAGTGATTTCGGTAAAACACATCTGGAGCGCGGCTTTACCATGGTAAAAGAAAAAGCAATTCCACTCAAAATAGAAGTGTTTTCAGAAGATGAAGACAGGGAATTTTCTATTTATTCAAGAAACGAAATAAAGCATATCTTGCGTACAATTTATGCGCGCAATACCCGCGCTGTGCTGTATTACGACGAAGATGAGAGCTTCGCTTTGACTATGCTGCTCGGCGTGACGGAGGACGGCATCTGGATTGATCCTCCTACTAATCGGACGGATAACCGCAGCATTCTTTGCAGCAACAATATCATTTTCGTCAGCGCCCACAATCAAGCTAAAGTACAATTCGCCGCAACCGAGGCGCTGTTGGACATTTACAACGGAAGTAATGCTATATTTTTAGCGTATCCACCAAAGCTACTGCGTTTACAACGCCGGGATGCTTTCCGTCTTGATGCAGGAGGGGAAAACCCGCTCAAGTGTGTTTTTAAGCCAACGGCAAGCCTGAGAAGTTTTAAACATGAGGCAACTATTTTGGACATCAGCGTGGGTGGACTTTCACTTGCAGTCCCGGATACTGAACTGAATTTGGTTCCCGGACTCACTTACCAGAATTGTGAAATTCAGTTGCCCGAGATTGGTACCATAACGGCCACAGTTGAGGTGAGGAGCGAATTTTACGTTATTGGTAGAAACGGAAAAAAAGCACGCCGCGCCGGTTGCGCGTTCGTCAAGCCGGATGGCGATGCAACCAATTTGTTACAGCGTTATGTGACTCACATGCAGCAATAAGGTAGCACTACAGAATAAATTCAAACGGAGTAACACCATGCAAACCCTGCACGAGGACGAGGCCGAGAACCATTACCTGGGACAATTTATCCCTTTGCACTACCATCACAATATGTTGACGGATAAGAATCGCATGGACAACTTTAAAGAGGCCATCGATTTTACCGTTTTCGAAGGTGCCAAAGTGCTGGAGCTCGGCGGCGGCACGGGAGTGCTTTCGTGTCTCGCGGCGGCAAAGGCCAGCAAAGTATGGTGCGTTGAATTTAATCCCGATATGGTTGCCGAGTCCCGCCGTTTGCTGGCGCTCAATGCCAACGGACACAAGGTAGAGGTCATTCATGCCGATGCGTTCGAATATCTGCCACCGGAGCCGGTGGATGTCGTCATCTGCGAAATGATTCATGTCGCCATGCTGCGCGAAAAACAGGTGGCAGTAATCGAATCTTTCAAAGCTCGCTATCGACAACGCTTCGGCGACAAGCTGCCGGTATTTATTCCCACGGCAGTGGTCATGGCGGTGCAGCCCATGCAACAAGACTACAACTTTTCCGGCTTCCACGCGCCGATCATCCAGTTTCAACGGGTGTTCGCCGAGCATCCCGGAGCAATAGAGTTAGCCAAGACCGAAGTCTATAGCGTTCTGGATTTTACCCAGCCGACATCGCAAGAGATCGCCTGGCAAGGAAGTTTTATAATTGAGCAAGACGGTTTGGTAAATGCCCTGCGCTTTATCACCAAAAATATTCTTGCCATTGATCCGACAAAATCGGCCACCATCGACTGGCTGATCGATTACCTCGTGCTGCCGCTGCCTCATCCCATCGAAGTAAAGATTGGGGATGAGTTACAGGTTTCGTTCCACCATCTTGCCGGCGGCTCAATTCGATCTTTGGAAAGAAATATGCAAGCTACACTGAGTCGCTCTGAAAAGAAGCAATGAGCGTTCAGCAGCGCAACGAGCTGTGCTCGTGCGGAAGCGGCAAGAAGTATAAAAAATGTTGTATGGGCAAACACTCCGCAGCCCGTTTCCCCCTCTCCAGCTCTCCCCCGGAGGGAGAGAGGGACAAGGTCTCGCTTCGCGAGTCTCAAGTTGATGCGGCGACTCCAACAGCGGATCAGTCCGTGCAAATCGGACTGGTTCACCATCAAGCGGGACGACTGGAGCAGGCTAACGAAGCCTATCAGCAGGCGCTTCAGGCAAACCCGGATCATCCCGATGCGCTGCACTTACTCGGCATGCTTGCCCACCAGATAGGCGACCAGCCACTGGCTGTCGAACTTATAAATCGGGCGATAAGCCTCAGTCCGAACTCACCGAACTACCACTGTAATCTCGGCACAGTGCTTCAGGCGCAGGGCAAATCTGACGAAGCTATCGCATGCTTTCGCCAAGCGCTCACCATCGAAGCAAACAATACCGTGTTTCACTACAACCTCGGCCATGCCTTGCAGGCAAAGGGTGAATTAGCGGCAGCGGTTGCCAGTTATCGCGCAGCTATTTCATTGGCTCCCAATCATCTTGAGTCGCATAGTAATCTGGGGCACACCTTGCGAGCGCTGGGCGAACTGGATCAGGCTGTTGCCTGCTACCATCAGGCAATAGCTATTGCCCCCAACCTTGCCGAGATGCATTTCAATCTGGGCACGGCACTAGGCGCACAAGGCAAGCTTGAGGTGGCCAGCGAAAGTTATCGGCATGCGATCGCTCTTTTTCCAGACTATGCGCAGGCGCACTGCAATCTCGGCGCGCTGCTGCTGGCGCAGAACAAATTCGACGATGCCGTGGCAAGTTATCAACGCGCCATTGCAATCAGTCCCGACTTTGGCGAAGCCCATTACAATTTGGGCATTGCCTTACAGGCACAAAACAAACTCGATGACGCGATTGCAAGTTATCGCCGGACACTTGAACTGCAACCGAATTTTGTCGAAGGCTACTGCAACTTAGGCAATGCTCTGCGCGCGCAGGGTCGCTTGCCGGAAGCGGTCGAATGTTACCAAAAAGCACTGGCGATCAAACCTGATTATGCCAACGCTTATAGCAATCTGCTCTTTCTGCAGAGCTACCACGCCGAAACTTCTGCGGCGGAATATCTGACACAGGCGCGCGGCTGGGAACTCGCCTGTGTGCCAGCCGCAATCAGACAAGCCGCACGCGAAAAAACATTCGCACGTTTGCCTCTTTCCGGCAGGCGATTAAAAGTGGGCTATGTGTCGGGGGATTTTCGCAAACATGCCGTCAGCTATTTCATCGAACAGATATTTGCCCAAAATGATAGTGCGCGAATAGAACTATTTGCGTATTCGAATAATCGTTTTCGCGATACCGTCACGGAGCGCTTGAACACACTGGTGGATCACTGGATACCGATTGCCGCTCTGTCCGATGTGGAAGTGTGCACACGCATGGAGGCAGATCAACTGGACGTGCTGATCGACCTCTCCGCGCACTCGGCGCACAATCGCCTCGGCGTATTCGCACGCCGCGCGGCTCCCGTGCAGGCGACTTATCTGTATTTTGCCAGTACCGGCTTGACGGAAATGGACTACTGGATCGGCGATGAGATGCTGACCCCGCCGGAATTGGATGAGCAGTTCAGCGAACAAGTTTGGCGACTCCCGCGCACATGGCTTTCTTACAAAACCATCACCGATGCTCCGGCTTCGAACTGGCATCCTTCAAACGATGGAACTATCTGGCTGGGCAGCTTCAATAATCTGGGCAAGATCACGCCCCTTACCTTGCGGTTATGGGCGCAAATACTTCAAGCGTTACCGGAAAGTCGTTTGCTACTTAAAAACAAAGAGCTTGCCGACAGCGGCAATCAGCAACGCGTGCTCACAGAACTTGCCGCACATGGCATCGCTGCGGATCGTATCGACCTGCAACCCGGTACCGACTGGCTCGATTATATGGCGCAGCATGATCGTCTGGACATCGCGCTCGACCCGGTGGGCGGACATGGCGGCGGAACCTCGACCTGCGATGCCTTGTGGATGGGCGTGCCCGTCATACATTTGTTGGGAGAGCACGTCGGTTCCCGCTTCGCCGCATCATTGTTAAACGCCGTTGGACACAGCGAATGGATCGCCCGCTCTGAAGCGGAGTACATCGAAAAAGTGATCAGCCTCGCAAGAAATGTCGAGTTGCGAAAACAGCTTCGATCCTCGCAACGCGATACCATGGCGCGCAGCCCGCTATGTGATGCCCACGGACTTGCACACGCCCTGGAAGAGGCATATGCCAGCATGTTTACGCGCTGGTATGATTCAAAATTCCAATAAAGGAGTCCATAGAGATTATGCAAAACATCACTGTCCCGGACTACTACTCAAAGTTCAATTGCATCGGTCCGACCTGTGAAGATACGTGTTGTAGCGGCTGGTGGAATGTAACTATCGATCACGACACCTACCAAAAATATCAGCAAAGTACGCAGCCTGAATTAGCGCCGTTATTTAAACTTGCCGTGAGCAAGAACACCTTGCCCAGTGCCGACGAGGGTAATAATTTCGGCCTTATGAAAATGAAACCTGACGGTGACTGCCATTTTCTGCAAGAAGATAAACTTTGTGCGATTCATCACTTCATGGGCGCAGAGGCACTCAGCGACACCTGCCGACTTTATCCCCGCTACCTCAATCAATTCGGTGCCCAGCGCGAGCGATCCCTTGGTATCTCTTGCCCGGAGGCGGCACGACTAATTTTGTTGAACCCTGAGCCGATGCAATTTGATTTGATTGCAGCCGAGCCTGCGATTGATGGAAAGCCATTCACCTCTTATCGCTTCCCTTCAAAATCTGAAGGCGACCCGTTACAAATCACCGTATTGAATGACTTCCGTGCAGTCATCATCGCAATTTTGCAATTTCGCGAAATCAGTCTGGGAGCGCGTGTCATGTTATTGGGTTTTTTGCTGGAAGAAGTGGATCATATCCTCTATGCCGAGCAATTCTCGCATGCCTCGGAACTGCTTCCTACGCTAGAATCTTTTGTCGGTATGCTTGCGCATCCTGAAAAAATAGAGGCTCAGTTTACGCAGATCGAATCTGACATTTCGCGCAAACTTGAAATCGTGGCCCGGCTCAGTTCACAATTATTGGAAAAAGCTTCAAGCCGCTTCAAGGAATGTTTGCAAGCCGCGTTCGAAGGACTTGGCGCGGACAAAGATGCAGCCGCAGAAAATGGCGACATGATGCACAAGTACATGCAAAGTTACCAAGCCTTTTATAAGCCATTTTTCCAGGACAAAGAATATATCTTCGAAAACTATCTGGTAAATCAAATCATCAACCGCTTGCTTCCTTTCACCCGTGCATCATATCTGGATCTATACCGTGAGCTGGTGGGCAATCTTTCCATCGTCCAGGTATTGCTGGTTGGTATGGCCGCCAAGCATAAGGGATTAAACGAACAACTGGTCATCCAACTGTTCCAAACTTTTGCGCGCAACTCGACTCACAACAGCAGGCATTTGGATAATCTGCTTGCCGCCTTGCATACTGAAGCGCAGGATTCTTTTGTCGGTGTTATGTGGATGCTCAAAGAAACGAAACCGTAAGTTATGTTTGATATTCGCCCGTCTGGTCGCTCGGCTTAGTGCCTAAAGTGATGACCTGTCTGACGCACCATGGTGCATGGAATGCACCTACAATGAAATAGAAGGCTATGTCCGTAAATAGCGTTGGTGACATGAAAACGCTTAAATTATAGGCAGGTTTTTAGGTCTATAAAAATAGTCTCGAAAAAACACTTTATTGAGTTTTATTATTTTGAGCGGCTGCTCTCGGAGGTACAGCGGACAAAAGTGTTAGTGTCTACAAACGGGCAGTTGATAACCCCTAAGCGACAGTCAATGTCAAAATCGCGCTGCCCGATAGCGGTCAGTCAGAGTTGGCAATAGTTTCACCGTGCCGCGCTCCCCACAATTCCCACGCCTTGCCTTTGATTTGTTTTACGCAGTCTCTCTCGAATGTGATGTTAAGCCGTAAATGCTCACGGCAAAAACTCCATGCTCAGGTATCCACGATTGCAAATGCTGTGTTAGCTATTACCGTATCTGGCTCTAGGAAGCCAACTGGAAGATATGGCCTATTTTCTGAACTTCGGATGGGAACAACAAGGACGCGTGATTTTGGTAGCGGCTTTCTCTCGTCGAATCTGTGAGGCCGCGTTGCAGCTTTAGTGCTGTTTAGACGGAAGTCGCAAACACGCTGCACCCTATCTCGGATCGTATCCGCTTCGAGCGCAAGTTCTACGTCCTTATCATCAATCCAAATACAAAGCCGCCCCACGTCAGAAATTATCTCATCTGCTCCATAGAACGGTCGTATGAAGTTATTAATTTTTCGATCACTCAAATGTAGCGATGGAAGCTCAAATCGTTCTAGCAGAAGGTTCCCTCCATCAGTCGGTGAGTTACCGCGCGACATTTCAGGAATCTGAGAAATTGGAATTGCCCTAGGCGCAATAAGAGTGTTGGGGCCATGCACCAAATACGGGTTAATGTTGTCCACCAGCTTTACAACAGACGAACCATCCTCAGAAATTGAGAAAAGTTTTCGATCTTTTCCTGCGTTCGTAGAAATCGACACAATCACTACCGTTACTCCAGCGTTGTGGCTCGCCAAATTCGCCACTTGAACGACGAATGCGCGAAGATGATTTCGTGTTTCGTATCGGCAATTAGCGGCCACAGAATAGATACTTGCTGACCTTGGCAAATCGAGTTGGTAGATACAAAGGCTGCCGCTGAATTGGTTTTTGTGCCGTAGTCGGCAGCTTTCATGAACCATCCAGCCACATAATCAAGCGACTTCCAATTCTTGGCGCGCTTGGCGAAGATAGCCTCTAAATCGGTTTTTTGCTCAGTTGATTGCTTCTTACTGCCAACATAAGGTGGATTGCCACAGATATAGGTCTCACCACTTTCGTTAGCGAAGTCGATTTCCGCCTGATCCAGCGGCGTGTTGAACAGGTCATCACCTACTAGCTTCACCCCCGTCCCGGTCGGCGGGCAGACTGCCAACCAATCTAGCCGCAGCGCATTGCCGCAAACAATCCAGTTTTGCGCATCCAGTGGCAGAAACGCTGCCAGCGCATCCTTCTGCCCGCGATACAGCACGTCGCACTGGAATTCAGCAATAATGAGTGACAGGCGCGCAATCTCAGCCGGAAAATTGCGCAGCTCGATGCCACGGAAATTAGTCAGCGGAATCTCGCTGCCCAGGTGCAGTTCTCCCCGGCGGCGGTTGATTTCCACCTCGATCTCGCGCATCTGCTTGTAGGCGATGACGAGGAAATT
>PLYB01000026.1 GCA_003151655.1 Gallionellaceae bacterium | reverse complement strand
ACAACGAATTCGGCTTCGATTATCTGCGCGACAATATGAAGTACGAAGTCGCAGACCGGGTCCAGCGGGGCCTGAACTATGCGATTGTCGACGAGGTCGACTCCATTTTGATCGATGAGGCGCGCACGCCACTGATCATTTCCGGGCAAGCTGAAGATAATCTCGATGTGTATTTGCACATGAACAAGCTGGTGCCGAGTTTGACCCGCCAGATGGTGGAAGAAGGCGAGGGTGACTACAGCGTTGATGAGAAGAATCACCAGATACTGTTGAGTGAAGCGGGGCACGAGCACGCTGAACAATTGCTCGCGCGGGCGGGGCTATTGCCTGCCGGTGGCAGCCTGTACGATCCGGCCAATATCACTTTGATTCATCATTTGTATGCGGCGTTGCGCGCACACGTGCTGTATCACCTGGATCAACACTATGTCGTGCAAGACGGCGAAGTGATCATCGTGGACGAATTCACCGGGCGTTTGATGTCCGGTCGGCGCTGGTCGGATGGTTTGCATCAGGCGGTTGAGGCGAAAGAAGGCGTGCCGATCCAGAAAGAAAACCAGACGCTGGCATCGATCACTTTCCAGAATTATTTCCGCATGTACAACAAGCTGTCCGGTATGACCGGAACGGCGGATACCGAAGCTTACGAATTTCAGTCGATCTACAATCTGGAAACCGTCATCATTCCACCGCACCGTTTGACCGTGCGCAAGGATTTGATGGACAAGGTTTACCTGTCGACCAATGAAAAATATGTGGCGGTGATTGCCGACGTGCGCGACTGCTATGAACGCGGTCAGCCGGTATTGGTGGGTACGACCTCCATTGAAACTTCCGAGCTGCTGTCGAAGTTGTTGGAAAAAGAAAAGTTGCCGCATCAGGTGTTGAATGCCAAGCAACATGCGCGCGAGGCGGAAATTATCGCGCAGGCGGGCAGTCCCAAGATGATCACCATCGCCACCAACATGGCGGGACGCGGAACCGACATCGTGCTGGGCGGCAATGTGGAGAAGCCTATCGAATTGGTGCGCATGGACGAGAGTCTGGATGCGTCCACCCGTGAACAGCGCGTAGCGCAACTGCGTGCCGAGTGGCAGCCGATTCACGAGCAAGTGGTTGCCAGCGGCGGTTTGCACATCATTGGTACCGAGCGCCACGAATCACGGCGCGTGGATAACCAGTTGCGCGGACGCGCTGGACGCCAGGGTGACCCGGGTTCCAGCCGCTTCTACCTGTCGTTGGAAGATCCGCTGTTGCGCATCTTTGCCTCGGATCGCGTTTCCGCGATCATGAACAAATTCAAGCTGCCGGAAGGCGAGGCGATTGAACATGTTTGGGTAACGCGAGCCATCGAGAATGCGCAGCGTAAAGTCGAAGCGCGCAACTTTGATATGCGCAAACAGATTCTGGAATACGACGACGTTGCCAACGATCAGCGCAAGGTGATTTACCAGCAGCGTAACGAATTGCTGGAAAGCGATGACATTTCCGAAACAATCAGTGCGATGCGCGAGGGCGTATTGTCCGACATGATTGCCGCATATATTCCTCCCGGCAGCATGGAAGAGCAATGGGATGCGCCGGGACTGGAAAAAGCCTTTGCGGCAGAATTTCAATTGCATCTGCCCGTAGCGGAATGGTTGGCGCAAGACAAGCAACTGGATGAGGCCGGTCTGTGCAAGCGCGTGGTAGAAGCTGCACAAACACAATATCAGGCCAAGGTTGAACCGGTGGGTGCCGAAGTCATGCACGGCTATGAACGTATCGTGATGCTGGGCAGTTTGGATACGCATTGGCGCGAGCACTTGGCGGCTTTGGATCATTTGCGTCAGGGTATTCATNNCGCCGGAAAATGTGCAGTATCATCACGCCGATTACGAAGAGGCATTGGCAACAGATACACCGGCTGAGGCTGAAGCAAAGCCCTTTGTGCGTACCGCTGAAAAGGTCGGGCGTAATGATCCCTGTCCGTGCGGATCGGGGAAAAAATACAAGCAGTGCCACGGGAAATTGAGCTGAAAATATTGGATTGAAACTACCTAGTGAAAAAAGGGAGAGATTTAATGGTAACGAATGAATTAGTAATAACAGCTTTGCGAAACTCCACTTTGACTGAGGAACTGCGCGATTCAGAGATCGAGCTTCTGGCAAGTTTGATTACTGTGCGCAACTACAAAGCGGGTGATTTTATCCTGCAAGTGGGTGATACCGAGCTGAAAGATTCGTTGTTGATTCTGGGTAGCGGTGATGTGGAAGCGACCGCCGCCACCAATGGTGAGCACATGACTCTGCATATGTTGCAGATGGGCGATCTCGCCGGAATCATCGGTTTTGTCGGCGGCAATGTGATGCAAATTAGCGCGACTATCGTTGCCAAGACCGACAGCAAAGTGCTGGTGCTGGAGCGTTCTCATTTTGAATCTTTGCTGAACTCGCAGCCCGCCATCGTGTATTACGTAATGCGCGGTATCGTGCGCCATGTGCATGGCATCGTGCGCCGTATGAACACACAATCAGTCGAAATGAGTAACTACATTCACCGTACTCACGGTCGTTATTAATTAAAGGAAGTTTTTTATGCCGGTGAATCTTTCTGCGCCCGTCGCGGCACAACTGTTGCC
>PLYB01000037.1 GCA_003151655.1 Gallionellaceae bacterium | reverse complement strand
ACGAAACCGAATGCCATCAGGGAAAGGCTGGTGCGATTCCAGGCAAGCAGCGTCCGTTCGGCGGCGAAAAAGACTCTGGGGTCGTTAAGGTCGGACATGGTTTCCTTGATTTATAGTCCCGCACTTTGCAGCGACTGCAAGAATTGTGCGGCGTCCTGATAACCCGTCACGCGGAAATCGGTCAGTTCCTTGCCTTGCTTGTCATAGAACAAAATGGCGGGTGGGCCGAATAGTTGATAGCGCGCCAGCAGCGCTTTGTCGTCCTCGCTGTTGGCGGTGACATCGGCTTGCAGCAGGATAGTATTTTTCAGCCGACCCTGCACCTTGGCATCGGAAAAAGTGTTGCGCTCCATTTCCTTGCACGACACACACCAATCGGCATAGAAATCCAGCATTACGACCCGCCCTTGCGCTTGGGCGATGTGGGCATCCAGTTCTGCCGCACTTTTTATGCGCGTAAACTTAAGCTTTGCGGGGGCTTCATTGGAGCTGTGAACGATATTCTCAAGCGGGTGCAAAATATCGCGTGCGCCGGAGAATGCGCCAATCAAGAAAGTTACAGCTAGCATCAGCGAGAGGACACCGAGTCCTTTGCTTAGTATGGTCAGGGTTCGCGCGTTTTTGCCAAGCGGGTCGAGGGTATGCAGGTAGATTGCCGAGAAAATTAACAATGCCGCCCAGAAAAACATTTGTACGGTCACGGAAATGACCGGCGATACGATCCAAATCGCCATTGCCAGCATTAGTACGCCGAAGAAACGTTTTACTCCTTCCATCCATGCTCCGGCCTTGGGTAGCAATGCGCCGGCGGAGGTGCCGATCAGTAGCAGCGGGGCACCCATTCCCAGAGCCAGCACGAATAGCGCTGTACCACCCAGCACGGCATCGTGAGTTTCACTTATATATAGCAGTGCGCCAGCCAAGGGGGCCGCGACGCACGGCCCGACGATGATCGCAGACAGAGCGCCCATCACGAACACGCCGGAGAGATGTCCACCATGCAGTTTGTTGCTGGTGTTGGTAAGTCTGCTTTGCAGTGCCGAGGGCATCTGCAACTCATAAAAGCCAAACATGGAAAAAGACAGCACAACGAAGACAGCGGCAAAACTACCGAGCACCCAAGGCGTTTGCAACGCATTCGAGAGCAGGCTGCCGGAATAGCCAGCAGCCACGCCGACAACGGCATAGGTAATTGCCATGCCCAATACATAAGCCAGCGATAAAATAAAACCATGGATGTGTGTGATCTTCTGCCCGTGACCGACAATAATGCCGGACAAAATAGGAATCATCGGGAATACGCAGGGTGTGAGCGCAAGCAGCAAACCGGCACCGAAGAAAAACGACACGATCAACCAGAAGCTACCACCTTTGAATAGTTTGGCGATTTGCGTGTTGTCGTTATCGGGCGAAATTGGTTTTGTAACGCTGAGTGCAGCAGGGGTGGCGCTGAGAGTTTGCACAAAATCGACATTAAAAATCTTGTCGATGGGCGGGTAGCATAATCCCTTATCGCTGCAACCCTGATAGCTCGCGTTTAGCGTCAGTGGCATGTTTGCATCCACTTTGTCCAGCAGGATTCGGGTTTGAAAAGACTGGTGATATACCTCTAGCTTGCCAAAGTTAGGGTCGTTTTTTGGTTCACCGTTGGGCAAATCGACGCGGGCAATATGGAATTTGTCGTTGGCAACGCTGAAGTTAATTTTGTTGCGATATAAATAATAGTCCGGAGTGACGTTGAAGCTGGCCAGCAGCGTGTGTTGATCGATAGCATGCACATCCACTACAAAAGCCTGATCGGACGGCAGGAAAGTAGTTTTTTTGCTGCCGAAAGAGAATAAATCAGCCTGCGCCAGCGGGGCAATGGCCAGCAGCAAAATCAATAACAGATGACGCATCATGTTTGTTTCCTTACTTGAGTTTCTTGTACGACCCAGTTCAAATATTCCGGTAGGCCAGCGCTCACTGGCAGCGCAATGATTTCCGGTAGCTCATAAGGATGCAAGCTGCGCAACGAGCTTTCCAAGCGTGGATAAGCCGCCCGTGTAGTTTTGATGAGCAACGGCACCTCGCTGGTGCGCTCAATCTTGCCGTGCCAGCGATACATTGACATGCATTCTGCCAGCACGTTTACGCAGGCTGCCGCGCCTTCTTCGACCAGAGCTGTGGCGATTCGTTCCGCAGCAGCGAGATTCGGCACGTTAGTAATAACCAGCAGTACGTCTTGTTCGTTCATCGTGCTCCCGCCCGTGCACAGCGCACGCCGAGTTGCAGTAATTCATCCCATACGTCGCCGTGGCGCAATCCTTTTATTAGTTTGTCGATGAGTGCGGCTTGGCGCAAAGCGCGTTCTGCAAATGCTGGCGTGAAACGTCGTACCGCACGCTCAACCAGTTTTTGCCGCACACCCCATACGCGCGCATCGCGCAATGCATTGGCAAGATTGCCGCTTTGCTGCATGGCACGTGCGACTTTTGCCAGCGTGCGAATATCTTCCGCCACAGCCCACAAGATTAATACCGTGGCCGTACCTTCCGCATGCAAGCCATCGAGGATGCGTGCATAGCGTTCGGCATCGCCCGCCAGCATTGCTTCGGAAAGTTTGAACACATCGTAACGTGCGACATCCATCACCGAGTCTTTCACTTGCTCGAAGGTAAGCGGGCCGGCAGGAAACAGCAGCGCGAGTTTTTGGATTTCCTGAAATGCGGCAAGCAGATTGCCTTCCACGCGCTGCGCTACGAATGCCAAAGTATCCGCATCGGCAGACTGTCCCTGCCGAAGCATTCTTGCGGAGATCCACGACGGCAGTGCCGCGAGCGAAACTTCGTCGGCACTGATGACGACACCGTGCTGTTCCAGTGCGGCAAACCATTTGCTTTTCATCGCCGTAC
>PLYB01000095.1 GCA_003151655.1 Gallionellaceae bacterium | reverse complement strand
TCTCGCTGCTGGCCGGACGCTTCATTAATTTCAGAATACGTTCATTGGCATGTTGGAACGGAATGTCGAGGTAGGGAAGAATCTTTCCCTCCGCCATCAATGGAATCACTTCATCCACGCTCGGATAAGGATAGACGTAATGCAAACGCACCCACGCACCGAGATCCCCCATCGCGGCGGCAAGCTCAGTCATGCGCGTCTTCAGCGGACGACCTCCCCAGAAGCCCGTGCGATATTTCACATCCACCCCATAGGCGCTGGTGTCTTGCGAAATCACCAGCAACTCTTTTACCCCGGCATCCACCAGATTCTGCGCCTCTTGCATCACGTCGCCCACCGGGCGACTCACCAAGCCACCTCGCAAACTCGGGATGATGCAGAAAGTACAACTGTGGTTACAGCCTTCGGAAATTTTCACATAGGCGAAATGGCTGGGCGTAAGACGGATGCCTTGCGGCGGCACCAGATCACTGTAGGGGTCATGCAGTCGCGGCAGATGTTGATGCACCGCCTCCATCACTTCATCGGTGGCATGCGGGCCGGTCACCGCCAGCACTTTGGGATGCGCTTTCTGGACCACATCACCCTTCGCCCCTAGGCAACCGGTAACGATGACCTTGCCATTCTCCTGTAGCGCTTCGCCGATAGCCTCCAGCGATTCCGCCACCGCGCTGTCGATAAATCCGCAGGTATTCACCACCACCAGATCAGCTTCTTTATAACTGCCGGTAATGAGGTAGCCTTCGGCGCGCATCCGCGTGAGAATGAGCTCGGAATCTGAAGTAGCCTTCGGGCAACCGAGACTAATGAACCCAACAGATGGTGTTTTTCCTTTGTTTTTTATACTGTTGCGTTTATCCATAATTTTTTACCCCAAAGCGACTGTATACAAAAAGAAGTAGTTTGACATGATTTTTGCAGAACGTTCACAATCAATTCACTTTTTGTTGCCCGATGTTATGCATAGGAAATGCATTCAGCCATCCGTTAAAGGACGGCTCATCGGTGTGGATTCAACTGGTCGATACAATCTGGCCTGAGTTAACAATGAGCGTCCTCTTTGTGGCATGCTGTAGGTATCGCGTTACAGTCACTGTGTGACATAGCGGTCACGCATTGTCACCTACCGCGAGGCGGTATGAACAAGAAATCCAAGGAAGTGCAAATTTTCGAAACAGGTATTGGCTTGTCAGCTGCGCGAGCTCGCTCTAAAATTCATACGCTTCACAAAGAACGAAATAAACAAGATAGATGCCGCATTAGGACACCAATAATATTGGATTATCCGGTTTAATTAGCGTCACAGAATTTGCCAAGTTCTGCCTACAGGCCAAGAATGGATCGGATACGTCATCAGTACATAAAACTGTAAATCAGATGCCCTCGCAACTAAACCGCATCAATGATCTTATTGCCAGGTTCTTGGCATGATAAATAAAGGTTGAATATTCAAGCGATGCCGAGTTCCTTTAGTTTTTCAAAATGCTACGTCTGCTGACTATAGTCGCGAGCTTGCTGTTCGCGAGTGCTTTGTATATCGCATTAGCAGGAGTGACTTTTGATGTTTCCAGTCAGCGCGACAAGGCAGCCACAAAGCTTACGGAAATTCTTGGACGCGCAGTACACCTTGATGGCCCGCTCAAATTTGAATTATCTGCTCATCCAAAATTGCTACTCGGCGGCTTGCATGTTGCTAATGCGTCCGGTTTTGATGGTAACGAATTTGCCACTCTGGGCGAGGCACGACTGGCGCTAAACCTGTGGCCACTACTGCGATTACACTTCAGGATTGACGAACTGTCAGGCAGGGATGTAAAAATCCGCCTGCAACTCAATAATCTTGGCCACAATAACTGGACTATCCAACCGAATGGAAATAAGCAGGAAGCAGCGCAAGAAACAACTTCCGAGCCGACTGTACAAATGGAATTGGGAAATCTGCTGGCGCATCTTGATATCGAACGTGTAGTTCTGGAAAAACTTGATGTGCAATTCGACAGAGCCGATTCCAGAAGCCATTTTTTCGAGCTGCAATCTCTCGTCGCCCAATTCCCTGCCGGGCAACCGCTAACGCTGTCATTGCACGGTACGGTTGAAAAAACTTATCCTTATAAACTTGATCTCACCGGCGGCAGCCTTGCCGATTTGGTGCGCTTTGAGCGGCCATGGCCGCTCAACCTGACTCTCGGATTTATGAGCTCGCGGTTATCGCTAAATGGCAACGTGAGCAATGGCAGCGGCACCATTAAATTCGCGCTGGGCAGTAACGATCTAAGTGAATTTGAACGCCTACTTCAGACCAAATTGCCTGCAGTTGGTAATGCTAGCGTCTCCGGTATTATCAAGTTTGCTCCAGGAAAAATTGCGCTGGATAACTTGAATGGCAACATGGGAAAAACCACGCTGAATGGGGCTTTCGACATTAACTATAAAGGGCAACGTCCCAAGGTGCAGGGCAAGCTCACACTGCCCGTACTGGATTTGCGACCATTCTTGACAGGCAAACCTGTTGCACAAGAAGCGCCACCAAAAAGCCTTGCTGAGGTGTATCAGGAAATCGCCAAGGCAACATTCAACCTGAACGAGCTGAATAGTATGGATGCCGATCTGAGCTTACGCATCGGACAATGGTTAAGTCTGCCAGGCGCGGTGCATGACGCAACGTTGCTAGTGAAGCTGGATCACGGACACTTGACCATACCGGTGCAAGCCACCGTGGCAAACGTAGCGCTGTCCGGTAATGCCAGCGTCGAGGCAAGTGTTACGCCTGCTCGTTTCAAGCTCGCGCTCGGCACGCAGGAGTCCAATCTGGGAAACCTTGCGGAGTTGCTAACCGGAATACCCGATGTTAAAGGCAAGCTGCATCGTTTCGATTTGCGCATCTCCGCACGAGGAGACCGGGGCGCTGAACTGATGAAAAGTCTGGATGTACGCTTGAATATAGAGCGAGGCAAACTGACCTACGGCAATGGCGTTGGCGGACATCCGGTGCAATTCTCGCTGGACAACTTTGTGCTGGCGTTACCTGAGGGCAAATCATTGCAAGGCGAGGTGCGCGGTTCATTGCTGGAGAAAACTTTCAGCGGGACGTTACAGGGCGGCTCGTTAACCGACATTATGCGGGAAGCGCACACACCCATTGATTTTGAATTATCTGCGGGTAGCGCCAGAGCGCAGATTCACGCTTTGTTGCAGCCGCCTACAGAAAATTCAGGATCGGAAGTCGAATTTAAACTCTCTGCACCGCATTCCGGCGAAATCGCCGGCTGGCTCGGGCTAAAACCAGGAGTAGATGCGCCTATAGGTTTCCACGGCAATTTTCACTTTGACAAAGATAGCTGGCACTTGGCCGATTTTGATTTGAAATTGGGGCATAGCGACTTGTCTGCCGATGTGCTGCACACTTTTTACAAAGACAAATCACTTACCAAATTACAATTGAAGAGCGAATTTATTGATCTGGACGAACTTCAATCACTATTGCCGGAACCCAGAGAAAACAAGCCCGCAGCAACTCGCACCTCCACGAAAATGATTGACATTCCTATTCTGCCGCAAGCAGTCAGCCTTGCAGATGCGGATATTGCAGTAGGTATCAAACGCATTGCCAGCTCATCGCCGATATCAGTGCGCGACTTGCATTTCGATGGGCGCATACGCGATGGCATGATGAGCGCATCCCCCTTTTCAGCTAACGTTGCGGAAAATAATTTTAACGGCACGATCCTGCTCGATTTACGCACTCGCCAACCCCATTCTGTTCTACAACTATCGGCCAATTCATTGGATATCGGAAGTATTCTGAGCAAGCTTGGTATCGCGCGAAATATCGATGCCGATATAGATCACATGCACTTGCAACTTGATTTGCATTCGAGCCGTCTTGGGCAACTATTGGCGCAATCTGAAATGACAGTCAGTTTCGAGGGCGGTCATCTCGTTTTACATGATGCCAATACGGATGGGAAAATGCGTATTGCGCTCAACAGCGGCGAACTCAAATCTACCGCAGGAAGCCCGGTGAACCTTGAGCTGCGTGGATCGCTCGACAATATTCCCGTCACCATCGCTATACAAACCGCGAAGGCCACTGATCTGATCAATCCGAAGTTACCGATTCCATTTAAACTTAATGCGAGTACCAGCGGTGCCACTATCAAGTTAACGGGTGATATCGACCGTCCCTTTACCAAAACGGACATTGAACTTGCGCTCGACATGAACGGTAGTCGCATGGACAATCTCAATGCACTTACCCATACCTCTTTGCCACCGTGGGGGCCGTGGTCGGCATCCGGAAAATTTCACATATCTCCAAGCGGATATGAAGTTTCCTCTTTGCTGTTGCAGGTGGGGAGTAGCCAGCTAAACGGACAAAGCAAATTCGACACTCAAGTTGTGCCGCCGCGAATTGACATTATGCTGGAAGCGCCGATGATCCAACTCGATGATTTCAGATTCGGCGACTGGTCTCCGGAAAAAAGCAAACCTAATGCTAAAGCAAAATCAGACGACGAGTTAGGCCACGAAGCAGATGAAACAAGCAAGCAAGTCGCACAGGTTTTAAGTCGGGAATCTCTGCGCCGACAGAATGCCTATTTGACTGTACGTGTGGATCAGGTCAGGTCTGGACAAGATGTACTCGGTAACGGCAGACTGGATGCGCAATTGGAAAACGGCCGCGCCAATATAGGCCCTGTCATCGTCAATACGCCTGGCGGATCAGCCACACTGAGGATGGAATATGACCCCGGAGAAAAAGATGTTGCAGTCAATCTGCGCGCCGAAGTCCAACGATTTGATTATGGCATTCTGGCTCGACGCATCGATAAAAAGAGCGAGATGAGCGGCATTTTTAATCTGAATGTCGATGTCAGCGCGCGCGCCCAATATTTGTCTGAAATCCTGCGCTATGGCAAAGGACACATTAACTTTGCCATATGGCCGAGAAACCTTAAATCGGGTTTGCTGGACTTGTGGGCAGTCAATGTACTGATGGCACTTTTACCGGCGGTCGACTCATCGAACGAATCCAAAGTGAACTGCGCCTTAGGACGCTTTGTATTGAAAGATGGCAAGCTATCCGACAAAACCCTGCTGATCGACACCAGCCGTATGCGCGTCACCGGCAAAGGAGAAGTGAACTTTGCCAATGAAGATGTCCAGCTAAATTTGCAGCCCAGTGCCAAGACTCCTCAATTCATGAGCTTCGCCATCCCTATCCATGTAGGGGGAAAATTTAATGATTTTCATGTTGGCGTAAGCCCTGCAGATGTACTGGAAACGGTTGCTCAACTCGCCACATCTATTATCTGGGTACCCATTGAAAGGATATTTGGCAAAAGCACGCCTGCCGACGGACATGACGTGTGCATGGCGGCTGACTTCAAATAACTTATTTTTCAAAATCCGACCTAAGATAAGCATTAGTTGGTTGCGATAATAGCCTGCTCCGGGAAAAATCTATATGTTCACGAAGTCCATATAAAAGGCTGCCGAATCTGGCCGGTATCATGATCTTGCTTACCGATTGTTCAATGTGGTTCAGGCGGTGCAGGAGTTCATCCCGTTCGTTTTTATCGACCGATGGCTTAAACGCATCACGCTCTAAATCAAACAATGCCCGATACCATTTATTCACACGGGACTCCATGCGCCAGCGGTAAATTGCCGGAGCCAGTTTTATAGCGGGTATCAGTAGCAATCCGATTGGGACAATTACTTCGAGCGTACGCGCAATTATATTCGCGATCCCGAACGGGAAAGTACGGTAGAGATAACTCTTACCGGAAGTATAGTAACGGGTGGCATCCGGACTGATACGAAACTCGTGCTCCTGCGCGACTGGAAATTCACCGCGTTTTTTAAAGAGACCCGAAGTCCCGTGAACTTCACGCGCTGCCTCCAGCAGCATATCTGAAAGCGCAGGATGCAGAGTATTCCTGGCAATGAGCTCTACTGTCGGACCAACAAGAAACGTATCTTCAGCAGGAATGTCTTTACCAAAGTCTATCGCACCTTTGGGGATTTCAAGCTTGTTTAAATTATTGAAGTGACGGGCATAACCGTCTGCTTGCATAAAGTTGAAAAGATGAATATCGGTCGAATGCAGTAACTCGCGCATCATGTCCCCGGAAGTAGAGTCACCCATAACGAAAATGGCATCAATGCGTTTATTAAGCAATGCCCGCACCGAGTCTCCCGAGACAGAGTCGACCAGAACGGTTCCATCGTTTGGCTCAATGCCATTGGCCTTTAGCAGCATAAGTGCCAAAGCATGCGTTCCGCTGCCGTCTTCGCCAATGTCCAGGCGTAAACCTTTAAACTCTGAAAGCAGGCTTTTAGTTTTGCCGCGATAAAAAATCATGAGCGGCTGGTAAGAAATACTTCCCAGTGAAACCAGATTATCAATATTGATTCCGTTGACCTCTCCCCCCAGCACAAATCCCACATCAACTTTTACTTTTGGATTGGTTAATTTCTTTAAGTTATCGATGGAGCCTTCGGAGGGAATTATTTTCAGCGTTACCCCTTCTCTAGCCAGAATGGTCTGGTATTTCTCTGCATTTTTTTCAAATGAGCTGCCTTTGGGACCGCTGGCAATAGTAATAGTATTTGGCGTAGAGGAATCCACAAACATGAGAATTCCCGCACTAGCCAATACGGCAATGAGCAAAATTATACTCATGGTCACAATCAGACCTCTCCCGAATAGTGCAGTGAGTTTCGCGAATATATTCGCGAGATAAATTTTTGGAGTCGTCATGGCTATTTTCTTAGGCTATTAATTTTCTGTATAAATATAGATCAGCTTCGCTGACCGTGATTGATGCGGATGGCAATACTATTGAGGCTGGACCGACAGTAGCACGCGAGGCGTGGTCGGCATGTGTATTTTTTCATGTCATTTCCAAATTCAAATTCAAATTTCAGGTGAAAACTTTAATTGCGCTTCTGGATTATTCCGCAATCAGCGCATTCATCAACGCAACCGTCCCTACTCCCAAAACAATCAGCACCACTTGTTGAACGGTATCGCTCAACTTTGTGCGCTTGTGCAAACCGGGGATCAAGTCGGCCACTGCCACATAGATCAGGCTGGCGGCGGCCAAAGCCAGCAACGACGGAGTCCACGACTGCATCGTCTGCAAAGTAAGATAACCCAAAACACCGCCAACGACGGTGGCAAAAGTGGAAATCAGATTCATCTGAAAGGCGCGCAGTTTGGTATAACCAGAATGCAGCAATATGGCGAAGTCGCCGACTTCCTGAGGTATTTCGTGCGCGATGATGGCAAGTGAAGTAACCACGCCAAGATGGATGTCGGTCAAAAATGCTGCCGCGATGATGATGCCATCAATGAAATTATGAAAAGTATCGCCCACGATGACCATTGTGCCGCTGCGTCCGTGGTCATGCGTGGCAAGCTCGTGAGGTTCGTGCACTTCGCAGTGATCATGATGGCAGTGACGCCAGATCAGCAACTTTTCCAGCGTAAAAAACAGCAGGATGCCAAGCAGCACGGTGCTACTAACCGTGGTGGAGTTAGGACTGAGCTTGATCGCTTCAGGCAGAATGTCTAGAAATACCGCCCCCAACAAAGCGCCGATAGCGTAGCTCACCAGCCCACTGATCCAATGCGCGCGGGCATTGAGCGCAAACAACGCTGCGCACATCAGACTCAACGCACCGCCGAAGAAACTCGCGAGGATGATCCAAGCCAAAACGCTCATGTGTGAATTCGGGAAAGAATGAGGTGCGGATTATACTTGAGCTTGCTCGTTCCCCTACTCCGCCCAAGTAATACTCCAATTGCTATAACAAGTGTTCGGCTTGGCATTCCAGATATCAGCGACTCTCTCATGCAAACGTGCCCTGTTAACTTGCATTAACCATTTGCTTTTGCGAATAAATAGACTTAAAGTGTCATTCATCTATAAATATGACACAAGGAGTTTTATATGTCACCTATATCCGCTCAAGTCTCGCAGGGGGGGAGAATTGTCATACCCGCAGAAATACGCAAAAAAATGGGGGTGAGCATCGGAGATCAGGTGCTGTTAAGCTGGTCGGACGAGACCCGCGAGTTGCGTATCGCCACTCGCACCCAGCGGCTGCAACATGCCCGTGATTTGGTCAAGCGTTATGCAAGCACGACGGATTCCGTGGTGGATGAGTTAATCCGCGAGCGGCGGCAGGCTGCGGCTGATGAATAAGGTGGTACTGGACACCTCAGCGGTATTGGCATATCTATTCGAGGAATCCGGGGCGGATAAAGTTTCAACAGTATTGGAAACCGGCTCAGGGTTAATTTCCAGCGTGAACTACGCCGAACTTGTCAGCAAACTGATTGATCGGGGAATGCCCCCGGCGATCATTCGTGAAACCTTGTTTGGTTTGGAGTTTGAACTTGTTGATCACGATGAAACTCAGGCATTTGTAACGGGAGAACTACGCGCCGTCAGCAAAGCTTTTGGTTTGTCGCTAGGTGATCGGGCGTGTCTGGCATTGGGCATCGTCAAGCAATTGCCAGTGCTGACGGCAGATCGTATTTGGTTAAGTGTGCCTGTGTCAATAGAGGTGCGTGTTATTCGCGGATAATTTCAGGGACGGTTATCAAGCCAACAATCCTAAAATTAGCAGTTGAGCGATAAAAATCCTTCGATACGCCCAAAAGACGGGCTACTTCCCTCGATACGGCTTATGCCTACTCGGGACGAACGGCCTTCCACCCAGGCTACAAAAAACTACGCCGCTATTCCAGCCAGATAAATGTTCCCATGCGGCCAGTCACGCCATCGCGCCGATATGAAAAGAAACGAGCCTGATCACCGTAGGTGCAATGCTCTCCACCATACACACGCGAAATCCCCAGCGCATGTAAACGCTGATGTGCCAGCAGGTAGATGTCGGCCATCCACTTGCCGTTAGCTCCCGGAATAAATGCTTCGCTGGCTTGCGCATGTTGCACCACGAATGCCTCGCGCACCTCTTCGCCCACTTCGAATGCGCGCTGGCTGATGGCGGGGCCGAGCCAAGCCAGCAACTTGTGCGGTGCAATATCCATTGCCTGTACCGTCGCCTCAATCACACCTGCGGCCAAGCCTTTCCATCCCGCATGAGCAGCGCCAACCACACTACCCGCTTCGTCACACAACAGCACGGGTAGACAATCCGCTGTCATCACTACGCACACGCTGCCGCGATGACGGGCAACAGCCGCATCCGCCTGCGTTAAACAGCCTGCGCTATCCGCATCGGCAACCACCGTGCCATGCACCTGCTGCAACCAGACCGGTTCACTCGGCATAAGTGATGCGAGCAATTGACGGTTGCGCGCCACAGCTTGCGGCGCATCGCCCACATGGTCACCGAGGTTGAAGCTGGCATACGGGGCAATACTCACACCGCCAATACGAGTGGTCTGCAAGGCGCGCACATTTTTAGGCACGGGCCAAGCGGGAATAAGGCAATTTTCAACGAGCATGATGAACCTTATTGGATCGTGAACAATAAATAATTATGGAAGCAGTCTTGAGCGACTGCTTTGTGGCGATGAATTCTCACCACAGTATTTTAAAAGACGCTGGCATTAAACATTGGTGCTATCGAGGCGATTGCGACGGCTGGAATGGCGCTGGATCATATTAATTACTCATCCACGTTTTTTAGACTTACTTAATTTAAGCTGTTTTTCCAAGTGATCTATCACTTGCGTGGATTCATGGGGTTCGGCTAAAAAATCAGTTTCGGCGCGTGAAACTTGGGTTAAACGTATTTTAGAAAACTGCTCGTAGACAGCATGTGCTTTTTTTAGAGCCTCTTCATGGCTAATAGTGCCAGCGTGAATTAACACCGCGCGGCCTGATAATTTCAAAAAATCATCCAGCTTGCTAATCCAGTCGCGCATTGTCATAGGCACGCGGTTCAAAGCCTGCAATTCGGCATACTCCAAATACAATGTCACAATGCGATTCAGTAAATTTAGCTCATCAGCGTCCAAATAGTTTTTGGCGACTTCCACCTCTTTTTTGCGCAGCGTATCACCTACCCAGTTCGTCAAACCCATATTCGGCAAGGCATCACTTACACGATTAAAGATAACCTCAGCCGCCGTTTGCCCATGCGCAGCCCAGTGCATTTTATTTTGAATAACTTGAAAAAATTCGCGGGATGATTCAGCTCTTGGATCATAGTCAATACTGGTAGCATAAATATCCAACACCTTTCGCCAAAACATTTTTTCTGATGACCGAATATCACGAATGCGCGCCAAAATCTCATCAAAATAACTTCCGCCACCGCCTGATTTTAGGCGTTCGTCGTCCATTGCAAAACCTTTGATCAGATACTCTCGCAGTTGCTTACTCGCCCACTGGCGAAACTGAGTGCCGCGCAGGCTGTTTACCCTATAGCCTACAGAAATAATTACATCCAGATTGAAATGTTCAACTTGATAGGTTTTTCCATCACTGGCAGTTGTTGCAAAATTTGCAACAACTGCCGCACGCTCTAACTCGCCGCTTGCAAAAATATTTTTTAAGTGGCGGCTAATCCCCGACTTATCCACGGCGAACAAGGCCGCCATCTGGGTCAGTGTGAGCCATACGGTTTCGCCCTGCATCCGAGTTTCTACGCGTAGTTGCCCATCTTTGGTCTCAAACAGCAAAAACTCCGTGGCGGTATTTTCGCCTCCCCTCTTTTTGTCCGTCATTTCATCTTCCCCATCAAAGTGCTAGTTCACGCATGAACATTGCGCAAGCGCCCCGCGAGGTGCCATCAGACAACGAATCTGCATCAAAATAGGCATCAGAATTTCTCTGCTTCCATTCCAGGCGGATTGTTTGCTCGTTGTGGAGTCGTTTTCTTGCCGTGAAACAAC
>PLYB01000061.1 GCA_003151655.1 Gallionellaceae bacterium | reverse complement strand
TGGTTATTCTGGTGCCGAAACAAGCCACCGAAGAGCACCTACTGATTCTGGCCGATGTTGCCCAGTTATTTTCCGACCATCGGTTTCGGGAGCGTCTGCACTCGTGCCGTCACGCACTTGAGGTTATGGCGCTGTTCGAATCCAGCGCCTTATGAAGTTCAGAGTGTGGATGCGCTACAAGCTTATTCACACTATATTTTTTTCGCAGAGAACAAAATCACCGTGCAGCTTGCCGGATAAAACCAGCTTGGTCATTGTTGTTTAGCGGATTGGCTAGTAGTTTCATCAGTAGTTTCTTCAGTGGTTTGCCTTTAGTAGAGGCGGCGCGCGTTGCTTTTGCAATTTGGTTGTGTTCAAATCTAAAAATGCGTTTTCATTCAAATTCAACTTTTTCAGCAACAAAGTGCGTCATTCGCTTGTCAGAAGCGAGTGTGGCTTCTGCCCGTGTTCTGAAAGGTTTATTTTGATGAAACTGTCTAGGACTTTGCGCTACTGGATATTGGGAGGTGTGTTCTTTGCACTTCTCGGCCTTCAACTTATCGAGTCAACGCACCACCACGAAACAGCCGCCATTGAGGCAGCTTGTCCAGTTTGCCAAGTAGTTGCACATACGCCCCTTGATGTATCGCCACCATCTGCTGCATTAATCGCAGCGGTGCTGCTTATTCTGTTTTATTTGCCAAGTAAGCAACAGACAACTCTAATTGCCTGTGCTTACTACGCCTCCTACCATTCCCGCGCTCCTCCTCGCCTCACTGCTTAAGTAACCCTCAGTAACTCATTAAGCAAGTGTTCCGTTTCGGCTAAGAAACGGGCGATATCTATTTTCGGGAGTTAAAAATGTCATCATTCAAGAATTGGATGGGCGGCGCATTTGCGCCATCCATTTTATTAGGCTTAACAGTATTTGGTCAGGTTGCAACAGCGGAAGCAGAAGAAATTCATGGACTAATTCAGGATGCCTTAGGGCGTCCCATTGTCAAAGCCAGCTTAAATCTAAAAACATCAGCAGGAGATACTGTAGGCAGTACTCAAAGCGATACCGAGGGTAGCTTTACTTTCTCGAATGTTCCTCAGAACACGTATGCACTGATTGCAGAAAAGAAAGGTTTTCAGGAAGGAACATCCGTCGTTACTGTAGCTGCCGGAAAAGATTCGTCGGCGACCGTGATGCTTACTTCGCAGGATGATCTGGAGGTTCAGATTACTGCCGAACGTCTCAATCAGGCAAGAAACGGACTATCACCTAAAACAGGCGGAAGTGTCTATAGCTTTGATTCGAGCAACATTGATAATTTGCCACTAGGTGATAGCACACCCATGAATCAAGTGCTGCTCCAGGCACCAGGGGTCGTCAATGATTCTTTTGGTCAATTGCACGTCCGTGGTGACCATAACAATACGCAATACCGCATCAATGGCGTGATTTTGCCGGAAGGTATTAGTGGCTTCGGTCAATCATTGGATACACGTTTCGCGCAGAAAGTCGACTTGCTGACTGGAGCACTTCCAGCACAGTATGGCAACCGCACTGCGGGGGTAATAGAAATCACCACAAAAAGTAATTTTGAAGCGGGCGGAAGCGTCGATCTTTATATGGGTAGTAACCAAACATACAACCCCAGCTTTGAATATGGTAACACCAATGGAAACCTAACCTATTTCGTTGATGGCTCATTCCTGACTAACAATGTAGGTATCGAAAATCCGACCTCAAGCGTTGATCCCATCCATGACACCACCAATCAGACTAAAGGATTTGCCTACCTTTCCTATTTGTTGAATTCCACCTCCAAGTTGAGCTTTATGTTTGGCAGTTACGATGGGCGATTTCAGATACCCAATAATCCCGGACAAGCCGCCGATCCAAACGGTATCGGCATACTCGGGAAAATGGGTTTAACCGGCTATAACTCCTCAACGCTAAATGATCAGCAAATGGAAACTAACCGCTTCGGTGTAGCCACGTATCAAAGTTCATTCAACGATAACATCGACTATCAAGTCTCGTTGTTTACACGCTACTCAAGCTTTCACTATATGCCGGACATTACGGGTAATCTTGCATTTAATGGCGTTGCTTCTGATCTATTTAAAAGCAGCTCAAGTACCGGAATTCAAGCCGATGGCAGTGATCGTTTGAATGACACTCACACGCTCAGAATGGGGTTCTTTGGCAACAGTGAAAATGTGGTCAGCAATAACAATTCCACCGTATTTAATGTAGATGCGAACGGGAACGTCAATAGCGCAGCCTATGCCATCGCCGATAATAATTCCCAAAATGGCAATACCTTGTTTGGAATTTATCTGCAAGATGAATGGAAAGCCACAAACAAACTGACTGTAAACTATGGCGGACGCTTTGATACAGTCAATGCCTACGTCAGTGAACAACAACTTAGCCCGAGGCTGGGAACAGTTTACAAAGCGACCGAGCAGACAACATGGCACGCAGGTTATGCACGCTACTTTACTCCGCCTCCAACCGAGCTGGTTTCATCCAGCACACTTGCGCTGTTCAACAACACCACCAACGCGCCAGCCTCTCCGTTGAACTCACCGGTGAAGTCTGAACGTGGTGACTACTATGATGCCGGGGTTACCCATCAACTAACGCCGACCACATCTCTGGGATTCGATAGTTTTTATAAGCATACTCAAAATACGATTGATGAAGGCCAGTTTGGACCCGCGCTACTTTTGACACCCTATAACTATGCGGAGGGCAAGATTTACGGCGTTGAATTAACTGCCAACTATAAATCCGATAATTTATCCGGCTATGCCAATCTGGCCAGAACGGTGAGCATGGCGACAAATATCATTTCAAGCCAATACCTGTTTGATCAGGCCACACTTGATTACGCTGCCAATAACTGGGTCAATGTCGATCACGAACAAGCCATGACTATATCTTCAGGTGCATCTTATCTTTGGGCGGGCACTCGCTGGACAGGCGACGTGATATATGAAAGTGGATTGCGTAGCGGTTTTGCCAATACGTCTAGCTTGCCGGACTACACAGTTGTCAATCTTGGCGCAATTCGCAAAATGGATTCCGCTGATCTTGGAAAGATCGATGTCAGGCTTGTGGTTAACAATGCTTTTGACCACGTTTACGAAATTCGTGACGGCTCTGGCATTGGTGTGTTTGCACCGCAATACGGCCCACGTCGCGGATTATTCCTTGGCTTGAGTAAGAAGTTTTGAGAACCATGCTCAGTAAATATTATGGGTGCGCGGCTTTTGTCGTGCTAATCGGCAATTCATCAATCACCGCAGCCCACGAACTGGGAGCGCATGTGCATGGCATTGCCACTTTACAGGTTGCCGTGGACGAAAAAACCATGACCTTGGACTTTTCCAGCCCGCTCGATAACCTGCTTGGATTCGAGCACGAACCGCGCGATGCCAAACAAAAGGCCGCAGTGAAAAATATGGCCGATAGTCTCAACAAAGCGGGGCTTCTTTTCATTCCGACAACAGATGCGCAATGTACGCTCCAATCCGTAAAGCTCGATTCGCTTGTACTCAATAAGAAATCATCTCAGGACAAAGAGGAGGCGGGCGGTCATGCCGATCTGGATGGTGAATTTGTTTTTACCTGCAAACAAATTGGCAAACTTCATGAGCTCGATGTGCAGATTTTTACTACGTTCCCCAATTTGCATCAACTCAAAGTTGAAGTTGCGACGCTGAAAAAACAGACATCTGCAAAGCTTAGCGCAGATCAACACCACATCAACTGGTAAGCAAGCCGTGAAAACCCCAGTTATCCAAATAAAAGACCTAGCCTTCCGTTATCCAAAAGCAGGCGGCATCTGCATCGACATTCAGGAGCTTAATGCCGATGCGGGTGACCGCCTATTTATATACGGTCCCAGCGGTAGCGGTAAGAGTACGTTGCTGGGGCTTTTGGGAGGCGTGCTGTCACCCGAACGGGGAACAATTTCTCTGCTTGGACACGAGCTGACAAAAATGACTCCTCCTGCGCGTGACCGGCTACGTGCAGATCACATCGGTTTTGTTTTTCAGCAGTTCAATTTGATTCCCTATCTGTCCGTAACCGACAACGTGCTGCTATCGTGCCGATTTTCTTCGCGCCGTCGCAATCGGGCGATTGCTTCCGGTAAGTCACTGTTGGATGAAGCGGCGCGCTTGCTCGATCATCTCGATATTGCACCTGAATTGCGTCACCGTCCGGTGACGCAATTGAGTGTCGGCCAGCAACAACGAGTTGCTGCGGCACGCGCATTGATTGGCGGACCGGAGATTGTCATCGCCGATGAACCAACCTCGGCACTTGATGCTGAGCGGCAAACAGCTTTCCTTGATTTACTATCGCGAGAGTGTATTGCCGCCAATGCAACCTTATTATTCGTCAGCCATGATCGCAGGCTCGCATCCGGTTTCAACAGGGAGATTTCCCTGCCATCGCTCAACCTCGTGCAAGCCGAGCAGGAGGCCGCATGAAATATCTACTTTCCCTTGCCGTGCGAAGCGCATGGAACCGAAAACTGACGCTGGGACTGACCCTGATTTCTATGGCGCTGAGTGTCGCCTTGCTGGTAGGCGTCGAGCGTGTACGCCAAGATGCGCAAGATAGTTTTGAACAATCGGTTTCAGGAACCGATCTTGTGGTGGGTGCAAGAACAAGTCCGGTGCAATTGATGTTGTATGCAGTATTTCATATCGGTGATGCCACCAATAATATTCACTGGCAAACCTATAAGGACATCGCGTCAAATCCGGCGGTAGCCTGGACTATCCCAGTCTCGATGGGCGATTCTCATCATGGCTTTCCCGTGGTGGGGACAACGACGGATTATTTTGCTCATTTCCACTATGGTGAATCGGCACCACTGGCATTTGCCAGCGGCATACCATTCGCGGGGTTGTTCGATACGGTCATTGGCGCGGAAGTAGCCGACCACCTTGGTTATCATCTGGGCGACAAGATCACGCTCTCACACGGCACGGGTGATATAGGTCTGACCGAACATGCCGACAAGCCTTTTCTGGTGACCGGCATTCTTGCGCGCACGGGTACGCCGATTGACCGCACCGTGCATGTCAGTCTGGAGGCCATTGAGGCGATACATCTTGATTGGCAGAGCGGCGCAAAAATTCCGGGATTTTCTATCCCGGCAGAATTTGCCTCCAAGTTTGATCTCACGCCCAAGGAAGTCACCGCCATTCTGGTCGGGCTAAAAAGCCGCGCAGGAGTTTTCAAAATGCAACGCTTTGTCAATGAATATCATGCAGAACCGTTACTCGCAGTATTGCCCGGTGTCGCGCTCGATCAACTCTGGCAGGTTGTCGGCATCGCAGAGCGCGCGTTGCTCGCGGTATCCGGCATGGTTGTGGTGGTAGGTCTGTGCGGCTTGATAGCGGTCATCCTTGCCAGCCTCAACGAGCGGCGGCGTGAATTGGCGATCCTGCGTTCTGTTGGGGCGCGACCTTTGGATATTTTCCTGTTACTGAGTGCGGAAGGTCTATTTGTTACCTTGTCAGGCACTTTAATTGGAATGGTCTTGCTAACCGCAGTGACCGCAATTTTTGCACCTTTAATCCAGGCACATTACGGCCTGATCATTGCCCCAAAATTTATTTCTTTCGATGAACTCGGACTGCTCGGCATTGTTATGGGTATCAGCCTGCTGGCGAGTTTAGCACCCGGCTATGGCGCTTATAAATTATCCCTGTCGGATGGTTTAACACCGCGAATTTAAGGAGATTTCATCTATGCAACCCAACTCTATTTTCCAGTCTGCCGCATTGATGCTGTTGCTGATTGCCATACAGCCGCACTATGCCGTTGCTGTCCCCTCCATCGTGAGCGACTACAAAGTTGGTGACCGCTTGCCGTCTCAGCCCGCGCCAAAATCGCCCTACAAGACACTTAAGGACTGGGATGCACTCATGCCCAAGGGCTGGGATCCGACGAAAGACTTTCAAAAGATCGACCTGAGCAAGATGAAAGATTCCGATCCACGCGCGATGGAGGCACTGCAACATTTGCGCGAAGCTTGGAATAATGCGCCCGTCGAACAGTCAATGAACGGCGCTCATATTCGAATTCCCGGTTTCATCGTGCCGCTCGAAGAGGCGCATCACCAGATATCCGAATTTCTGCTGGTTCCCTATTTCGGCGGTTGTATCCATGTTCCACCGCCGCCGTCCAACCAGATCATCCATGTATTTCCTGTAAAGCCGCTGAAGAATATGGCTAGCATGGATGCCGTCTGGATCAGTGGGGTATTGGAAGTTTCGCCCTCCGATACCAACATGGGAAGCGCAGGCTACCGTATGAAAGCCGAAATCGTGGAACGTTACAAAAACTGATTCACAGAAAATCATGAGCGCAATTATATTTTCACTGGCTACTTTCTTCTCGACCTGTATCGGTGGATTGCTTGCGCTTAAGTTTCGTGATCGCTTGCATTATCTTCTCAGCTTTACTGCCGGAGTGCTCTTGGGCGTAGTAAGTTTTGAAATTCTGCCTGAGATTTTTACATTGGCTCACGACCAAAGAATTGATCCTATTGGAGCTATGGTAGCGATGGTTGTAGGGTTTGTTTTGTTTCACAGTCTTGAAAAACTCGTACTGATACATCATGTCCATGAATCAGATTACCCGGCACATCATCACCCCCACGTAGGGATACTCTCCGCACTTTCCCTGGCAGGCCACAGCTTTATGGATGGAGTTGGCATTGGCTTGGGCTTTCAGGTTTCTGAGTCAGTCGGAATTATTGTAGCCGTTGCAGTAATTTCGCATGATTTGTGTGATGGCTTTAATACGGTAAGTTTGATGTTGGTTAATCACAATACGACTCGACGTTCGATCGCTATGCTTCTACTTGATGCGATCGCTCCTGTTTTAGGCGTAGCTTCTACTTTGTTTTTTCAGGCGCCTTCTTCCGTTTTGATTTTGTACTTAGGATTCTTCGCCGGGTTCCTGCTGTATATCGGCGCCTCAGATATTCTCCCTGAGGCGCACTCTCAAAATCGCCCGGCAACAACTTTAAGCCTCATCGGCTTAACCTGTGTGGGAGCTGCTTTTATTTTCTGTTCTGCCACCGTTCTCTCTCTGTGACCTCAGTGGCTTGAGCTTCGGTTTTTAGATTTAAAAATTAGTGAAAGGTAAGCGATGCAAGACATTCAAGAAGCACTTCAGGCAATTAAATTCGGTGGCGCGATGGTGTATCCGCTACTGGTGCTTGCTATCTTGGCACTGGTGATTACGGTCGATAAATTTTATGTATATTTTCGTTATGTGCGTTTATCAAAACAATTGTTACATCTGATCGAAACATACGGATTTGCGTGGGACGATCTGGAACAGCACATAACCGGACTCGGCGCGCAAAACTATTTTGCCAGATTCTTTCGGGTCATTATTGAACATCGTGACAAACCATCATGGTGGGTTGAGTCACGCGCAGGAGACGAAGCCCTGTTGATTGAAAAGTCACTCAGCCGTGGTTTGTGGGTTCTCGAAACGGTGGTGACAGCAGCACCACTTCTGGGTTTGCTTGGAACGATTTCGGGCATGATGCATTCATTTCAGTTATTCGGTGGAAGCGGCTTGGTCGATCCAACGGGTGTCACGGGTGGCGTGGCTCAAGCGTTGATTGCAACCGCCCTCGGCTTGTTTATCGCCGTCATTGCACTATTTTCATTCAATTACTTTTCCCGTCGCCAGTCTCAGGCACTTGATGAAATGGAAAGGCTGGGAACAAGGTTGTTGGACAACATTCGTCTGGGCGAACACGAGCGGGAGCAATCTCATGAAGCTGCGTAAATCACGTCAGGCCAAAAAAGGTCGCATCGAAATCATTCCAATGATCGATGTGATGTTCTTCTTGCTGGCGACCTTCATGCTGGCGTCGTTGTCGATGCAAAACCTGCATTCCTTACCCATCAATCTACCGCAAGGCCATGCAGCACCGATGTCGATGCAGGCGAAAGATACGGTGACGCTAACCGTGACACAGGAAGGCAAAATATTTTTGGATAAAACACCTGTCACGATGGAAACTCTGGCATCGTCACTAAAACCAATGCTACACGGGGCGGAGGCAAACGTAATAGTTGCTGCCGACAGCGCGGCAACCAATGGCGTTACCATCCAAGCAATGTTGAAAGCTCGTGAGGCAGGAGCGCAACATTTTTTGATCGCCGTTAAACATGTCGACTAACGCTGTAACCTTCAGCGACTGGGAGCAGGACACGCCTTGGCGTCGTCTGTATTGGACTTTCCCTGCGGCAATTGCAATCTGGGTTGCAATACTCTGGTCGTTCGCGGTTGTTATGGGCGGCTCAAACGAACGGCTTCCTGAGCCTCCAGCCATTGACGCCCAACTGATAGAAATTCCTGAACCCACTCAGAGCGCAAATGCCCCGCAGAGCAGGCCAACGCCAGTGCCGCCAATTATCACATCACAACCCAGTCTTGAAAAAACGCCACCGCCAAGTCCAGACGTAAAGCCTGTTGTGGAGCCAAGTAATACAACGGCCCCAATTTCGTCGAAAGAGACAGTGATGCCAACTCATCAAGAACCGGGTAAGACAACCGCCGAAAATATTAGCGCCAAAGCAATCTATCAACCTATTCCTCAAATTCCAGATGAGCTTAGACAGGACGCTCTAAGTGCTTCGGCAGTTGCGCGATTTCATGTGGCATCCGACGGCACAACTACCGTAGAACTCATTAGAGCAACACCGAATCCGAAACTCAATCGCTTGCTGCTCAGTACGCTAAAGAATTGGAAGTTTTTTCCGTCGTTGAAGGATGGGAAGCCAGCGGCATCTATTGAAGAAATTGTTATAAAAATTGAAGTTAAGTAATTCGATTTAATCTCTTTGGGTCAATTCCCCGCTCCTTCGGGCGTAGTATTTTTCGTAGGTCGGGATTTATCCCGACGGGGTTAGCGAATCGAAAAAAAACGTCGGGTTGAAACCCGACCTACAAAAATCCAACTACCCAATACCCAGCTGCTTGCGGCGGGTGGAGTACGCGTAAGTTCCACCATTCCAACTTGTCCTGAAGTCCCGTCAACTTCCCGCGCGATGCTTTACTCGGCGTTTATATCCACTCCTGTTTTTTTTACAAGATATTTATATCGATGCTGCTAATCTGACAACTTGTTCATAACCGTAAAGGTATATATGAGTACAGCAGCGTCGATCAGTGGTTGTTCTGTTCAGGCACGTCCTCCCCAACGAAGACCTCAGTCGTTCTTGTTTCGTTCTTGCCGCACCCTGTTTTCGTCAGTTCTCTCTCCCCAACCCTCGCTTGTTAATCCGTTAACAGCCCAGGTTTCCAAGGTTGTTTTTCAAGTCACTATTCTCCCCGCATTGCTTGACCCTTTGCAGCAAGCGATTGCCAAAAGCTGCGGCAAGGTCGTCGATATTCTCGGTGTTGAACAGGTATCGCGCAGTCAAACTATCCGTGTGCGCTTCGGTATTGACGGGGTTAGTGTCAACGCTGTGATGGAGGCCATTATTCGCGCGTTACCCAGCGGTGAAATCGGCCGCATCGTTGCGCTTTAAATGTGTTGATATGAAATCTATTATGCATGGAATTTGGGTGCCTCTGGTTACGCCGTTTCGTCAGGGGCAGGTCGATCTGGATGCTGCTCAGCGTTTGGCGGCTCACTTCGTCGCCAAGGGCATACATGGCTTGGTGGTATGCGGCACGACCGGCGAAGCTTGCGCCCTCGATGATGGCGAGCAGACAGCACTGCTGGATGCAGTCCTTGCCGCCGTGGGAAACGACTGTCCAGTGCTGATGGGCATTGGCGGCAGCGATACGCGCAGCGTCGTCGCTCAGGCACGACGTTATAGCGAGCACGATATTGCCGGATTTCTTTTGCCTGCGCCCGCTTATGTGCGTCCCTCGCAGGAGGGGCTGTTGTACCACTTCGAGGCAGTGGCTCAGAACACCGGGCACGACATCGTGCTCTACAATATTCCCTACCGCACCGGTGTTAATATCGAGTTAGCCACCTTGCAAGAGTTGGCTTGCAATCCGCAATTCGTGGCGATTAAAGAATGCGGCGGCAACATGAATCAGCTCATCGACTTTATCAATGAAACTCCCTTGGCGGTATTCGGCGGGGAGGATGCACTGATTCTGCCTAACCTCTGCCTCGGAGGACGGGGTGCCATCGCTGCGGCGGCACATATTCGCCCCGATTTGTTCGTGGCACTGTATGAACGGGTACGTGACGGTAATTCGGCAGAGGCCAGAGCGCTTTTTCAGCGGCTGTTGCCTTTGATTCGTGTGCTGTTTTCCGAACCCAACCCGGGGCCGGTCAAGGCGGCTTTGGCGCGAGAGGGCAGGATCAAGGACGAACTGCGTCTACCGATGACGAGCGCATCCGTTGCATGTAAATACCGTATTGCGGAGATCATGGAAAATCTTGAGGAAGTGCTGGTATAGTAAAGGCTGAGAAACCGCTGTCCGTAAGGCAAACGTGCCGAAGCTTACAACAAAAAACGATGATGATTACTGCCACCTCTGCCGCTTCAAACCACATAGTGCGCCATTTTCGCGAAGTACTTTTCTGGCCGGTGCAATTGATGCCGCTTACGAATGACGGCAACGTGCAGCACCATTGGGAATTATTGGCGCAGGGCGGCGAAGGCAACAACTGGCGCAAGCTGAGAGACCGGTTTCAAGCCGATGATCTTACCTTCGAAGAACGTCACTACAAAGAGTTTGTTACCTTTTTGCCCTATGTGCAACGCTTCATCTACGGCGAAAGCCACGGTCATGAAGCACATGATGCAGATGATCCGCTGGGGGAGTCTGCGATCAAGATATTCCGGCGGCGCGGTGTCGATGCCTTGCGGCTGGAGTTGCGCGAAGGCGAGGCCCCTGTCACGCTGGATGTGGAGCATATCGAGTTGTGGTTTTTCGACGATATCAACGTGGCTTTTCTAAAGGTTGAATTGTCAGCCAGCGATTTGCCTTTTACCGTGGCATGCGATTTGTTGTACCGCTTCGGGCGAGCTTATCCGACAGGTTGGGATATGGACGGGCATGGCAAGCATAATGCTCATCGTGCCGAATGGTTGTCCGCTGACGGTACAGCGCTCGCTACCTCCGATTCGGCGAATCAGGAAAAGTTTCTCTCCTATACCCGCAAACACCGTTCCCCGGGCATTTCTGCGCACTGGGATTTTCTGCTGCGTCCGCTGGTGTTAGATCCTTCAGAAGAAACTGGCTCTCTGCGCTATCGTCAGATCGAATATCACCGCATGCCGCTAATGGCTTTTCTGGCAGTGGACGAACCGCGCGGCTTAAGCCGGGAAAACTGGCAGCGGCTTGGTCTGGTCGCCACGCTGCATCCCGACGAGGCGTTACCCACGCATGATCCTGATGTGGCTGAATTCGAATCGCGCTACTGTTATGACCGTTTTTGGACCGATACCGAGGCGGGGCCCAATACGCGTTTTTTGTGCACCGGGCGCGCTTTCATTGTGGTCGGGGATGCGCATGCTGAATATTTTCAGGACAAGACGCGGGGTATCCTCGCGCAGTTCCGTCACCAATATGTGTTGTTGTTCATGATTGCGCATTTTCATCGCGCATCATTGCTGGTGTTTTCTGATCGCATGGTGGATGCGGTTCATGATTTGGACATTCGCATGTCGCAATCCATCAGCCGCTTCCGTCGCCGGGTTTACGCCAGCTTCGAGGCTTTCCTGCGCTTTACTCACCGCTATTGGTTTCACGAGTTATCCGAACGCGCCCACGTGCAGGCGCTTTATCGTATGTGCAGTGAGCATTTGGGCAACGACGCCCTGTATCAAGATGTGAAGGAAGAGCTACAAGATATGAGCCAGTATCTTGACAGCAATGCGCAGCGCCAGCAGTCCACCACCATTGTTCGCCTCACCGTAGTGACCGTATTCAGTATGGTGGGAGCCGTGGTCACCGGTTTGCTCGGCATGAATCTTATTGCAGAGGCCGATGCGCCCATCGCCACACGTTTGATATATTTTTTCACCACTACGCTGATCGTAGCGACGCTCATGTTGTTGGCCATTCTCAAGTCGAAACAACTTTCCGATGTGATGGATGTGCTTTCCGACGACCAGAAAAGCCTGCGCACGCGTTTGGCTTCTCTGGGTAATGCTTGGCAACGGAATCCAAAATCATGAACAATCCGACCTGATCCAGACGCACGGCTGGGAAAAGTGCAATGTGCCATTGCGATGGATAGTGCGTTGCTGGGGTATGATGGATAATATTCGGACAAGGAGGGCACTATGCAGAACAATTCGTTGACACCAGAAAAATTACAGTCCGCAGTGGATCGCATCGTCGCAAACATAGCTTCGCCTGCACGGGTGATTTTATTCGGCTCGCAGGCGCGCGGGGAGGCGGACAAGGATTCTGATCTCGATTTAATGGTCATAGAGAGGGACTTGCCGGATAAGGCGGCAGAGTATCTGCGTTTGAAAGCCGCCATCGGGCGCGTGGGTGTAGGCGTGGATTTGCTGCTTTATTCTGAGGCGGAGTTTGATCGTCGCAGCCAAGTGCCAGGTACGGTTCCGTACTGGGCAAAAATAGAAGGAAAGGTGTTGTATGACACCGCAGCGTGAAGAGGCCGAGCGTTTCATGCGTCTGGCACGGCGTGACGAGGCTGCATTTCGAGCGTTACTGGATTCCACAACGGTAGACTTTGCCGTAGCTTGCTTTCATGCCCAGCAGGCGGTCGAAAAGGCGTTGAAATCGGCCATGTTTCTACATGGACTGGAGCTTCGCCGCACTCACGACTTGGAGGAGCTGTCTGGTACGTTGGCGGATGCGGGTGTCAAAATTCCACTGGAGGGAGAAGAGCTGCGCCGTCTGACACCTTATGCAGTCGAGTTTCGTTATGACGACGAACCGATGCCCCTTGTTTCCCCCGAGCAGGCGATTTCGTACACTTCACGAGTGCTGGCTTGGGCAGATCAAATCTTGGCAAATTTCCCATGAAATGCGCAGCAGATTAAATATGATTTATGTACCCTTGCCATTTTTTGTAGATGGCGCGAACCAAAAACTATGAACGATCAACGCCCCGATCCCGATGCACTGCTGGAAAAAGTGCAGCGCGCCGAAAGCAAGCGCCGCCGTGGCAGGCTGAAGATTTTCTTTGGTGCCTCAGCGGGTGTGGGGAAAACTTTTGGCATGTTGCTGGCCGCGCACGAGCGCCGTGCCGAAGGATTGGACGTGGTGGCCGGTTATGTGGAAACGCACAAGCGAGCCGAGACTGAGCGTTTGTTGGATGGATTGGAAGTTCTGCCGCCGCGCATCGTTCCCTACCGCGATACGCAATTGCGCGAATTTGATCTGGATGCCGCGCTCAAGCGCCTTCCGGCGCTGATCCTGGTGGACGAATTGGCGCATACCAATGCGCCGG
>PLYB01000085.1 GCA_003151655.1 Gallionellaceae bacterium | reverse complement strand
CGGCAATCTGGTGCAGCGGTATTTCTTCGCAAACTCCCCCCAGTTTCATCGCTTCTTTTGGCATTCCGTACACCACGCAGGTATCCTCGTTTTCCCCGAAGGTATAAGCCCCCGCATCGCGCATTTCCTTGAGGCCGCGTGCGCCATCGTCGCCCATTCCGGTCATGATGACGCCCAGCGCATTCTTGCCGGCGAACTTGGCGACCGAACGGAATAATACGTCCACCGACGGGCGGTGACGATTCACCAGCGGCCCGTCTATCACCTCCACGTGATATTGCGCGCCGTTGCGCTTGAGCATCATGTGTTTGCCACCGGGAGCGATCAAGGCACGACCGGGCATCACGCGATCATTGTTTTTGGCTTCCAGCACTTCGATCTGACACAGACTATTCAAGCGTTGCGCAAAGGCCGCGGTAAACATCTCCGGCATGTGCTGCACGATCACGATGCCCGCGCAAATACGCGGCAATGCAGTCAGCACCGCTTCCAAAGCCTGCGTGCCGCCGGTGGAAGTACCGATGGCGACAATCTGCTCTGAAGTTTGCCCCAGGCTGGCAGAGCCGGGGGGGGACAGCATGGCATCGGCATTAAGCTTCGGGCTGACATTGAGCGGGCGTTGCGAGCTATCCACCAGTCGGCGCACGTTGGCCTTGGCCGCCGCCTTGACTGCGTCAACGAGATCGTTGGACGCGTCTTCTTGCAGAAAACGCTTCACGCCCACCTTCGGTTTGGTGATGGTGCTGAAAGCACCCGCCGCCAGCGCCTGCATGGTTGCCTGCGCGCCTTTTTCGGTGAGGGTGGAACAGATCACCACCGGCGTCGGACGTTCGGCCATGATCTTGTGCAGGAAGGTGAGCCCATCCATGCGCGGCATTTCGATATCGAGCACAATCACATCCGGCCACTGCACTTTCATCTTTTCCATGGCAAAAATGGGATCCATGGCCGAGCCGATAACCTGAATAGCCGGATCGGATTCCAGCACCTGTTTGACGACCTCGCGTACCACGGCGGAATCATCCACGATCAATACTTTTATTTTTGTCATTGTTTTTCCGTTTTCCTGATGTTCATTTAAGACGTAGGTCGGGTTTGTGCGTATGCGTTGGGGCTTCAGCCCCTTACGGCTACGCACAAACCCGACCTACGACATTTTTCCAGATTTAGACCTACTCATCTACGAGCTGCCGCTGCACGGCAACGTAACGCTAAACACGCTACCCTTGCCCGCTCCACTTTCCACCCACACGTTGCCGCCATTGGCCGAGGTCAGGTTCTTCACCACTACCAACCCCAAGCCGATGCCGTGCGCCTTGGTGGTAAACAGTGGCTGGAACAGCTTGCCCAACTGCTCCGGCATCACGCCGCTGCCGCAGTCGCGCACGCTAATAGTGATGTCTTCGTCTTGCGTATTTTCAACCGCGCAAATTTCCAGCGTGCCACCTTCCGGCATGGCCTCGATGCCATTGCTGATGAGATTGCGCAACACTAGCTGGATTTGCTGCGGATCAACCCACAGCTTCGATAGCGAAACAGGAATGTCCAGCTTCACGGTGACGCAAGAAGGTACAGCGCATTTGCGCAAAGTTTTCTCCAGCAATTCCCGCGCGCCCACCATTTCAGGATGCTGCGAATGGTGGCATACGGTATCCAGCAAGTCGGAGACGATACGCTCGGAACTGGCGATCTCGTCCTTGAGGATGTCCAGATATTCCCTAGTGGTCTCATCCGCATCGACCAGCACAGTTTGCAGAAAGTACACGGCGTTGCTCATCACGCCCAGCGGGTTGCGCAACTCGTGACCCACACTGCACGCCACCCGTGCCGACATAAGCTCGGCGAGCTTCATATCTGATTCGCTCATGACGATCCCCTTTGGGTTTGAACCCGGATTTTCAATTAGGACGTAAGTCGGGCTCAGTGAAAAATATGATGCCCCGGCTCGTTATGAGCCCGTTCTTTTGCCTGATACATGTTGGCATCGGCAAACTTCACCATCTCGTTCATCTCCAGGTATTTCTCCGGTCCCGATTGGGTAATGCCCATGCTGAAGGTAATACCGTGGGTGGTATTGCCATCGAAGATTTGCATCAAACGTTGGCAGATAGACTCCGCTTGCGAGAGCTCCGTGTTGGGTTGAATAATACAAAACTCATCGCCGCCGTAGCGGCAAGCCAGATCAGTGTCGCGCAATGCTTTAAGCATGGCATCGGCTACCGTTTCCAGTACCGCATCTCCCGCCTTGTGACCTTGGCTGTCATTAATTTTTTTGAAGCAATTAAGATCAAAGAAAACCAGACAAACACTACTATTGTTGCGTTCGGCAAGCGATAGCTCACGGTGCAAGTGATCGTAGAACGCGCGCTGATTTAATAGCTTGGTGAGCGGGTCACGCAACGCAAGTTCGCGTAATTGTTGGGTGCGCTCTGCAATTTTTTCTTCGAGACTTGCCGCATATTTCTCGACTTCGCGTTTGGCGGAAGAAATCTCGGAGGTCATGCTATTGATGTAAGTATCGAACACCCACTGGGTGTCAAACAGCAGGAGTTTATGCAGCGACTCGTGTACATCCCGGCACGACACACAGTTCCCCGGCATAGCCATCATTTCGTTTAGCGAGCGGCCAAGGATGGACATCATCGACCACACTGCGGACATATAAAGCTTGGGGGTCACGCCTATGCGTTTATGGACTTTGCCTACCCGCAAACGCTTGTTGACATATTCCGCATCGTAATATCCCTGAAACAGATCCAGCATGTAATGCCGCATGCTTCCTTTAAGCAACTCAAGCGTGTCATGATCGCCGATGACCAGGGCGATTTCGGGTTCTGCCACCTGCTGGCGATAAAATTCCTCGATAATTTTATCCATGTGCGCAGCAATCCAGTCACGGCAAGCAAGCAGATTGGCAACATCTTTCTCGGTAAAGCCGAATAGCCGCTTGCGCAATGCAATCTCATGATCGTTGATGTGCATCTGTTCCGACAAACTGGTCTCAGTGATTAATTGCATGGCATGTCCTCTTGAGCTAATTGCATCCCGCCCAGCAACGCCTCAAACTCTTCAAGCGGCACCGGTTTGCTGAACAGATAGCCCTGATAGCTCATGCAGTCATGGTGTTTGAGGAAAGCCAATTGCGCCTCGGTTTCCACCCCTTCCGCAATCACGTTCAAATGGAAGTCGCCCGCCAACTCGATGATGGATTTCACCAGCAACGCATCGTTGCCGTCCTTGGTAATGCCCCGCACGAAACTCTGATCAATCTTGAGCTGATCCAGCGGAAGCTGTTTCAGATAAGACAACGACGAATAGCCGGTGCCGAAATCGTCCAGCGACAATTTGATCCCGGTGTTTTTTAATGCCTGCATTTTGCTCACCACTTGGGCCAGATCATCCACTATGATGCTTTCGGTTAATTCCAGTTTAAGCAGCGCTGGATTGATCCGGTGCGCTGTCAAAACTTCGGCCACCTTGGCCACAAAATCCTGCTGGGCGAATTGTTTGGCACTGACATTGACCGCCAGCGTCAAATCACGCGTCTTCTCGTTTTGACCCCATAAGACGAGTTGCCGACAGGCCGTTTCCAGCACCCAATGGCCAAGATCGATAATCAGCGTGCTCTCCTCGGCAATCGGGATAAATTGGCCGGGCATCACCATGCCGCGCAGCGGATGAATCCAGCGCAGCAAGGCCTCAGCGCCCACCACACGCTGATCGTTATCCAACTGCATCTGGTAGTGCAGGTGTAATTGCCGCCCTGCCACGGCATGGCGCAAATCGTGCTCCAGCGCGGCGTGCGTCATCACGTTATGCTGCATGATGGGATCAAAAAAGCGTATCGCATCGCGCCCGGTCTTTTTGGCCTGATACATCGCCATATCGGC
>PLYB01000266.1 GCA_003151655.1 Gallionellaceae bacterium | reverse complement strand
CTTCCGCGGCGATTTCCCCTTCCGAGAACTGCTGCGGCATGTAGTCCGAGAGTACTCCGATTTCGAATTTTTCCACGTCGGCCAGATCCTGCCGCCCGCCCGCCTCGTACTGCGTCACCGAGTCGCGGCGCTGCTTCAGCATCTTTTCGATGATGGCAACCACATCCGCGTCCGTCAGCTCGATACGTTCGTCCACCTCGCGCTGTTTCATGGCCGCGAGCAATAGACGAATCGCCCCGAGGCGCGCCGTTTCCTTGGCGCGCATCGCGGTTTTCATATCTTCGGTGATTTGCTGTTTCAGACTCATCGTAAAAACAAACGCCGCAACCCCACGGATTGCGGCGTCAGTCCTATGGAAGGATCAATACAACTTCGGAGGAAGAGTCTGGCTGCGCAGGCGCTTGTAATGGCGCTTTACGGCGGCGGCCAGCTTGCGCTTACGCTCAGCAGTTGGCTTTTCGTAAAATTCGCGCGCACGCAACTCGGTCAACAGGCCGGTCTTTTCAACAGAGCGCTTGAAGCGACGCATCGCTACTTCAAACGGCTCATTCTCTTTAACACGTATGGTCGTCATGTAAAAACTACCCTATCCAAAAATTTTGAGGGCGCGATTCTATCAAAACTAAGGGCTGTTCCACAACCGATATTTTCGGGCACTATTTTGGGTAGCATTTAACTTGAGCCAATCCGGTCATCAGAATGTAACTTTACATTGCTAAAGTATTACGCCAGAATCATTGGGTTAACGCATTTGTGATGTTTGCGGGGCACGTGTTCAGTATTCGCTGTTGTTTCGTCGACATGACGGAGCCTTGAAAAAGTATTGCTGCCGCTATCGCGTCGACGGACTTTAAATCCATACCAAGAAAAAATTTATCAATGCGCTTCTCTTTGCCCGCTTCTCTCTGTGCCCCCCTAACTCCAATGCGACTCGTCTTCTTGTTGGGCGGTCTTGTCATGTCGTCATGGTGCCTTGCTGAAACAACCGATGAAGAAAATTTGTCTGCACACGCGCAAACCACATTCAATTGGCAAACACATCCAGGTTACTCCGCTGCCTATACCGGCCCGAACAGCATGATTACCGGGGCCGAATCAATGTATACCTTTTCTGCTACGGCAATGCTCGGTATCCGTCCTTGGGCTAACGGAGAATTTTTTTATAATGCCGAAATGGTTGAAGGCGTACCGTTTTCCACCAATCTGGTTGGGCTGGGCGGCTACACAAACGGTGAGATTACGCGCGCCGGAGGGTCTTCTCCAAGCGAGTATCGGCAGCGTTTGTTTCTGCGCCAGACTTGGAATAATGGTGGTGGCTCTGATCGTGTCGAGGCTGAGGCGAATCAATTTGCCGGATTCATAGATAAGAACCGCTTTGTTTTGACTGTCGGCAATTTTTCCACACTCGATGTCTTCGATCCGAACACCTACGCCAAAGATCCCCGTACCCAATTCATGAACTGGGGCAACTGGACTTATGCCGCTTACGATTACGCTGCTGACGCACGTGGCTTTGGTTGGGGTTTCGCAGCCGAGTGGTATCGGGATGATTGGGCGTTACGCTTCGGGCGCATGACAGGCCCGCAAGAGCCGAATGTGTTGCCGACTGATTTTGCGCTCGACAAACATTACGGGGATCAAATCGAAATTGAGCATGCGCACACTTTGTTTGCGCGTCCCGGCAAAGTGCGTGTTTTGGGTTATCACAACCGCGCCATGCTTGCTTCCTTCAATGATGCCCTAAACTGGCTAAAAGCCAATCCGGGGCAATATACCGGGCCGGACGCGCTTGTTGCTGTGCGCAATACCGAAAGGGACAAATATGGAGTCGGTATTAATATCGAGCAGGAAGTTAATGACAACACCGGTTTTTTTCTGCGCGCGATGGTGACTGACGGGCACACAGAAACCTATGCTTTCACCGAGGTGGATGACTCCGTCTCGACCGGACTCGCACTTAACGGCAAGCTCTGGCAACGCAGCGAAGATTCAGCGGGAGTTTCCCTGATGCAAAACTATCTTTCGGATGACCGTCGACGCTTTCTTGAAGCGGGTGGCATCTCTTACTTTATCGGAGACGGCGCATTGAATTATCGGCCCGAAACGATTTTTGAAAGCTATTACAGCCTCAACCTGTTTAAGGGGGGATGGCTCACCCCCGATTACCAGTTCATCATGAATCCGGCCTACAACGCGGATCGCGGACCGATACACGTTTTCGCATTCCGTTTTCATGCAGAGCTTTAATTTCAACATTTCCACTTCAAAAGGGAAATAATCCGTAGGTNNTAAATCCCGACCTACAAAATGCTCTATTGAAATGGAATTGGTATTACACGAAAACTGATGGGAACTTGGAACGCTGCTCAAGCCAAGCGTGGCGCATCAAACTCGAATTCGCTGGTCACAATACTTTCACATCTTTATCATAAAAGTGAAACCCCAGCTGGGTAGACTTAAATCAACAAGGGGATTTTGTTACTTAAAGTTGCTGTATCGAGAAGGAGCAAAGGTAAACCATGAATTTCTTTGCACACAATGCCGAGGTTACTGAGAGTCGCTTTAGAAGCTTAAGCAGAATTCTATTCACATACGGTTTTAACGGGACTTTAGATTATTTCTGCAAGATTTCGGCATTCTCAATAGATTAACTGCCGAACCGTGTCAGTCGTAAACTGAATCCTCGTACTTCTGCATGCGAAAATGTAGGCATCCGCGCCAACTCTAAACGTCTTGTCTTCTAGGGTATCCGAGGGGAATGTGCCTTCTCTCAGAACCCTTCCCACTCGTCGATGGCAATTTTTTTCAGAAAGGCTCCGTTTGCCCTAACTGGTTTTTTGACAGGAGAAACTCTGCTGGCGGAGGCCGCAGCTTTGGCGGGTGCTGAAAAATCGGTGTTGTTAGCTGTATTCATGGGCAAGCCAAGTTTAGTGATTTGAGCAGTTTCACTTTCTACGTTTGCAACGCTGTTGGTAATAAGCGTCTTGATTTCCTTTGCGGCATTGGACGAATGCTGGCCTGTGTTGCTGACTTCTGCCGCAGATGCTTGCAAGGCCAGATTTTTAACCAATGCATTAATGTCTGAACAGAGCGACGCAAATTCACTTGTCGTGCTTTCCGTTGACATGGAATGGGATGGAGCATCATCACGGGGAGCGCCGAGAACGAGTTGCGCTTGCGCTATTGCCTCTTTCAACGTTTGTGCGGCGGCAACTTGCCAGCTAATATCTTGTGCAAATTTCACCACTTTGCAAGGCTGGCCATTCGCATCCATAACCGGGTTATACGAGGCTTGCAGGACGAGCCCTTTGCCGTCTTTGCCAATCCGTTTATATTGCCCCGCAGCATATTCGCCACGGGAGAGCTTTTCCCAAAATAGGCGGTACTCCGGACTCTCGCAACTAACCGGGTCAACAAGTATTCTGTGATGCTTTCCTCTAATTTCATCTTGCGAATAGCCCAAGATATTAAGAAAATTATCATTGGCAGTAATAATTATTCCATCAAGAGAGAATTCAATTACGGCCAGCGAATTATTGATGGCGAGCGATTGGCTTTCAAAGTGTGCCGCTAGCTTCTTCTGTTCGGTTACATCAGTGACATATTTAATCACCTTGTATGGCTTGCCATTGGCATCCATGATGGGATTGTAAGATGCTTGCAGCCACAGTTCTTTGCCAACGATGCTAATACGCTTGCATAGCGCCGTATAGCATTCAGCCTGCCCCAGCTTTTTCAGGAAGCTGTGATATTCGGTACTTTCACGATAGCCTGAATCAACAAACATGCTGTGATGCGCCCCTTTGATTTCGTCAAGGGAGTAGCCCATCAATTTTAGAAAGTTATTGTTGGCAGTGAGAATGGTCCCATCGAGCGAGATCTCAATTGACCCTCTTGATTTATCCACGGCGGCCAATTGTCCAGCCATTTCCTGAAGGAGAGCATTTTTCTTTGCTTCGATTGCCGCGTTCTTACCTCTGTCAAAGAATCCCATGACTTCTCCCTGAAGCCTCATCTGCAATTGCCGGAGGTTGCACTGAAAGCAATTGCTGGTGAAAACTTGAATTACATTTAATGCCTTCGTCGAATTGCTCGTCGGTGCAATTCGGCAGATATTCTATTTTTATCAGTAACTTAATATTAAGTTAAGCCCGTGCTCGCCAGTCAACGAATACCACAATGATCCAGACGCACAACGGTATTTAACGTCTAAACTTGCTCGTTGACAAGAATAAAGACACATAGACATATGTGGGATATCGGCGAAAAGGAAAGAACCTTTAGTGGATTCAAAAGGCTAATGGCCGCACGATTAGTAAACTAGTATTTTTATGCCCATCAGTATCAGAACTATCCCGCCGAATATTTCCGCTTTGCTTTCAAGCCACGTGCCGCTACGCCTTCCGACGAAAACACCGGCAACGCTAAAAGCAAAAGTTATAGTTCCTATGACAAGGCATGCAATATACGGGTTCGCATGCAATAACGTTAGGCTGAATCCGGCAGCCATTGCATCAATGCTAGTGGCGACAGCCAGCACCAACATCATTTTGTTGGTGATGATTGAGATGTCTTCTTCAATGCCTTCTTGCATGCCTTCGTAAATCATTTTTGCACCGATCAGAACCAGCAATCCAAAGGCTATCCAATTTGCATAAGCGGCTATCCAGCCTAACACTCCTTTCCCAGCCAAGTATCCGACTAATGGCATCAATGCTTGAAAAATGCCGAAATACAATCCTGCCTTTAAAGCCAAATTGGGAGTGTTCTTCTTGGCACCCAGTCCGATGGAAACTGCAAAAGCGTCCATGCTAAGCGCGACCGCAAGGATAAATACTTCAATCATGTGGTTCCTGTGCTGGATGGTTGTAATCGCACTGACATACTGCCGATGAAATGGTTAGTGCCATGTAAAAAGCCCTTGCTGATAATTCAGGCAAGGGCTTTTTTGCTTTANNCCTTTTGCTCGATTTGACGGATGCGCTCGGCAGATACTTTGAACTCTGCCGCAAGATCGTGCAATGTCGCAGCGCTGTCATCGTGTAGCCAACGGGCTTGAATAATGCGGCGGCTACGTTCATCCAAGCTATCGAGCGCCTGCTTTAAACCGGTGCTTTCAAGTTTCTCCAGCTCTTGACGCTCGAGCACCTGATCCGGCTCCTGTTCAGAATCCGCAGCCAGATAGGTAATGGGAGCAAAGTTATGCTCCTCGTCGGTCGCATCGGGTTCCAGCGACATCTCGTGATTGCCGAAGCGAGTTTCCATTTCAACCACCTCGCGATCACTCACGTTTAACTCCTGAGCGATGCGTGAAACTTCTTGCGGCTTGAGCGTGTCGAGTCCTTGCTTCATGCTGCGTAAGTTAAAAAACAACTTGCGCTGCGCCTTGGTGGTGGCAATCTTTACCAGTCGCCAATTGCGCAAAATATATTCATGTATCTCGGCGCGTATCCAATGCAGCGCAAAAGAAACCAGACGCACACCGCGATCAGGATCAAAGCGTTTAACGGCTTTCATCAGCCCAACATTACCTTCTTGGATCAAGTCGGCCTGTGGCAAACCATATCCCGCGTATCCGCGTGCGACGCTAACGACTACGCGCAAATGCGATAACACGAGAGCACGAGCGGAATCCAAATCATTATCGCGACGAAATCGCGTAGCGAATTCCAACTCTTCCTCTTGGGTCAAAATGGGAAAATGTTTGACCGAAGTGATGTAACTATCAATGCTGCCAACCGCAGATGGCATAGGTAACGAAAGGCTAAAGCTCATATTTGATACCTCCTAGCTTTAATTCTAGCACTCGCGCCTTTAGAGTGCTAGCGCCTGTAGAACAGACTTGAAGGGCTTATCTGGGCTCGATTTGCCAAAGATGCTGGGAAACTGATAGCCATGCCCCTAGCCAGCCCAAATAGGCAGAAAAGCCCAGCAGCGAGATGCTGTCTGAAAGCGATAGATGCGAGAGGGTAAAGCTGGTCGCATATAAGTGGGTCAGGTTGGCAAGGCTGTAGTTGAGCAGTTGCAGGCTGATGGCGATGATGAGCCATGCGGCGGCTCCGCCTAAAAGTCCTTGCGCCAAGCCGAAATACAGGAAAGGCCGACGAATGAAGCCGTTAGTGGCACCGATGAGTTTCGACACTTCAATTTCCTCGCGCTGCGTCAGAATTTGTAGGCGGATGGTGTTAAAGGTAATCGCAATCAGCGCAAAGCTGAGCATTGCCGCCAAAATTAACACGGCCAAACGGGCAAATTTGAGCAATGCCTCAAGTTTGTAAGCCCATGATGAATCGAGTTGCACATGTTCGAATTTGGGCCATGACTTTAAATCATCGCGCAACAGTTCAAGCTTTTGCACATCCATGGCAACCGGGTAAATAATGAAGGCATCAGGCAAAGGGTTTTGCGTCAATCCGCCAATCACGTCAGCCAAGCCCGTACTCAGTTGCAATTGTTTCAAGGCCAGATCACGCGGGGCGAATTCGATGTGATCTATCGCGGCATGCTCTTTGAGTTGTTTGCGGAAGCGTGAGATTTCATCCTGACTCGTGTCCAAGGCAAGAAATACACTGATTTGGGGCGTTCCGGCCATTTGCTCCGAGATGCCTTGGATGTTTTTCAGCATGACATAACCGCCGACGGGCAGGCTCAGCGCAATGCCAATGACGATAAGATTGAGTAAGCTGGCACCGGGGGTATGCAGCAAACGCTGAAAGGTAAAGCGGATCACCCGCAGATGCTGCAAAATAGCACTCTTCATATCACCAACTCCCCCGCTTTTAGCGCCAATGCACGGGCCGGAAACTGCCGCAGAATCGATTCATCGTGGGTGGAAATGAGCAGGGTGACACCGACCTGATGGAATGATTTAAAGATGTTCATAATCTCGCCGGAGTATTCGGTATCGAGATTGCCGGTAGGCTCATCCGCGAGTAAAACAGAAGGCCGGTTAACGATGGCACGGGCAATGCACAAGCGTTGCTGCTCACCGCCGGACAAGGCGATAGGATTGGATTTCTCGCGCTTGAGCAAACCCACTTTATCCAGAGCCGCACGCACCCGTTTTGCACTTTCACGGTGATCGAAGCCGCAGATTTGCAAAGGCAACATCACGTTCTCGAAGGCGCTACGATCAAACAATAATTTGTGATCCTGAAAAATCAGGCCAAGGTTGCGGCGCAGATAAGGCAGCGCGCTCCCCTTGAGCGATTTGATATTTTGCCCTTTGACGATGGCGCTGCCGCTGGTGGGGCGCTCGATGGCGGCAATCAGTTTGAGTAAGGTGCTTTTGCCCGCACCGGAGTGTCCGGTGAGGTAAACCATTTCGCCCTCGGCGATTTCAAAGCTCAAATTTTTCAAGGCTTCGTGCCCGCCGGGATAGCGCTTATAAACTTGATTAAACTTGATCATGACTCCAAGCCCAGTAAAGCCGTAACAAAATCTTCCGCGACGAACGGGCGCAGATCATCCAGTCCTTCGCCCACGCCGATAAAACGCACGGGAATGGGATGTGCCTTGGCGATGGCGGCGATCACGCCACCCTTGGCGGTGCCGTCCAGCTTGG
>PLYB01000238.1 GCA_003151655.1 Gallionellaceae bacterium | reverse complement strand
CCGTATTACTCGTTTTCAATCGAGGCCATACAAAATGCCATGGGTTCCAACCTGGTGTTTTTATTGGACGGGGTCATCGTGTGTTCCTCCATCGAGGCCATGCATCGCTACCGCGCCCGCTACGCCGCAGAATTAATAGAAGCCAGACGCCAATCGGCGCGCGTGGAGGCGCTCAACAAGTCGCTGGACGAATTTACTTACATCGCCGCGCACGATCTCAAGGAGCCGTTGCGCGGCATTCATAACTACGCCAGCTTTCTCAAGGAAGATTACGCCCCGCAACTGGATGAGACTGGCCGGCAATACATCAGTAGCATCCAGCGACTGACAGAACGGTTATCCACCCTGATTGACAGTCTGATGACCTACTCCCGTCTGGGTGTGACCGAGTTGGTCAAAGCCCCGGTTGATGTGGATGCCGTGGTTGACGCAGTGACGGAAGACTTAAACCGTTTATGGACCAGGGAAGGTGTCGAGCTGCGCCGCAATGGTCATCTGGGTATGGTAAAGGGAGATGCCGCCCGTATCGGGGAGGTGTTCCAAAATCTGTTTTCCAATGCGGCGAAATATAACGACAAGCCCTCGAAATGGATAGAAGTCGGTTGCGACCACAGCAGCACGCCACCGGTTTTTTACGTGCGCGATAATGGCATCGGTATTGCGCCGCATCATTTTGAGAATGTGTTCAGGATATTCAAACGGCTGCACGAACAAAACAAATACGGCGGCGGTACCGGTGCCGGTCTGACCATTGTCAAGAAAATAGTCGAACGTTACGGTGGCCGCATCTGGCTGGAATCAGTCCCCGGAGAGGGAACGGTGTTTTATTTTACTTTTGGAGAGGAATTATAATGGTAGGAAACGATTCACAGCTTATTCTGATTGTTGAGGACAACGACGACGATTACATTGCCACCATGCGGGCTTTCAAGAGAGCCAACTTGGTCAACCCGGTTCATCGTTGCACCAATGGCGATCAGGCACTCGATTATCTTTTTCGACGCGGCGAGTTCTCGGCTCCCGGCAAGGCTCCACGCCCCAACATTATTCTGCTCGACCTGAACCTGCCCGGCACCGATGGACGAAGTGTGCTGGACTCCATCAAATCCGCGCCGGATTTGCAGAAGATTCCGGTCGTGGTGCTGACGACCTCCCATTCCGAGCAGGACATTGAACAGTGCTATACCGCCGGTGCAAATTCCTACGTGCAAAAACCCGTGGATTTCGAGGGCTTCGTCAAGGCGATCGGGCAACTCTCCGAATACTGGCTGGAAGTAGCCATTCTGCCCAAAAGCAGCAAATAAAACGCACATCATACGATAGTCCGGGCACCCGAATGAACACAACCCTCCTTGTCATCGACGACAGCGAAGATGATCAGCTTCTCTACCGGCACGCTTTCAGGGATTTTGACAATTTATTCAGCCTGATGATGGCATCGTCAGCGGAGGAGGGGTTTGCACGCATCGCCGACGTGAAGCCCGACCTGATCCTGCTCGATTACAACCTGCCGGGTATGGATGGACTCAGCTTCATGAAGCAACTTTCCGCCTATTCGGACACGCCTATTCCCATCATTATGCTGACCGGGCAAGGCGATCCGGCAGTAGCCGTCGAAGCGATGAAGAATGGTGTGGATGATTACCTGGTCAAGGATATCGAGGGGCAATACCTGAAGATGTTGCCGGGGGTAGTCGGGCATGTGCTGGCCGCGCACGCGCAACGCGAAGCGACCCGGCGGCTGCAGAAAGAAACCGATGCGCTGTTGCGCCGCAATCAGGCATTAATGCAAAACTCCATGGATGGCATCCACATAATGGATGTGCAGGGCAAACTCGTGGATGTCAATGAAGCTTTCTGCCGCATGTTGGGTTACACCCGGAAAGAAATGTTAAGCCTTAACTTGGCCGATATTAATGCGCTAAGGTCGCCCGAGGAAATGCACGAACGTTTAAAGCTTTCCCTCGGCAAAAGCGCGCAATTCGAGTCGGTACACCGGCGCAAGGATGGAACACTGATTAATGTCGAAATCAGTTCTTCCTGGAAGGATATCGACGGGCAGTATTTTCTTTTTGCCGCCAGCCGCGACATCACCGAACGCAAGCGGGTGGAAGAAGCGCTAATACTGAATGCGGAACTTCTGGACAGAACCTCCGATTCGATCTTTCTGGTTGATCTTGACGGAAACTTCATCTACGTGAACGAGACCGCGTGGAAATCCCGTGGCTACACGCAGGGCGAGTTGATGGCGATGAATATTCGCGAACTGAATACACCGGAATTCAACAAGCTCATGCTGCCCCGCATAAAAGAGTTGCTGGAAAAAGGTCACGGCATCTTTGAAGCCGCGCACTTTTGCAAGGATGGCTCCATTATGCCCGTCGAAGTCAACTCTTGCATGATCGAGTCCGGCGGGCGGAAGATGATGCTCGCTTCGACTCGCGACATTACCGAACGCAAGAAAGTCGAAGCAGTGTTAAAACAGCACAAGCTGGTGCTTGATACCTCAATCGACGGCTTCTGGATGACTGATATGCAGGGCTATTTGCTGGAAGCCAATGCGGCTTACGCAAAAATGTCCGGCTATGCGGTGGCAGAACTGGCGGGCATGCACATCAGCCAATTGGAAGCGATAGATCGGCCTGAAGATGTGGCGGCGCGTGCTGCAAAAATTATCGCGCAGGGATACGACCGCTTCGAAACCCGCCACCGCCGCAAGAATGGACATCAGATTAATGTCGAAATATCTATCATCTATCTGGCTGAATTGCGGCAGTTTGCTGTATTCATCCACGACATCAGCGAGCGCAAGAAAGCCGAAGCGGCGTTGCAGAATAGCGAAGCCAACCTGCGCGCGATGCTGGATAACTCGCCCTATCTGACCTGGCTGAAAGACACGGAGGGGCGTTACATCACTATCAATAGAGTGTTCGCCGATTATCTCCGGCTGGAGGATATCCGGCAGGCGATTGGCAAAAGCGACCTGGAGTTACAACCGCAGGAACTGGCGGAAAAATACCGCGCCGATGATGCCGAGGTGATGGCGGCACGCCAACAGAAACATGTCGAGGAATCGGCATTTGACGGGAAAATGACCCACTGGGTGGAAACCTTCAAAACCCCCATTATTGATGCGCACGGCGAGGTGCTGGGCACCGTCGGTTTTGCCCGCGACATCACCGAGCGCAGGCGCGCGGAAGAGATGCTGCGCGAAAGCTCAGCTAACTTAAAAGCCATTTTCGAGAGTCTGCGCAGCGGCGTGGCGGTGTACC
>PLYB01000015.1 GCA_003151655.1 Gallionellaceae bacterium | reverse complement strand
GCTGTGCCGGCAACATTGCCTATAACTTGCAACTCTTAGGCGGTCGTCCGCTCATCATGGCAACCGTGGGCGATGACTTTGCGCCCTATGCCACACGTCTGGAAAAACTCGGCATTTCACAGACCCATATTCGCACGGTGCCCGGCAACTTTACCGGACAGGCTTTCATCACCACCGACCTCGACGATAACCAGATCACCGCGTTTCATCCCGGCGCGATGAGTATGTCGCATCTCAACCATGTCACGGACGCTAAAGAAGTATCGCTTGGCATCGTCTCACCGGATGGTCGCGACGGTATGTTGAGCCACGCCCAGGAATTCGCCGACGCTAACATTCCATTCGTGTTCGATCCGGGTCAAGGCATGCCGATGTTTTCCGGTAGTGAGTTGCTCGATTTCATCGATCAGGCAAATTTCATCACGGTGAACGATTACGAAGCCAAGCTGCTACAGGACAAGACCGGCAAGACGCTTGCCGAAATCGCACAACGCGTAACCGCGCTGATCGTCACACTCGGCGCAGACGGCTCATTGATCTACGCCGACAAGAAACAGATCGCCATTCCCACCCCAAAACCGCATGCTATTGTTGATCCAACCGGTTGCGGCGATGCTTATCGCGCGGGTTTGTTGTACGGTATTGAACGCGGTTGGGATTGGGAAACAACGGGACGTCTGGCTTCGCTCATGGGTTCGCTCAAGATCTCCAGCCGGGGCGGNNCAGAACCATCGCCATTCGCTCACCGAGATCACCGATCTGTTCAAACAACACTTTGGTTTCGCAATCAAGTTGTAATCTAAAAACATTTGTCCACGAAAAACACGAAAGGCACGAAATAAAACCGAGGTTGAGTTTTTCGTGCCTTTCGTGTTTTTCGTGGACGATTTTCGTTGTAGGATACAGCTGCTGCAGGTGTGAAGCCTACCAATTCTGCGCCACCGGATTTTTGCAGCTCACTTGAAATATTTGCCGGTCATCTAACCTGATGGCTGTCATCGGGCCTCCCCATAAACATCCGGTATCCAGCGCGATGACGTTGGGTGTGACCTTCAACCCGAGCGCCGACCAGTGACCGAAGATGACAGTGGCATCGTGGCTCTTGCGTTTCGGTATGTCGAACCATGGCAAGTACCCTGCGGGTATTTTCTCCATCTCGCCTTTAAATTTAAACTCCATCTCACCTTGTGCCGTACAGATGCGCATGCGGGTAAAGGCGTTGGTAATAACACGCAAGCGTTTATAACTGGTGAGACCGTCGCTCCAGCCGCGCGGCGCATTGCCATACATGTGTTCAAAAAAGATCGCGTAGTCGTCGCTACGCAAAGCGCTCTCCACTTCCTGCGCGAGTGCGACCGCTTGTTTGACACTCCATTGTGGCAATAGTCCGGCATGCACCAGTACGTGGCCATTTTCAGCGTACAACAGCCGTTGCTGGCGCAGCCAAGTGAGTAGCTCGTCTCGATCCGGCGCATTCAACACACCATCCAGCGTATCGCTGCGATGTAACTCTGTTTCACCAGCGGCTACCGCCAGCAAATGCAGATCATGATTACCCAGTACGGTGATGGCGCTCTCGCCCAGCGATTTAACCAGACGTAGTACTTGCAGCGAATCCGGTCCGCGATTGACTAGATCACCTACCAGCCATAACTTGTCCCGAACCGGGTCGAAGCGTAGTTGCTCCAACAGTTGTTGCAGCTCGTTGTAGCAGCCTTGTATGTCGCCTATTGCATAAGTAGTCATTGCTAAACTGTCCTATTCAAAGGTTGCGAAACGGCGATTATCGTACAATGCAGCAGTTAAACATCGAGAGTTCGCATGCCTCAATTGAAAAATTTCTTCACTCTGGTGAAACGCCCCCCTCTCTTCAACAGCATTGTCATGTTGATTTTACTGACTTACCCTGCACTTCTACTGACCGTTAGAGGCAGCATGGGCATCCTGTTCGGTGTATTGCTGATTATTTCGGCAGTACATTTGTTTCGCATACGCAAAACACTTTCGATGCCTCACTGGGATAGCTACAGCATAGCATTCGCGCTCACGATGGCATCACCTGTCGTGGCAATTGTTTTAAGCCAATCGTATCACGGCAAGTTTGATTCCCCTCCCTACGATTGGGCATCCCGCTTCCTGCTTGCCATCCCGATTTTCCTTGCGTTACGTCAGACAAATATCCGTGCGATTACTGCGTTGCAATATGGCATACCTTTGGGCGCATTGGTCGGGTTAGCAATGCTAAAAGTACATCCGGTCGATTGGGCGGGCCACTATACAACTTCAACTTTTTTTAATCTCATTCACTTTAGTGATACCGCTTTAATGCTTGGTTTTCTCTCTCTCTTCTGCATCAATTGGGAGCGTAAAGATCATCACTTAGTTTTAGCACTCAAGCTCTGCGGATTTATGGCTGGCATGTATATGTCAATTCAATCGGGCGAACGCGGCGGCTGGCTTGCCATGCCAGTGCTCCTGTTAATTTGGGTCGCAGTGCACAGCAAAGAAAAGCTATGG
>PLYB01000031.1:258-3120 GCA_003151655.1 Gallionellaceae bacterium | reverse complement strand
GCCGATGATGTTCTGCTTGGCAGCCTTCAGTTCTTTTTCCGTCGGCCCCTTGGCGATGAACTCGCGCAAGGTAGCGCGCGTCAGTTGCAGCGCCTCGTCGGCCTGATCCTTTTTGGTTTGCAGACCAATCTCGTAAGCGCCCGGCTGCTGCATCGGCATGAAATAGCTGTACACGCTGTAGGCCATGCCGCGCTTCTCGCGTATCTCGTTCATCAAACGCGACACGAAGCCGCCCCCGCCCAAAATATAGTTGCCCACATACAGCGGAAAATAATCGGGGTCGTTACGCGCAATGCCCGGCGTACCTATTAGAATGTGGCTTTGGGTGGCGGGATGCGCAATGCGCTGCTCGCTCGCCGGTATCTGCGATGTAACCGGAGCTATGCGCGCACTCGCTCCGCCTGCCGGCAAATTCGCGGTAAGTTGCTGTGCAATATTTTCAGCTTGCGCGCGGGTAATGTCCCCCATCAGCGCAACAACCGCCGCTTTGGCACTGTAATGGGCACGGTAAAAACTCTCCAGATCAGCGCGCTGTATTTTCTCTACATCGGCAACCTCGGTTGACGCGCCATACGGGTGCGTGCCAAATACTGCCTTGCCAAATGCTTTACCGGCAATACTTTCCGGTTTGGTTTCGGCCTCTTTCAGTGCCGCGATCATGCGCGTCTTCTCGCGCGCCAGCACTGCATCGGGGAATAGCGGATGCTGCAGCACGCTTGCCAAAATATCCAAAGCGACCTCGCGCTCCGCCTGACTGCTCAAGGTGCGCAAGCTCAATCCGGCACGATCCGGATCGACATGTTCCGCTTTTTGCGCGCCGATATCGGCCAGCTTGCGCCCGATTTCATCCTCGCTCAATCCTTCCACACCCGAATCGAGCAGACCATTCGTCAAACCGGCCACTCCGGGTTTTGCCACATCGTTGAAGCCGCTGCCTGCGGCAAAATCTACCGCCACATCGAGCATCGGCAAATCATGGTTTTCCACGAAATATACTTGTGCGCCGCTGGGCGCTTGCCAATGCTGGATTTGCAGCGTTGCTGAGGCGTTGTTAGCTAGGCAGCACAAGGTAACGATGAAAAGTGTAGCCCTCAGAATAAATCTCTTTTCCCGTAGGTCGGGCTTCAGCCCGACAAGTCGGGCTTCAGCCCGACCTACGGAAGGCGATGTTGGGTAAGTGGTGATCAAATTAATGAACATGAATTGCTCCTCCGGCATGTTTAGGTTTACCGGCAAGCGGTTGCGGGTCAAGTACGGCAACGGTCAGGTGGTCATCTATCAGAATGTCGCGCGCGACCTGCTGGACTTGCTGCGCGGTTACTTCCTGAATCTTTTGCAGCATCACGGGTATCGCTTTATAGCTCAAGCCGATGCTTTCCAATTGACCGATCTGCATGGCCTGATAAAACACCGAGTCGCGCTTGTAAACTTCGTTGGCGGTAACCTGCGCTTTGATGCGCTGCAATTCATCTGCGCTTACGCCGTCGCGAACCAGCTTGGCCAATTGCTCACGCAGCGCGGCCTCCAGATCGGCCACTGTTTTGCCTTCCGAAGGCGTTCCTTCCAGCGTGAACATCCCCGGCCCGCGTGCCAGACTGTCATATCCTGCCCCCACATCACTGGCGATCTGCTGTTCGCGCACCAGAGATTTATTCAGGCGAGAGGTTTCATTGCCATCCAGTATTCCCGCCAGGACTTCCAGCGCATACGGCACGCTATCCTTTTCTGCATCGCGCAGGGAGGGCGCATGGTACGCCATGATGAGATGCGGCAATTGCGCAGGTGCTTTGACCATAATCCGCTTGATGCCGACTTGCGCTGGCTCAATGTAGTTTCTGCGCGCGGGCAATTGATGCGCCGGAATCTTGCCGTAATAACGCTGCGCCAAAGCGAACACTGCGCTCGCCTGCACGTCTCCGGCAATCACCAACACCGCATTGTTGGGCGCATACCAGGTCTTGTACCATTCTTGCGCATTGCTTGCCGTCATCGCTTCCAGGTCATTCATCCAGCCGATTACCGGATGTTGATACGGATGCTCCTGATACGCGACAGCCATGAGGCTCTCTTGCATCAACGCATGCGGTTCGTCGTCGGTACGCATGCGGCGTTCCTCCATGACGACTTTGATCTCTTTGTTGAACTCTGCCGGAGTCAGTTGCAGGTTTTGCATGCGGTCTGATTCCAGTTGCATCGCCAAAGGAAGCTTTGATTTATGCAGCTGCTGAAAATAGGCGGTGTAATCGTAACTGGTAAAGGCGTTCTCGCGCCCGCCTGCGGCCGCGATTCGTTTGGAAAACTCCCCGACCGGAACCGCTTTGGTGCCCTTGAACATCATATGTTCCAACACATGCGCGACACCCGTCGTGCCGGTACGTTCATCCATACTACCGGCCCGATACCATATCTGCTGTACCAGCACTGGCGCGCGATGATCTTCCTTAACAATGACCCTCAGTCCGTTGCTTAGCGTCTTCTCAAACACCTCGGCATGAACAGAGAAAGCCGACAACAATATCAGCCACCACAAACTACTTAACATTCGCATGCGCATATTTCTAGCCCAAGACAGGTCAATCAGAATAGAATAATAACGACGGCATAGCGCCGCCGCAAAGGGCGCGTATTATGCTCTATTTTGATGCTCTCAGACCACCTGCTAAAACGATCATATGTTCGGCTTCCTCAAAAAATCTGACTCCGCTAATTCTCCAGAAAAAACCAATTGGCTAGGCCGCTTAAAGAGCGGGCTAGCGCGCACCGGCGACCAACTTTCGGAATTGCTCGGTCGCGGCGGGCGTATTGACGAAGAGTTGTATGAAGAATTGGAAACGATTCTGATTACCTCCGATGTCGGCATGG
>PLYB01000031.1:0-188 GCA_003151655.1 Gallionellaceae bacterium | reverse complement strand
AGGGCAAGTCGGTATTGCTTGCGGCGGGAGACACCTTTCGTGCCGCCGCACGCGAACAATTAATGGAATGGGGCTCTCGTAACAACGTGACCGTTATCGCCCAGCAAGGCGGCGATGCCGCTGCCGTTATTTTCGATGCTATACATGCGGCGCAGGCGCGCGGCATCGACGTGGTGCTGGCCGATACC
>PLYB01000219.1 GCA_003151655.1 Gallionellaceae bacterium | reverse complement strand
GTTTTCTGACAGCAGCCCGGAAACCGGGCAGGTTAGATATTTTTTTGCCGCCTTGGGGTGCTGCCCAAACAGCCGCATTCACCAATTCATCAATTTCTTCCACCACCACGGTTGGCGCGCTGGCAGGCGCGTGGGGTGGTGGTGTATCTATATGGTCTATCTGAAGTGGTATATCTATATGGTTGGATTCTCCATTAACGGAGGAACCAGCGACGGAAAAACCAGTACTGGATTTTCTGGTTATGGTCGCTTGCAGTGCGCCGTCGGGAGAAAATTCATGCACCCATCTGATTTTTCCGCTCGGTGCATGGGTGCGTTGTCGGGCGAGATAGCCCGCAGCTACAAGCTCTGGCGCGATGCGCCTCTGCCAAAGGTCTTTCGAGCAGCCGACTCGGCTCAGCATAGCGCCGATATTGATGATCCAGCCGTCCGGTTTAATCATGAGCCAAACGGCGACTGCTCGCGCCGCGAGGCTAAGCCGCAAGTCCTCGGCCAAAGCTTCCGGCACCGCCCCCCACCTATTTCGCTTATGTATTCGAAGTTGTTGCATCACAACCCCGCATCACGGAGCTGGATCAAGGACTCAACCCAATTTTCGATTTCGGCTTTGACCCAACGTGAGCCGGACTGCGATTTTGCGCCAACACCATGTATCTTTACGGGTTTCGGGAACCCGGGAAGCACATATATGGTAGTTTTTGACATCGACGTCATTTCCATGACCTCGATTAAACACAGCAGAATCAATTGATTATCGCTCATGACTTAATATCCTTATTTGGATTAAAGTCTGCGCGGCCGGAATAAGTGAATTATTCCCCCTTTTTTATCAAAAATCAAGCGTTTTTTGTATTATTTATATTTATAATCAATATGATAGGCGTACTTAATACACGCTTTTTTCAGTCTGGGGGCATTCCGGCCGGTAGACGGGCCACCCGGTGGATGACTTACTATTTATTGGTGAGACACAGGGTGATAAAAAATCCGATACGGGTGTTTTTAAGTATTTTTACGTGCTTAATAATTCTGTTGCGCGTTTGAATAATATTTAACGCATAAATATCAATAAGATGGATAAACGATAGGGATTAAAAAAAATTAAAAAATAAATAAAATTAGTGCTAAGTTTTTTTGGCGGCGTCGGCGAGATCATTGCGGCAGCAGAAAAAAAAAGCCCACATCTCTGCGGGCTTGCTTGGCGGGAATTGGGTTCGATTCCGAGGTCACACCGGATGTGTGGGGGCATCGTTGGGGGCATTGGCGGCATTGGTTCGCTTAAAGCCAATAGTGACGGGCGGTTAAAGTGCCGCCGCCCCACCATCAAACTAAAAAGCTCATCCACAAGGGTGGGCTTTTTAGTTTGAACAAGCAGATACAGGCACATTCATCATTTATCGGAAAAATCGAATTTTTTGTTACGGAATAAATTCAAGCAGGCATCTACAATAAGGGGATCGTAATACACGCCGCGAGCTCGCTCGATTTCCTCCAGAGCCACCGAAATTCCCAGACCGGGACGATATGGACGGTGGGATGACATCGCCTCGACGACATCTGCAACCATCAGGATTTTTGCTTCCAGAATTATCTCGTCTTCTTTAAGCTTGCCCGGGTAACCTGTTCCATCCAGACGTTCATGGTGTTGCAAGATCATTTTGGCTACCGGCCAGGGAAAGTCGATACCTTTAAGAATATTGTAGCCCGCCAGCGGATGGGTCATGATCAGCATGAACTCAATGTCGCTCAAGTGGCCGGGCTTGCTCAGTATCTCGGCAGGGATGGCTATCTTGCCGACATCATGAATCAGGCCGCCAAAGTGAACGCCTTCGATCTGCTCAGCACTAAGTCCTAACTCGCTGGCAATGGCCGTTGCCAGCTTGGCTACACGTTGCTGATGCCCTGCGGTATAGGGGTCACGCATTTCGGTGACGGCTGCCGCCATCTGGATGCTGCCATCCAGCGATTCCTTCAATTGGGTTAATGCTGTCGCACGCTCAACCTCGGCACGTTGGCGCAAAGCTTCCCTCTCGAAATTGTCCAGTGCGAAAGAAATATCAACGGACATTTCTTCCAATAGCGTTAACAGATCACTATCAAAATAATTCGGCTCGTCTGAATACAGAGTCAGCGTCCCGATCACATTGCCCTTGAAGCGCAACGGCAATCCGGCGGAGCCGTGAAAGTTGCTTTTCAATGCCGCCTCGCGCCAAGGCTGCATCCGTTCGTCGGTCGCAAAATCTTCCACACTGACGACCCGATTCTCGCGAATTGCGGAACCGGTCGGGCCACGTCCATGAGGCTCATCGTCAACACTGATGACAATATCGGTCAAATACCCTGCCTCGTCGCCATACTGACAAACTGGTTTAACCGTATGAGTTGCCTCATCCAGCAGTCCCACCCAAGCCATGACGAACTTGCCATACTTGACCGCCCCTTCGCATATCTCGCGGAAGAGTTCATCGCGATTTTTTGCCCGCACAATAGTTGTATTGGTATAGCTGAGGGTGGCATAAATCCGAGTGAGTGCCTGTATGCGCGCTTGCGCCTGTTTGCGCTCGGTAATGTCGCGATTAATGCCACGATACCCCCTGCAAACACCCTGACTGTCAAAAAATGGATTGCCGCTACTTTCCAGAAAAACTGTGCGCCCGTCCTTGTGCAGATTGGTATTTTCCAGAAGGCAGAATGGCTTGGCTTCCTTTTTGACGGCATCGAAGATAGCCTTGACACGCGCCGCCTCAACCGATGGCATCAGCGCAAACGGGGACTTGCCGATGACCTCTTCGACAGCATAGCCAAGCAGGTCGTACACCTGCGGGCTGGCATAGGTGTACACAGTGTCCTCATTGACTTCCCAGATCCAGTCGCTGGAGCTTTCCACCAGCGAGCGGAACTTTAATTCGCTCTTGTACAAGGCCTGTTCCGCCACCTTGCGCGCACGGGCAACCTGCTCCGATGCCAGCGCGCGCTGCACAGCGGGAGCGAGCCGTGCCAGCCGATCTTTGAGGATGTAGTCCTTGGCACCTGCCGAGAGCAACTCCACCGCATCAATGTCGGAGAACGCGCCGGTGACCATGATCACCGGTATTTCAGGGTGATCGCGCCGCATAATCTCCAATGCAGCCATACCATCAAAGTCAGGTAATTTGTAATCCGAAAGAATAATATCGGGACAAAAATCGTCTAGCGCATGAATAAAGGCTTCCCGCGTATCCACGCGCTTCGAAATGAACACAATACCGGCCTTGCGCAATTCACGCTCTGCCAACTCGGCATCGGTTGGCGTATCTTCCAGCATCAGCACCCGTAAAACTTTTTCCATTACCGCTTGCTCCAAAATCACTTCGCAGTCGAAGGCGGACGGTTCACCAGCAACCAGTAAAGCCCCAGCTCGGCCACTGTCTTGGCGAACTCATCGAATTCTACCGGTTTGCTGATGTAGCTGTTGACACCGAGCTGGTAACTTTCCGCCACATCGCGGTCTTCTTTGGACGAGGTCAGCACCACCACTGGAATAGCTCTGGTACGCGTATCGTCTTTGACTCGGCGCAGCACTTCCATGCCATCCACCTTGGGCAGGCGCAAGTCCAGCAGGATCACCTTGGGGCCATTCACTATGTTGCGCCCTGAATAGGCACCGGTAGCAAATAGAAAGTCCAGCGCCTCTGCTCCGTCCTTCACCCACACCAGCTTATTGGCCAAATTACTTTTCTTCAGCGCCCGGATGGCCAGTTCCGCATCAGTCGGATTATCTTCCACCAGCAGGATTTCTACTTCTTTCATCTCATCATTCATGATTTTTCTCCTTGGTTGGTAAAGTAAAATAAATCGCAGCCCCCTCGTTGACTTTGCCCTCAGCCCACACCCTGCCGCCATGGCGGCTAATGATGCGTTTGACAATGGCGAGACCGATGCCGGAACCCTCGTACTGAGTAGTCGGGTGTACGCGCTCGAACACCCTGAACAGCTTATCCACATAGCGCATATCGAAGCCGACTCCGTGATCCCTTACCGAGTAGACATTCTCCTCTTCCCCCGCTGTACCGCCAAGCTCAATTACTGCCTCTGCGTCAGTTGGCGAAAACTTGATGGCATTCGACAGCAGGCTCTGCAACACCTCGCGAATCATCTCCTTGTCGCCCCAAACTGGCGGAAGCATGCCGATTTCGAGGCGCAGGCGGCGCGCAGAAGCCTTCGCCTGCAACGCCTTAAAGATTTCCGATGCCAGCCCGGCAATATCAACAGCGCTGAATTCGATTTTCCGCCTGCCCATGTGCAAATAGCGCAGGATGTCATCGACCAGCCGCCCCATGCGCTGCGAATTGTCGCGCAGCACCTGTAACAGGCGTTTGCCCTCGTCGTCGAGTTTGGCGCTGTGTTCGTCCAACAGTATCTTCGAGAAGCCGTCGAGCGCCCGCAAGGGTGTGCGCATATCGTGCGACATCGAATAGGAAAACTCCTCAAGCTCCTTGTTGGCGGCTTCAAGCTGGGCAGTGCGTCTCGTCACCCGTTGTTCGAGTTCCGTGTTGAGCTGGCGGATTTTCGCCGTATGCTCTTCCAGTACAGACATCATGCTGTTGAAGGCATGAGCCATGTCGGCGATATCCTGCGGCCCGGCAAGCTCGGCGCGCACTTGTAATTCGCCCGCTTCGGCGCGCTCCATGCAGGCCGACAATTGGTTGAGCGGCTGCGTCACGCGTTTGGACAAGAGGCGAATCAGGAACAAGATCAGCAATGCAAAAGAAAATGACGTGGTCAGGTTAGCGACGAAAATGCCGGTAGTCATCTGGGTCAGCGTCGCCTTGCTTAATGTGATCGCAACGTGTCCGAGCAACTCGGGGGAGGTCGCCTCGTGGAATGGCGAGCTAGGCGGGTGTGAATATACTGGTGCGGAAAAGCGCCATGCGTTTTGGCTTTCCGCTTCGAGAACTGCGCTAGTTTGCCTCCCACCGGACTTGTCACTTCCGCTTGCCCGCTCGATTTGAGTTTGGAATTCGGCTGGATCGATTTTCCCCAGACTCAACAAGGTGCGCTGCTTGGCATCGCGTATTTCCACACTGACCACCCCCGGGAAATCCAGAGTGGCATTCGCCGCTTCTACCGCATTGTCGGCTGAAGCATAAATCAGCGCCAGAGAACTCTGCCGCGCCAGATTCTCGGTGATATGCCGCCCCTGTTCGAGCAGGTTGCTACGCGCCCGCGCGACCCCCTGCCATGACCCTACCACCGAGGAAAACAATGCCAGCATGAAGATGCCCAGCGTAATCGTAATTCCAAGCTGGCGCTGGAAAGTGAACTTGCGCAGAAATGAGGTGAATATCCTGTTCATGATGCCCCATCTGGCACAGGAATTGAAAAATATATGGTCGCACCTTCGTTGACCTTGCCCTCCGCCCACACCCTCCCGCCATGCCGGTTGACGATGCGCTTGACGATGGCCAGCCCGATGCCGGTTCCTTCAAACTCGCTCACGCCATGCAGGCGCTGAAACACGCCGAACAGTTTGTCGGCGTACTGCATGTCAAAACCGGCACCGTTGTCCCGCACAAAATATACAGCTTCATCTCCTTTAATGGAACCGCCCACCTTAATCACGGCGTGTTCATTAAGGCGCGTGAATTTGATGGCGTTGGACAGCAGATTGACGAATACCTGATGCAGCATGGCACGGTCACCACTGGCTGGAGGAATAGGTTCTATTTCCGCTTGCACCTTGCTGTCGGCGGGTTGGAGTTCTTGGAGAACTTCGTGAGCCAATTTCTCCATATCAATCTCTGAAAAAACCAGCTCCGTCCGACCTGTGCGGGAAAATTTCAGGATGTCATCGATCAGTTGCCCCATGCGGCTAGTGTTTTCACGCACCACGCCGAGCAGCCGCTTGCCCTCCTTATCCAACTTGTCGGCGTAATCCTCTAGCAGGATTTGAGAGAATCCGTCGATGGCACGCAAGGGGCTGCGCAGGTCGTGAGAAACCGAATAGGAAAACGATTCAAGCTCCTTATTTGCATCGACCAGATCGGCGGTGCGTGTTGCCACGCGCTGTTCAAGTTCCAAATTGAGTCCCCTGATTTCATCTTCCGTACGCTTGCGTTCTGTAATATCGCTCATTAGTACAATAAAACGCGGCTCCTGTTTGGGTTCAACGGTTTTACTGGCAACTGAAAGTTCAAACCAACGCCTCCCTTTCGGCAGAATCAACTAGATTTGCTTGCCTTGAGAGTGACCCTTTTCGCTGCATTCATGTAATGCAGCGAAAAGAATCTCACCCCCAACGGGCGGCATGATGTCGCTTATTGATTTGTCAGTAATTTCATTACCGGAAACATTCAATACTGCGGTATCGGCGGCATGGAAGTAATGATAATGGCCATCCACCCCGACTTCTATCAGTATTTCAGGCATGGCATCCAGTATGGCTTTCAGTTGATTTTGAGACTGATGCAGTTTGTTGTAAGGAAGCTCTATGGTTTCGACAAAGATGGCAAAATATAAAAATAGATAAGAGATAATTTTATAGACGTGTCCCAACAGATTGTACATATCTGTGAAATCAACGTAGCGGGTAAAAAAGAATTCACTCATCGCCATCGTACACACAGCGCCAAGCAAGCCTGCCGCATTGAACGGCAGTGGGTCGCGCATCCGAATCAAGAGAACCAGTGCACTAATCAGGTTGATTGCAATGATCACATACTCAAAGTAAATCTTGATTGCGGTGAGTCCCTTTCCCGGAATAAAAACTACCGGTAGCAGATCGTCATGAAACAGAAACAGCCAGTGAATGCATGCAACCAGGATGAGAACTGGTGCAAGAATAAAATAGCGATTATTGGCGCTGGAAAGCGGGCGCCAGTGTCTGACTGCAACCGTAAGCAGGGCAAGCGCTGCTAATGAGCGTGCTGCCAGCCAAAAGATGATAGCCTTCTTCGGCCCGCTAGGCGTCACAAAATCTGGCATCCCCGTGAAGGAAAGCATGTGCGAGAAATCCAGCATTCCTACGCCCAGAAAAGCGCATGCAAGCAGCAGAATATTGCTTGGCAGCTCTCGTCGGTAAGCATTCCAACCGACAGAAAATATAAGTGCAGCGACTACAATCGTAAAAGACTCAAGTATCGAGTGCAGTGGTAAATAATCTCCGACAAGGTGTGCTCCATTTAACGACAGCAGCACTAACGATACCAGTAAGCCAATCGCGAGTAACGATACGGGCATGGCAATTTTGCGCAGCTTGAGTTGATTGCCTGGATCTAGCTCAATAAATTTCATCAATCAGACTCCCTATACTCAGCAAGCACGCCTAGTATTTTGGCAAGGCAAAATAAATCGTCGCGCCCTCGTTGACCTTTCCCTCCGCCCACACCCTTCCGCCGTGGCGGTTGATGATGCGTTTAACTATAGCGAGTCCGATGCCGGTACCTTCAAATTCATTCATGCCATGCAGCCGCTGGAACACGCCGAACAACTTGTCCGCGTACTGCATGTCAAACCCGGCACCATTATCTTTTACATAATAAACCGCCTCATTCCCCTCAATTGAGCCGCCCACCTTAATCATGGCGGTCTCCTTGGAGCCAGTGAATTTAATGGCGTTGGACAGCAGATTGACGAATACCTGATGCATCATAGACTGGTCACCCATGGCTGAGGGGAGGTGATCGATTTCTACTTGCAGCTTGCGTCCGGCGACGGCACCAGTCTGTAACTCTTCAACAACCGAGCGTGCCATCCCCTCCATGTCGATTTCAGAGAAATTCAGTTCCAGACGACCGGTACGGGAAAATTTAAGGATGTCATCAATCAACTGTCCCATACGGTTGGTGTTGTCACTCACTACATTAAGCAGCCGCCTGCCCTCTTCATCCAGCTTGGCGGAATAATCATCCAGCAGAATATGGGAGAACCCGTCTATGGCGCGCAACGGCGCACGCAGGTCATGCGAAACGGAATAGGAAAAAGACTCAAGCTCTTTGTTAGCCGCTTCCAGTTGCGCCGTCCGCTCGTTCACCCGCTGCTCCAGATCGCTGTTAAGTTCATTGACCTTGTCCTCGGCCTCTTTGAGTTCGGTAATGTCGCGGCTGATGCCGAAAATACCCACCACGGTCTTCTTGTCATCGCTGAACACCGGCCACTTGTTGCTATTCACCCAGCCCGGCTTGCCCTGTGCGTCATAGTAAGGGTCGGTCTTATTCAGCAGCGCCTTGCCTTCTTTGAAAATCGGCAGCTCCTCCTCGTAGTAGATGCGTGCCGTATCCTCGGGGAAAATTTCCAGGTCATGCTTGCCGATCATGTCCCTCCAGCTAGGAAAACCGGTGATATTGGCAAGAGTTTGGCTGCAAAATCGAATGCGGCTGTCCTGATCCTTGAAATAGATGTAATCACCGGTGCTTTCCAGCAAGGTGACGAAATCGCTGTTCAATTCACGCAGTGCCATTTCGGCTTTCCTGCGTTCGGCAAGCAGGTGAATCCGGTCAAGCGCCACAGCCATATGACTTGCCATCGCGATGAGATATTTCTGCTCGGAACCTGACGGAACCCTCACTCCTTCATCGCCGAAGGTGCCCGTACCGACACAGCCCATATGCCGGTCGAACAACATGATCGGGATATTCACAACAGTTCGCATCCCCATGCTCTCCGCAATCTTTTTGTTGACCCTATCATCCGTGCGCGCATCTTCTACTAACACGATTTCTTTTGAGGCCGCTATCTCCTCGAGCATTCGATCACCTTTAATGGTGAGCGTAGCGGTTCCCTCCTCGGACATCACCGTATCCGAAACTTCGCCTCCGGCAACGAGAGCCTTGAGATACTGTTTATCTTCTGAAAGCAGATAGACCCACAGACTTTGATAGCCGGTGATTGTTTTTACTTCATCCTGCGCCGCATTGAGTGCTTCAGCATACGTTTGAGATCGTTCCATGCCACGGGACAGCCGGAGTAGTGACTGGGAATGCATTTCTCTTTCACGAAGTTCATCCTCTGCCTGCTTGCGTTCGGAAATATCGCTCCAGATCGTTAGGGCGCTCACCACGTTTCCCTTGGCATCGAATTCCGGCACCACTCTTACAAACCAGCAAACTTGTTTTCCATCCTTGATCCAGGACAAGTCGACCTTGGTAAATTTACCGGATGCCATTGCCGCCATCAGCTGCTCAGTAAACACGTCCGCTTTCGGTTTTAGCTCCGTCGAAAGTTCGAGCGGTTTTTTTCCATACACTTCCTGCGCAGTCAGGTGATTGACTCGTTCGAATTCCGGATTGACATAAATACGCCGCCCTTCCCTGTCATAGCGCACGATAACATCGGGGGAGTTTTCTGCCAGCGTGCGGAATTGATATTCGCGCTCCGCCAACTGCGACTCCATGCGCCTGCGTTCGGTTATATCCATCACCACGCCCCGAACTCTGACCGGTGCACCATGTGCATCACGCACCAGTTCCCCGCGTGCCAGCATCCACTTCCTGCCGCCATCCTTCGGTATCATCTCCAGTTCAAGCTCATAGGGGATACCGCTTTCCACAGCCCGTGCGATGGAGGTGCTCAGTCTTTCCCAGCTCTCCGGGATGAACAGCTTCATGGATTCGGTGTAAAGCGGCGGAGGCAGTGCCGGGTCGAAACCGTACAATTCGTAGAGCACTTCCGACCAGACAACCTCATTAGTTGCCAGATCCATATGCCAACTGCCCACATGGGCCATGCGTTGCGCTTCTTTTAGCGCTTCCTCGCTTTGACGCAAAACAAATTCCGCGCTCTTGCGCTCGGTGATGTCCTGATTGATAGTGACGGCACCACGGATGCTGCCATCGCTCCTGCGTAGCGGCACGGCGGAGTCGAGAATAATCTTGTGTGTACCATCGAAACACTCGATCTCGACCTCCTCTTCAATCGACGTTTCGCCCTTTTCCAGGGCACGCGCACCAGCCCATTCATGGGGTCCTATCGATTCCCTGTTGCCGAGCCGCCAGCCCTTGTATTCGCCGAGCTGCTCTATGCCAACGTAGCGTACTCCAGCCCAAAGTTGCTTGGCCGCATCGTTGCTGAAAACAATTTTTCCTTCCGCGTCAAAAACCCACAGCCCCACCGGCAGGATTTTCATGGTGGCCTGCAACAACGCTTCGCTCTCCCGCAATGATATCTCTGCCTTATTGCGTTCGGTGACATCGCGTGCAGCGGCAAACACACCCAGCACTTTCCCAGCCTCATTACGATAGACGCTGGCGTTGTACAGCACGTCGGTGACATGGCCGTCCCGGTGACGCAAAGCTAGCGAATAATCGGTGACCGAGCCTTCCTGAAATACTTGTTGATAACCTGCCCGCGCATTATCTGGCTCAGTAAAGTAATCAGAGAAGTCCGTCCCTAACAACTCAGTGCGACTTCTGCCAGTGACCTTCTCGGTAGCTTGATTGATATCGGTTATTTTTCCTTCCGGGCTGATAGTTACCAACGGATCAAGACTGGCTTCGATCAAGCTTCTGGTGTAGAGCGATGCCGTCCGTAGTTGCTCCTCATCCCGCGCCAAGACATCCAGCATCTGGTTGAGGCTGCTGTTCAGCTTGCCAATTTCGTCATTACCTGAAATGTTCGCGCGCGTATCATAGTTTCCGGCTTTCACTTCAGCCGCTACCCGCATCAAATATCCGATGCGGTACCCCAGCCGTTTCGCGATTAACAGCGCTAAAAACAGCGACAAAATCATCGCCGATAGCACAAACAGCGCACCGTTCAAGATCATTGTGTTCAAATAAGTCGCAATTCTTTCCCGCCCCTGCGCGGCTCTCGCCCAACCGACATGGCGATGGTCAACCATGATCGGCACCGCAATATCTATCATGGATTCGCTGTCAACCATGACCTGTGGGAGCGGAGGAGCTTTGATGAGGGTAAGACTTCGTTCGTCGGATAAGAATTTTCCCACTTTCGCGGCATCGCTATGTGCAAGCACCTGTCCGGCGGGAGAAATCACCATCACATAAGCTAATCCGGGATGACTCTGAAAAGAATGAATGACTTCCTGCAAGCCGACCACATCGTTGGCCAGCACCCATGAACGGGAACTGGCCGCGAGTGACTCGGCCAGACTGCTTGCATCATTGACGCTATCCCGATAGAGATAGGTGCTTTCAGTTCTTACCTGATAGGTGGTAAATACAACAGCCAGCAAAAAAAAACCAAGCACTAAGGTCAGAATAATCTGCCGTTTGAAAGAGCCTTGCGCCGAGATACCAGAAGGAAGTATCTTCATTTTTTAGGCACCTCGATGGGATACACGGTCTGGCTGAATTTGCGCAGAAAATCTTCAATCACCCGGTAACGTTTATCGTCGGCGAGTTCGAAGCGGGATAGGGGCATATTGGCCAGCATGGCTTTCCCTTCGGCATGGGTATGCAAGGTATCGAGAAGCTGCGCCACCTGTCTGGCAAGCTGCACTGGAACGTCATCCCGCACCACCACACCATTGTTAATCATCGGCTCGGTTTCCCATTTGAGTTCCAGCTCGCGCGCCTTGTCGGGGTGCTCTTTCTGGAAAGCCTCCCACGGCAGTGGCCATGTCGCCCCGGCCGCAACGTCACCCAGATAGACGTTCATGATGGAAGATTCCTGCGAGCCGACATACAGGTTCTCAATATCGCGGTTTACATTAAGACCATGGGTCTGGAAATAATATTGCGGCATCAGAGTGGCCGCCAAAGCTGTTCGCGCGGGATACGAAACTTTTTTGCCCTTGAGGTCGGCAGGTTTCTTGATGCCGCTATCGCGCCTGACCAGAATGACACCGGTAAACTTATAATCATCCCCCATCTTGGCAATGACGTGATAGCCATGACCTAGAGAATTCAGAGTTTGATAGGGGTTAGGCAAAGCGAATTCAAATTGCTGCGAGTACAGTTTCTTTTCAAATTCCTCATAATTGCGCGATGCTTCCAAACGAAACTTGGCGTTTGGAATATTACGGTTCAGATAGTCAATCAACGGCCCATAGACTTCAAACAGGCGCGCGGGATTATGCAATGGATGAATCGCGAAAATATATTCTTTGCTAACCTCTGGAGCTTTGCTGGTGTACTGCGGCTCGCTCGATTTACCTGCCTCGTTCTGGCCGCACGCAACCAGAGCAAGCGAAAAAAACATGATCAAAATATTTTTCATTATTACCTTCCTCCATTCCAGTCTGGCAGGTAACAAGGACTGCATCTGATGGAACCACTAGCCATCTGACNNAAAACCGCAGCAAGTCATTGGTTATGCTCTCCCCTACCCAATCAATCTTCACACCGAAACTTATGACTCCGATTCAGGGTTTTCATTTGCCCCCGGTAAAGAAGCGATACCTGTTTCTTCCCGCTTCCTTGGCTTGGTACATCGCAATATCGGCTTTTTTCAACAGCTTCATTGCGTCATCCACACTATCGATCATATATACGGCGATGCCGATACTGGTGGTAATTTTCAGTTTGTGCATCTGAATGGTAACGGGACTACTCAACACCTCCAGAATCTTCTCGGCCACCAGTGCGGCATCCTGTTGCCGAGCGATTTCCGACAGGATAATAACGAACTCGTCCCCTCCTTGCCTCGACACTGTATCGCCGCCGCGCACACAAAGCTCCAGCCTTTCGGCCACCACCTTTAGCAGCTCATCTCCGGCATCGTGTCCCAAGCTATCATTGATCTCTTTAAAGTGATCCAGATCCAGAAACATAACCGCCAGAGAGCGCTGATACCGTTGCGCCTGAGCGAGTGCCTGATTCAAACGATCCAGCAGCAAGCGGCGGTTCGGCAGACCGGTCAGTACATCGTAATAGGCAAGCTGCTTGATTTCATCCTGACTGCGCTTGCGCTCGGTAATGTCCTCAATTTGCGCGATGAAGTTGATGGGCGCACCTGTACAGTCCCGCATCAGTGAGACGGTAGCCTGTACCCAAACAGGTCGCCCATCCTTGCTGACACAAAGTTTTTCGAGCTGGGATAAATTGATTTCCCCGTCCAACAGTTGCTTGGCTCGGGTCAGGGTTCTGGTTCTATCGTCAGCATGAGTGATCTCAATATAGCTCAGTTGCAAAAGCTCTTCCCGTGTATAGCCCAGAAGATTGCAGAAAGACTGATTGACCTCGATAAACTGTCCATCCAGCGAGGCCACAGCGATTCCTGACGGAGCATGTTCCAGTACATTCCTGAAACGTTCCTCGCTTTCCTGCAACAGCTTTGCCGATTCGCGGCGCGCCTTGGCGTTCTCTGCATCCGCAAGCACCCGTTCAATCGCAAAAGGCAAGCGCGCTATCTTGTCCTTCAGCACGTAGTCTTTTGCCCCCGCCTTTAACAGTTCAACTGCGGCTTCTTCCCCCAAGGCTCCGGTAACCATAATGACCGGGGTATCCGGGGTATTTGCTTGTACATATTCAAGCGCATCCCGGCCATTGTAGGCCGGGAGGCTGTAATCGGAGAGGATCAAATCAGGGTGAAATTCATTCAGCGCAGCCTCAAACGACTGCCTTGTTTCGACGCGAATAGCCGAGAAAGAAATACCGGAAGCACGCAACGCCCGCTCCATCAACTCGGCATCGTTGGCATTGTCTTCCAAAGTCAGGATATTATATTTTTTTTTCATCGCAATCTTCCTTGTTTAAGGAAGCTTTCCACAAAACAGTACTGCAATGTTCATCTGTTATTACTACATCATGGATAGTGTGGCGGCAATAAATATATTGCCCTGCTGTTGCTGCTCATTTTGCTCTTCTGCAACACCTTGCGCCAGATATTTTTTTACTTCTTTGTGCTCTCATATTGACAGCCCTGTATACAAAACCGTTCCAGATCATCTCAACGGCAGGCGCGGATATTCAATATAGAAACAACAAGTGCAGTGAGAAAAATTAGGGCACCGTAGAAGCAAGGTGTCAGCAACGGATTGATCGCTTCATCCCCGGCAGGGCAACTAAAAGCAGATGCTGCGGGTTGTATCTGCATAAAACGATACACTTCATACGTGAAATTCCCCCAAGCAAAGAGAGTTCCTGCGGTTAGCAGCCACTGGAGGCCACGTTGTTGTTTTAATACCGACTCTTGGGCGGATCGAAAAACAATGATCGCCCACACGAACGCGGCAAGGAAAGCCAATGCTCCGTAAAAACAAGGGGTAGCGATGGGATTGGTGACGACACAACCGGACAACTCCAGAACATGTCCGCCTGAAGCGAAGAAGCGGCGATAGTTAAAGACCAGCGTAATCCATGAAAAACCTGTGCCAATGGCGAGCACGCCAACTTGCACTTTCAATAACATCCTGTTCATTTTAGTTTTCCCTTTAGACTTATGCGAACCGTCTGAGCGGCATTGTAGGTCGGTTTTCCCCCAAAGGGGGCAAGAACCCCTGCGGGGCAACCCGACATGTCGGGCTAATAACAAAGTCAGGCAATTTGCTACTTCGCTTCGCTCGTGCAAAGTTGACACAGCCCGACCTACAAGGGTTTGCACAAAACCCCGCTTTCAAACAAACAGGTGGCGAACCCGCAGCATTGAAATATTCATAAAACTCTCTGCACTGTGAACGTCATTGGATCTCAATGTGACCAACTCACGCGCAACAGATTTTGCTCCGGGGAGTAGTGATATTGCAGCTCGCCCTGATAAGCGCGGTGCACCGCTTCTCCCATACCGCGTGCCAGATGAATATCCGTTGTTGACACCACTGTGACATCATCCTCTTCGTCCACGGTCATGATGCGTTTAAGCGGATGCTCGGCCCGTTCGTGATGCTCATGGTGGTATATGAGATGCATAATTTCGTCGCGATGTGTTTTGAAAAAGTCCCCTTTTAAGCTAAGAAATCCTGCGGGGAAATGATCATGAATGCGACGGCAGGCAGGACATGTCGAGGGATGCGCGTTTGACGGCGCTTTAATCCACTGCCAACGTCCGGCATGAAAAACCGCCCCACATTGCGAGCAGACAGTTGGCTCTTGCAACTTTCCTCTGGCTTTATAGGCATCGTGCACAGACTCCTGAAAAATACCGTCGTGCCGATGAATTTGGCGAAAGCCGTCAGTAGTAGCCGCATGACTCATGATTAACTCTCCTTTGCTTGATTTAAATTAATTGTCAGGTAGTAGCACTCCATTCAGAGCTCGAATTTATCTTTCGATGAGTTTGTCGTGAATCGCTTCATAAAACAAAACCATTTTTCAACTCTCCAATTGAGGAGAACCGCTCAGGCTTCGAGCACGGCGACAATTTCATCCTCCCGCATGATGAGAAATTCATCATCATCGACTTTCACCTGCTGGCCAACATGTTTGCCGAACAAAATGTTGTCGCCAATCTTTACATCAAGCGGGCGCAAACTGCCATTTTTCAATTTCGTTCCGGCGCTTGCCGCTATGACTGTGCCTTGATTTGTTTTTTCAATCGCAAAACCAGCAACCAAAACATCGGCAATGTTTTTGCGTTCGCTTTCCAGACGCTTCACCAGAACGAAGTTGTGCAAGGGCTGAATTCTCATAACACACCTCCCTTTAGCGTAGAGCCAAGACTTAACAGGCATGGCAATTGTGCCCCCTGAAAAATGAAACTCGTGACACCTGTGCCCCACCCCAACCCACCCCCGGAGTCCAAAAAGCTTTTGGCCGGGCACCCGGANNCGCTACGCGAGTTTCACGTTAACGAGGAGTTGCGTATTCAAATTACCACCACTACGTTAATCATCTGCAAATTTATACGGCCTGAATATTTGATGCTTGTTTTCCCTTCGGCCCCTGCACAGTTTCAAAACTGATTCTCTGCCCCTCTTTGAGCGTCTTGAAACCGCCCATTTGAATTGCTGAAAAATGCACGAAAAGATCACCGGTACCATCCTCCGGGGTAACAAAACCAAAACCTTTCGCGTCGTTGAACCATTTAACTATGCCAATAGCCATTTGATATATTCCTTAAAATATACGGGAAAAGCCCCCGCTAGCTTTGTTACATCTTTCGCGCGGACATTCCTGATCGTTACATTGAATTCAAGTAGCGAATCCGCGTTCCTAAAAATTCACATCTAGTGCGCAACTTGTGCCTCTGCGAAACAATCTTCACGCCATAAACAGCTCGTTTGATCGCATTCGCCGTTAGTCGCATTGGAAAAACAAACTGGATTCCCCTCGCTACTTTGAATTGACTTAATCAATTCTGCTCTAGTAAGTTTGCTTGGATGAATCCCATGCGACTTGGCAATAGTTCGTACTTGTTCCAGCTTCATAATAGTTCTCCTTTAAAAAATTTCAGTTTTGAGAATTTCAACACGGGATAAATCAGACAGGGAACTGGTATCAATTTCTCAACACTCCATGCGCAGTATCTGTTTTTTAATATGGCAGCGTCATCCCGGCCATATGCCATGCCGACTTGGAATTGAGCCCGCAGCGCCGGTAATATCGATAGTTAGCGATGAAGCTAGGAAAGTGGGCTAATTTATACGAGACCCTCAGTCCCCGTTCATCCAGAATTTTTACGACATGCCTGAATAGCGTTACAGACCAGCTTGCTATGAGGTTGCCCATAAACTGTGCACAAGAGAGAATTGATGGTGTCTCGTCTTCCTTCTTGAGTGGACTCATTGAATGCATGATTTCCGTACCTTGAGGCCACGCCTGCATAGCGGACTTTGTCATTTCCTGCATAACAAGATCAATTTCTTCAGGTTGGGTAAGATTCTGACTCATAGCCGTTCCTTTCAAAAAATGGGTAACTTAAGTCCTCGCTGAGAGAGCTAATTCAAGATGTCAATTCATGGTAAAGAATTGCTTTCACATTGCGGCGAATCATGCAAGAGCCGCAATTAAAAACCAATCGGGATAGGATGATTCTGATACCAGCTTAGTCTTGGAGGGACTAGGGGTTTTCTGATGAAAGATGAGTTAGCCATTTAAAAAAACACGGTAACCTATTGCAACATAATGAAAAAGTTTTTGCACTCCATCCGGGCATATAGAGCTCCAATATGTAAATACAATTCTGGGCTCTTTGTTTCCGCAGCTATGACGGCCTTGCCATCCAATGAATTATTTTGGACATTTGCCCGGCTATTGGCGAAGCAGCAACAATCTTTCTAGTTCAGCCCAGCCTGGATTATCAGCAGCGATACCGTCGCTGTCGTTTTCATTTTGAAATTCAACTGCGCTGTCAATCTCGTGCGGAAACAATAAATCCTGTGCAATTTGTAATTTTTCCAACACTCCGACATCTGCTTCCGATGCATCATTTGCCGAATTGCGGCGGAGCATGACTCGTGATTTCAGTGTGGGGGTAGTTGCCTTCATGGATATGATGGCAAACGGTACTGACATATTAAGAGCAAGCTGATAAAACTGAGCACGCTCGTCTTGTTTCAGGAATGCTGCATCAACAATCACCGAATAGCCTGCGCTAAGAATTTGACGCGCAAGTTCATGCAGGTGGTTGTAAGTTCGCCACGTCATATCAGCACTGTACAGGTCATTACCTGAAATTGCGCGGCTGTCGTCTAACGGAAGCAAGCCGGACAAGCGTTTGCGCTCGACATCGGAACGAATGCGAATTGCCTGATACTTCTCCAACGCAGCTTTGGCGAAGGTACTTTTGCCGGAACCGGGAAGGCCATGCGTGATCATCAATACAGGCCGATGCCGGGTTAAACATTCTGCGGCCAAGGCCAGATAGCTGCGACAAGCCGTCATTTCCCGCTGACGAACATCGTCACTTTTTACGGCCTGACTGGCGCGGAGGGCACAGACCTTGGCGCGCACCATGGCACGATAAGCCATATAGAAAGATAAAACTGACAAACCCGCGTAATCCCCTGTCTGTTCAAGATAGGCATTCAGAAAACGGAAGGCTAGATCTGACCGCTGAGCATGCAATAAATCCATCACCAGAAAAGATACTTCGTCCAGCACATCGATCCAGCGTAACGCCGGATCAAACTCTATTCCGTCAAATGGAACGAGTCTTTTTTCAATCAGTACAATATTGCCCATGTGTAAATCGCCATGGCACTCGCGCACGTAGCCCTGTTGATGTCGCTGATTGAAATATTTCTCGCACTGACTGAGTGCGATCTCAGTAATCCCGGAAAGATTTGCAATGGCATCACAATCCGCCTTTTCTGCAAGCAGCGTCCGCAACTGTTCGAAATTTTGCCGTGTCACGGCATGAATAGCCGCAGGCTTGCCAAATTCAGATTCAATTTTTGCAGGGGGTAAATCACGGTGAAAATCTGCCAGAGAGGCAGCCAAATCATCCAGTTGTTGCGGAAGTATCTTGCCTTGCTCCAACAGGTGGTCAAGTTGATTTTCGGGAATAAAGCTAAGCATTCTGACGGCGTATTCGATGGCGGGTTGAGCACCGATTTCCGGCGCATCCGCTTTACCGCCGATGGGAATAACATCCAGATAGACCCCTGCTGCCAAACGGCGATTAAGTCGTAATTCCTCATTGCAATAGAACTGGCGCGCTGGCAAATTGGTAAAATTCAAGAAACCGAGATTTAGAGCCTTCTTGATTTTGTAAGCATAGATCCCGGCAATCAATACCCACGAAATATGTGTTTCAATCAGTCGCACGCCATCCAGCGCATGCGGAAAGCAATGACCGCCTACTAACGCGGCAACAAGCTTCTGCTGGCCTGCGTAGTCAATTTGATCAGTGCTCATCATCATCCTTTTGTCGCCAGCGGAAAGTGGCGGTTGAGTATATCCGGTATATCCCGTGCAACCTAAGCCGAACAAGCCAGAACCAAAAAAGTAATTTTCGTAGGTCTGGATTTACCTCGCAGAGGTAAATCCAGACCTACGAAAATCACTTTGGCAGAACACCTGCATGCTGCGCTAAGTATTTTAGACAATCTCGCCAGTCCCAAAATCATAAAACCTGATCGCATTGTGCACTGCGGCATTTTCCATGCTGCTTCATATTCATCATCATTTGCGCTCCATTGCTATCCAGCCTGTCGCAAGTAACACAAGCAGTCACATCTATGCACCAGCATCAGTTGATGGTGAACATCTTGTGGAATCCCGCCATATCGAATGTTCGCGCAGCAATAGAACTTGGGCTGGACAGAATCAATGACTTACTTGCGGCCATTACATGATCGCGTAATAAAAGCAACATGCCCAGCGCCGAACTATCCAAATATTTCACGCCCGAGAGATTGATCACAATATTGCCGATTTTGGCATCCTCCAAATGATTTATATAAGCAGCCTTAAACGCGCGATGTGCATCAAAAGAAAAATATCCGCTCAAGTAAATCGTGGCGGTGTTACTCAGCGCGGTAACATTGATACACAATTTATTATTGTCAAAGGATTCCATACGATTTCCTTTCATCAATAGCAGGGAAAAGAACAATCCGCGATTTTTCTCACAACAACGCCGCAAACTCATCCGCCGACACGGGACGACTAAACAAGAATCCTTGAATAACATCGCAACCGTTTTTAAGCAGGAAATTTTTTTGATTTTCTGTTTCCACGCCTTCGGCCACCACGGACAAATTAAACTCGGCGGCCAATTGAATAATGGCACGCGGAATAGCGGTTCTGGACGAATCATCCGGCTCGCCTTCTTCGGGTATTTCAACAACAAAAGAGCGATCGATTTTCAACTCGCTGATTGGCATATCCTTAAGATATCTCAGACTGGAATATCCGGTGCCAAAATCGTCAATGGAAAGTTTGAAGCCCTGCGCCTTCAACTCCATCAATACCTGTAACGTTCGTTCCGAGGTGTCCATCACCACGCCTTCGGTCACCTCAATAGGCAACATTTCGGCAGGTATGTCCCACTTCTGCATCCCGTTCAGCAAACTCTTCACCAGATCGCCACGCCAGAAGTGCACTGGAGAAATATTGATGGATACTGGTATCTGCGCCCCCCCCTGTTTGCGCCACCCGGCAAGCTGAGCACAAACCGTATCGATGATCCATTCGCTTAGCTCGATCACATCGCCGCTGCTCTCGGCGAGAGGAATGAATTCCGCCGGCGAAACGAGACCAGCTGTCGGATGAGCCCAACGCACCAAGGCCTCTGCCCCCACCACCCGCTGCTGGCTATAAGAAAACTTCGGCTGGTACAGCATGTAAAACTCATTTTTTTGCAAGCCCGCGTTGATCGCCTGCTTCAACATAGCCTGCCGTTCTTTCTGCTGGCTAATCATTTGATCGAAGAAACGATAGACACCGCCTCCGGCACGGTGAGCATCGTCAATGGCATTACTTGCGCCCCTGACCAAATCCTCATAGGTGTCGCCATCACCAGGAAACAAACTCACCCCGGCACTTATCCGCAGATGTATCTGTTGATCATTGACGTTGATGGGCTGTCCAATAACTTTAAACAGTCCGAGAATTGCCCGATCAACGGCTTCACGTCCGCCGGCATCCTGCATCAATACGGTAAATTCGACACCGCCTGTACGAAAAACAGCATCCGCAGCAGCAACGTTTGCCGACAGCCGCTGCGCGACAACCGCAATCACCTCATCACCGGCATGCACACCGAACACGTTATTGATTTCGATGAAACGGTCTATCTTGATATTAATCAGTGCCAGACTCCACATTCCTTTTTTGGCTTGCAGCAAAAATTCACTCATCTTTTCCGTAAACATGGCACGGTTCGGCAGATGCGTCAGACTGTCGTGCAGGGTCAGGTGGCGAATATTTTCTTCATTCATCTGACGTTCAGAGATGTCAGAAAAGATGAAGTGATAACCGGTCAGCGTGCCATCAGCGCCATGTATGGCATTCGCGGTTATCCACTCGGCTACGATGGCTCCGTTCTTGTGCTGCCCCCGCAACTCACCCGACCATTTACCGCATTCCTCCAATGCCTGCCACATCGACTGGAAGTGAACAGCCGTATTTCCTCCCCAACAAAGCGGCGCGGGGCTATGGCCGATCACCTCGCTGGTGGTATAACCGGTGATTCGAGAGAATGCGGGGTTGACCGCAACGATGTGTCGCTCTTTGTCAGTGGTAATGGCTGCCAGCGTTGAATCATGCAACGCCGAGGCAGAAAGACGCAGGCGACTCAACTCACTTGATTGACGTAAGCAGGTTTTAATCGTGTTCGTCAATTTGGCCGTATCCAATGGCTTCATATGGAAACGCGTAATCCCCATCTCGAACATCTTTTCGGCATCTTCGGCGGAATCAGAGCCGCTGGTCACAATGATGGGGGTCGCCTTGTCCAGCTTTCTAATCTCTTCTGCCATCGTCAAACCATCCATCAGCGGCATCTTGATGTCCGTCAACACAACTTGAGGACGGTGTTTTTTAAATAACGCCAATCCTTCCCTGCCATTTTTTGCCACATAAACCATGCCCAAACGCCGGCTCAGATATAACGTCATATACTCACTCGTCACGTCATCATCTTCCACATACAACAGTGACATCTGATTCAGTGCAATAGGCATTTCATCTTCGTACGGCAGCTCGGCCTGCTGAGGTGGCTCAACTTTTGGCAGCGACGGTGCATTACCATCGAAATAAACCTCCAGAAACGTGACATCGTCCACTTTGCAATACTGCGCGATCTTTTCGATCTTGCTTGCCACTGCATCGAATATATTGAGCGGTGGCGCATTTTCAAACAAAGCCTGCAACTCATTCTGGTCATGTTTCGTGGCACTTGCATGCAGCATATCGGGCAAGCCATCGGTAAATAAATAGATGCGTGCGCTTTGGCTCATAGCGAAACGCTCTACCTCAGCCGAAAACTCATCCTCGCCGAGCACGCCCAGCGCCGTCGATTTTGAATGGCAGGTATGCAACAACACGCCATCGTCGCCAAAGATAAAAACCGGCGGATTACTGCAATTCAATACTTCAATGAAGCGCTCACTAGCGTTAATGCGCAGTAAAGTGGTAGCCACAAAATGTTCGACAAAATTCTGCTCATGCAAAGAAAGATTTATCTCGGATGCAATTGAAAGCAAAGAAAAACCGTGTGCCGCCTGCTGTTGAAAAATGCGCGGCATTTGCAATGCGGGCATCACGGCAGAAAGACCGTGCCCGGCACCGTCGGCGAGTAACACGTAGATGTCATCATCATGCGTTGCCACACTGTAGAAATCTCCGCTCACCGCCAGTTTCGGCAGATTCAGATGACGGATGCAGGGAAGCTCGTCGTGATGATGCGATTCCAGATATTTTGAAACATATCTCTTGACGCTATCGCTCTCGTATTCCGATTCATTCAATATGAGCTCAATTTGCTGCGCTCGACTTGCCAGCTCACGCTTCCTCTCCAGCGATTGCGCCACGCTATTGATCGCATCCATCAGCACATCCGTATCTACCGGCTTGACGATGAATTTGGTAATTCCCAAATCAATCGACGACATCAACACTTCACTTTCATTATGTGCGGAAATAAAAATCATCGGCAGATCAGGCATGCTCTCGCGTATTGCCCTGCACATCGTCAAACCATCCATGCCATCCATCCTTATATCCGAAATAATCAGATCGGGATGCTGCTCTTTGACTGAAGTGAGACCATCCACCCCGTTTCGCGCGATATGCACGCGGGCCACTCTGCGTGCCAGATAATGTGCCATGCTGTCGCGTATATCGGCATCATCATCAACAAAAAGGATAGAAAGTTTCCGTACTAAATCCGGGCACCCACCCGCGTCAATGGATAACATGGTCGTCTCCTGATTCTGCTTTCGGCAAACACAATGAAAATCTGGCTCCGTTTGCCGTATTCTCGACCGTGATGCGTCCGCTCATGTTTTTTTCAATCGAGACTATTGTCATGTACAAGCCGATACCCACCCCGTTTTCTTTGGTGGTAAAGTGCGGCTCGAATATTTTTGGCAGCACTTCCGGTGCGATCCCGCCGCCATTGTCAGTAATGCTATGCACACCGAACTCACCGTTCTTGCCAATCTCAACAATGATCTCCCCATCTGCCACTTTCCGCTCAACAATGGCATCCCGTGCGTTACTTAAAATATTCATTACCGCCTGCGAATATTCATTGGCATAACCATTTACTATTACGTCACGCTCACACTTGACGATGATGCTGATATTGCTGCTCTTCATTGAAGCCTCGACCAGATTGAGGCACTCATCGGTCACCTGTTTTAAGCCGAATGTCCCTATGCTTTTATCCATCCTGAAGAAATGGCGAAAGTCATCAATGGTGCTGGACATCTTTTGAATAATTTTTTTTGACTTGCTTGCCGCAGCCTGAATGTAGGCAAGATCGCATTCGCCAAATAGCGCGGCATCTTCCAGATCACTCATAATCAAACCCAATGAATTGATAGGTTGCCGCCATTGATGCGCAATATTGCCGATCATTTCCCCCATTCCCGCCAGCTTCCCCTGACGCAGCATCATCACGTCTTTTTCCTCATTTTTTTCAATTTCTTGCCGCACGCGTGAATCAAGTTCCCGATTCAAATCCAGTAACGCATCTTCTGCCATTTTTTGCGCATGGATGTCATGCATCACCCCCACTATCTGCCAGACTTTTCCATCTACGGTTCTATTCGGCATCATGTTCATACTGAACCAGCGCCACGATCCATCAGCATGTCTGGCGCGATAGCGCAAATCGGACACCCCATTCCCATCTCCGAATACTTTGGAAAATCCATCAGTCAGTAACTCCCGGTCTGCTTCATGAAAAATCCCGACATCAAGAAGATCCACTAATGAATGTCCAACCAATTGATTCGCGTTGTGACCCAAAATATTCAGCACCTGATCGGATATAAACACCAGCCTGAGATTGACATCTGCCGCCCAAATAATGGCACTGGATGACTCGACGATGGATTTTAGTTGCGACTCAATAGCTATCTGACCGCTAATATCCTGTGCGATGGTGATGAAATAGCTGCCGGTTTCCTGCTCCATGAGCTGCAGATAGATTTCCACCGGATACATGGTGCCGTCCTTGCGCCGGTGCAATGAATTAAATTTTACGTCCTTGCGTTTATGGCTGATCAGTTCACTTGTTTTTTCATCGCGCGCCGCGGTTCTAATATCAGCAGGAGTCAGCTCCTTCAATTCGTCCAGGGTATAACCCAGATTTTGCAATGCACATTGATTGGCATAAGTGAATCGATTGCTGTACGCATCAACCATGAATATCTCATTGAGACTAGCCGCAATGGTATTTTCCAATATAGCTAAAGCATCCCGGCGGGAGGCGGCTTCAATTTCGGCAGTCTTGCGCGCGCTGATATCCTCATATACCGCGATGCAAAAGTTCTTTTCGTCATCGGCAACAGCATTGACCGATACATAGGCAGGCAGTTTCAAACCAAGCCGTTTATGGCGACTTGAATTCACAAATGACAGCTCGCACGACATTCTCAAATCCGATGCAAACGTTTCAAATATAAACTGCCTGAACTGATCTCTCATATCAGGTTGCACAAAATCTTCCAGTGATCGCCCTGTCCACTTAAAATCCTGTGCAACGGCAGGACGCTTGGAAGCGAATTTCACTTCACCTATCCTGCCATCTCGATCCAGCAGGATGTAACCGTATTTCGCCTGATCAGGCTGAATTTTCAAGGAATTAATATTTTTAAGTTTATTAAATTCCTCGCTCAGCAATTCGAATTCGATTTGATTGATGCGCTGTTCATAAAGCTGCAGCCCGACTTCTTGCAGTTGCGATGTTTGCTTGATTGCCAGCTCTTTCTTCAGCCTGGCTTCGGCACGGATGCGTAAATCGCTTGAGTTAGTTCGTGCCCTGTTATGCAAAATATTCGCCTTCATGTGCATTACCTCCGGCATGATTTACAAACACACATCACGCCACAGGCATGCAACTTGATCGCATACACGAGCATAGGAAGTAGCACAACAATCAAAATTCCCTTCCGCGCGCTGAAATTTTCTGATCAATTTAATTTTAGCCAGCTTGCTCACCTCCATCACCGTAAGCGGCGCATTCAGTCTGACTGGCTTAGTTTTAATAGTTTTAAGATTTTTCATAGCGAATCCTAAATAATACTTTGCAGATGTAATCCGATGAATGGCGCGAGATAAAATTAATCCCTGTGGGTTCAATTCCCCGCCGCTGGCGGCGTAGTGTTTTTCGTAGGTCGGGTATGTGCGTATGCGTTGGGGCTTCAGCCCCTTACGGCTACGACCTACAATACCGCTACGACACTAGGCCACCAGAGATATGTCACCACTCCCGCAAATACCGCCTTCACCTGCTTGCGCCTTATGCCAAAGATCGAGATACATAAGATGCATCTTGTGATAGTTCTCACACAGAGTTGAATTGCAGGTTTCCAATATGGCGAGGCGTCGATCCAAAAATTCAGTCCTGTCCTTCACCATTTTGTCGAGCATTTCGCGGTAATGTCTGAGTTCAGACTCCATCGATTTCATACCTGAGATATCTGTCATTACACCTTGTAAGAAAGCAGGTCTGCCATATTTGTCCATGATGACCTTTGCCTTGTCATGAAACCAACGCAAGACACCCATGGCTGTTTTGATGCGGTATTCGCACTGAAATATTTCGCCCGTTTTGTAACTGTGTTCAAGCGCAGCCTTGACGATGGGGCGATCTGCATCGTGGCACAATTGGTGATGCAGTTCGGCATCATTACCCCACTTGTCCGCAGAGAGTCCCAGTTCCGATATTTGCCGGCTGATATGAATGTCATGCGTCCCTCCTTGCAGCGACAGTTGGTAAGTCACCGCAGAAATGCTGTCGGCAATAGTTCGATGTATGCTGGCCTTCTGGCGTAGCGCGCTTATCTCCTGCTGCTCTAAATAGATTCGCGAAACCAAAATAGGCAACAGCTCAAAGTGATGCCCATCAAAATCTTTCAGCAGATAATCATGTGCGCCCATCCGCATAACTTGGACACCTTTGCGTGCAGCCTCCGAACTCAAAATCTCAATTACCGGAATTTTTAGTTGGCCGCATTGTTTGTTCAGCCGCCCGAGAAATTCCAAGCCATCCATATCTGCAATATCTGAACTGAATATAATCAAGTTGATCGATTCACGTGAACCAATTCGCAAGGCCGCATCGCCGCAACAAGCCTCAATATATTCGACAGGGAAATTCAAATTCTGCAACAGCGCATTGCACATACATTGGCGCTCGTGCTGTTCTTTGCCAGCCAGTAGCACACGAAATTTCGTCACTCCTTCAACTGGTTTCACATATTTAACCCAATTGGTGTGTGTCGAAGTACTCATACCGAAATGCCTTTCTTGTGCAGAAAAAGATGCAACTGAAGCACGACAAAATTGTTCGCTTGCATCCACATCGTTTATTGCACCGGAACTCAATTTTTTGCGCGAGTGCACAACTGCCGGAAACTGTTTATTGCTAAGCATCATTCCCATTTGAACCTCCTTGAGTAATTAGTAATTGCGTTAACGTTGGTTGAATTCCACAAGCACAACACTTAACTTTCGTTTAAGTATTATTGAAATTTCCATAATTCACGATACTCCTGCCGTCATTCCCGCGAAGGCGGGAATGACGTGCCAGTTATAAAATCCACAGGCTGAAATAGGGGGGGGAGATTCAGCCTGCGGTAGAGGAAATCGGATCCTCAAAACTCTGCCCATTCGCCGTCCTCGCCCTGTACCTGTCCTTTGCTAGGCAAGGCAGCGGCAGGACTCTTGCGGCCTTTCTCTTTGCTTGTCACCGGAGCTGGCCTGACGGCTGCCGGATGAGCGGACTTTGCAGGGCCGTGCGTCGTAACCGCATGGGCTAACGGTTTTGCATGCTCAGTAGCATGCGCTGCTACCACAACTCGTGCTTGCTGCGTACTATTCATCTTAAACACGCTGACAGAACGGGTGAGGTTCTGTGCTTCTTCTTCCAGTGATTCGGCTGCCGCTGCGGCTTCCTCAACCAGAGCAGCGTTCTGTTGGGTGACTTCATCCATCTGGGTGATGGCCTGGTTCACTTGTTCGATGCCTTGGCTTTGTTCGTTGGAGGCAGCGCTGATCTCAGACATGATGTCAGTGACGCGCTTAACGGCATTCACAATCTCTTCCATGGTCTTACCTGCTTCATCCACCAGCTTGGTGCCGAGTATCGACTTTCTCGACGGAGTCGCCGATTAGCGTCTTGATCTCTTTGGCGGCGGCGGCGCTACGCTGGGCAAGGTTGCGCACTTCGGCCGCCACCACGGCAAAGCCACGGCCCTGCTCACCCGCTCTGGCGGCTTCTACTGCGGCATTCAAAGCAAGGATGTTGGTCTGGAAGGCGATGCCGTCAATCACGGAAATAATATCCACAATCTTGCGCGAGGATTCGTTGATCGCACTCATCGTGCCCACCACTTCCTGCACGACTGCTCCGCCTTTTACCGCCACCGTGCTGGCGTTGCCCGCCAATTGGTTGGCTTGTTTGGCATTCTCGGCATTCAGCTTCACGGTAGAGGTCAGCTCTTCCATGCTGGCAGCCGTTTCTTCCAGACTGGAGGCCTGCTCTTCGGTGCGTTGAGACAGATCGGTGTTGCCAGTGGCGATTTCCTTGGAGGCGGTGCCGATGGAATCGACCGAGACTCTCACCTCACTCACTAATTTTTGCAGGTTATCGACCGTCGTATTGACCGCATCCTTGGTTTGACCGAACAGGCCGGGGTAGTCATTGGTGATGGTCTGGGTCAGATCGGCATCGGCCAGTGCTTGGGCAACCCGCACCACGTCGCGTAGTCCGGTATCGCTCACATCGGAAAGCTGGTTGAGTAGTTCGGACAAGGTCTTGGTGTAGCCTTGCTTGCCATTCATGTCCATCTTGGTGGAGAAATTACCGCGCACGGCGGCATCTTCGACGATGTTCCTGATTTCTTCGACGATCTTGGTGAGTGAATCAACGGTACTGTTGACACCGTTCTTGGTTTGGCCGAATACGCCGGGATAGTCTTTGGTGATCTTTTGTGACAGGTCGCCGTTGGCCAAGGCGGTGGCGACGCGGGTGACATCGTTCAAGCCGGTCTCGGAAACATTGGACAAACTATTCAGCAAATCGGACAACTCTTTGGTATAACCCACCTTGCCATTCAAATCCATCTTGGTGGAGAAGTTGCCACGTATGGCGGCATCTTCGACGATGTTCTTGATCTCGGCGACGATCTTGGTTAAGTTGCTTTGCATGGTTTGCATGGCCAGCAACAGTTTGGCGATTTCATCCTGGCTCGTGATGGTGATCTGGCTGGATAAATCGCCTGCGGCAATTTTGTCCGCCACATCTATTGCAGATTTCAGCCCGCGACCAATGCCGCGCACCAGCATAAAGCCAAGCCACGCGCCCATCACAATGCCAAGTACAATCAAGCTAATCGCTACAATCCGGGCGGTATTGTAACGAACGACCGAGTCGTTATACTCTGACTTGGCAATATCAATCTGCAACTTTATGAGTGCATCAACGCCCTCGGTAACGGGCTTGAATCGTGGACGGACTTGCTCCAGGTAAAATTTGCTTGCTTCTTCCGCTTTACCGGCACGCAGCAAGGCGATATCCGGTTTTACCCCCTCCTCAATATAATGATGGCGGTCATCTGCGAATTTATCAGCCAGTACCTTTTCTTCCGGGGTTAGGTAGGTAGCGGTGTACTCCCCCCACAGCTTGGTAATACTCTCTATGTCTGTCTCAATCTCACCGATTTGCCCCGAGGCCATTTCGGGAAATTTCATCGCTGTCAAAAGAGCCGTCCGATTATGGAGAAGCTTTGCGTTGATATCTCCGAGCTGACCCAATGCGACTGTCCGGTCTTCATAAACTGTGCGCAGTCCCTCATTCGCTTTGGACATGCCCCATAATCCGTAAAAACCAATCACAGCAAGTAGCACGGATAGCGTAGCGATTACCGCAATCAATCTGGTTTTGACAGTCAGATTATTCATTAATGTTCTCCAAAAAATTCAGTGCAAATTTATGCTGCGGCCTGTTCAACCAGATCCATGTCGCGGCTGGTCATCAGCTTCTCGATATCCATTACGATGATCATGCGGTCACCCACCGTGCCCATGCCGGTGATGTACTGCGTATCCATCGTTCCGCCGAAATGCGGTGCGGGTCTGATCTGTTCGCCACTCAGCGCAATCACATCGGACACGCCGTCCACCACGATGCCCATAACGCGGCTGGCCACATTGAGAATGATGACCACGGTAAGCTCGTTGTAGGTCACATTTTCAAGTTTGAATTTGATGCGCATATCCACGATAGGAACGATGATGCCGCGCAGATTGATAACGCCCTTGATGAAGGCTGGAGAGTTGGCAATGGCCGTGACGGCATCGTAACCGCGTATCTCCTGCACCCGGAGAATATCGATGCCGTATTCTTCGTGCCCCAGTGTGAATGTCAGCAACTCCCTGCTTCCGCTGCTGATTACTTGCTCTTCGTTTGCTGACATAGTAGCCCCCGTTTGGATATGCGGCGTATGTGCTACCGCAAATATTTAAGTGATACCTTGCGTGCAACAATTTGCCTAACAGCGTATGGCCATTGCTATAATTTTTTCTTCAATTCAAGATTTGCATTTACCGCCGCTTGAATGGCTTCGTATCGTGCCCGCAACTCTTGCACTTTCGGAGATGTCGATGTGCCGAGATGCGACGGGTCACACAAACGGTTTTTGGTAACACGTTCGGCTGGCAGAACGGGTATTGTTATAATTAAATGCAACAAGATAATTCCCCTTCTCCACCGCAAAGAACTCTGCCGCGCTCTTAACTGTATTTTTCGCCGCGTTATAAATAGCGCGACCATAAATAAGCTGCGGATGCGGGAGTTAACAAATTCGTTTTATTACTGCTAAAAATATCCCCTTGGGGAGTGGATGAATCATGCAGTAACTCAATTAAGTAACCAATCAGGAAGGGATGATTTTGATATCCGATTAGCCTTGGGCGGACTAGGAGGATTCTGATGAATGGTGAAATATATTTTCAAGAACAATGATAATGTTTTGGTAATAAACGCTAATATTATTTTTACTAAACTGGGTATATAGCGAATATATAGACCGCAAATGCCACACATCCGTCGTTACTTGGGGGCGATCAACGAAATATCGATTAACCTAAGCCGGACAACCCGGAACCAAAAAGGTGTTTTTCGTAGGTCGGGTTTCAACCCGACAGCCATTGCTATATTCAACGCGTTTTGTCGGGTTGAAACCCGACCTACGAAAAACACTACGCCGCCAGCGGCGGGGAACTGAATCCAAAGAGATTGAATTATCCGCTTTAAACAAAAAACTTTGCCTATTGGCCTTCCGCGTCATTAAACAACTCATGCTGTATGGCATAGCGCACCAATTCTGTGGTGCTGCTCATGCCCATCTTTCTCAGCATGGTAGATTTATGCGTACTGACAGTTTTGTTGGAGATGCAAAGTTGTTCGCTGATGTGATTGACACTATCGCCTTTTAACAACAATCTGAGCACATCCAATTCACGGTTGGATAATTGATTATGCGGTTCATCCGGGGAGGTATTGAACAATATTTTTTCTGCCAGACTCTGATCGATGCATTTGCCGCCGTCTGCGACTTTGTGAATGGCTGCGATCAACTCAGCCGGTGATCTATCCTTGGTGAGATAGCCCTCGGCTCCCAGCTTGATGATGCGCGATGCCATTTGCGGATCATTATGCATGGTCAGCACCAGAACATGCAGCGTGGGGTGACTGCTTTTAATGCGCTCAATCAGATCGTAGCCGGAGAGACCCGGCATCGATAAATCGGTCAGCAACACGTCGGGAGTCTTTTGGCGCAGTACTTCCAGCAGTTCAATGCCATTGGTTGCTTCGCCAATCAACTCGAATTCCGGCACTCTGGCCAAAACTTCTTTTAACCCGCCACGCATAATGGCGTGGTCATCCGCCAGCACAATTTTAATCATGATTTATACCCCCCCCCCACCGGAACACTAAAATGCACGCAACACCCCTTCCCCGGCGCTGTATCTATCGCCAAGCTCCCATTAAATGCCATTATTCTCTCGCGCATGCCTTGCAGTCCGAAACTCTGCAAACCTCTTCGCGACGCATCCTGATTGAAATCGAAGTCAAAACCAATACCGTTATCTTGTACAGTGAGATGCAGAACATTATTACTGACCTGCGCATTGATATGCACAAAGCCGGCCCTTGAATGTTTGGCAACATTCGTTAGCGACTCCTGAGTGATACGAAAAACCACCGTTAGTTGCTCATTATCCAGCTTGGGATTAATGGCATCACAACTGAGCTGACAGTTAATCCCGAACATTCTGGTGAAGTCATCTCTGAGCCACTCCAGCGCAGGCAACAGCCCCATGTCCAGCACCGGGGGACGCAAGTGAATCACGGCACGGCGCATGCTGACCAGAGCGCGATCCAATGTGTTTAGCATTTTATTCGTCTTGGTTTGCAGTTCAGGCTCTGTCTCCCCGTATTCCATTTTGAGTAGTTCGGTGTCCATACGCACCGCCGCCAGCAATTGCCCCAACTCGTCATGCAACTCGCGTGCAATATGTGCCTTCTCTTTTTCCAGATCATGCTCTGCATTCGCCGACTGTCTGCGCAAGCTATCCACGGCGGATTGAAGTTCGATTGTCATCTGCGCCTGATCAGCTGCGAATTTTTTCAAATCAGCTTGCGCGAGTTTGCGCTCGAAAATATCGCGAACAAACGATTGAAAAAGCAACTCCCCGTTTACCTCTATCAGACTTGCCGACACCTCCAAAGGAAATAGATACCCATCCCTGTGATAGTGCTCAATCTCGAAAACCAAAGCTTCGCCTGCCAACATGCGTGCCACTCTCCCCGGTGCCTGTTGAGTGGCTTCAGGGCTATCAAAATCTCTTATGCTCATACCCAATATTTCTTGCACAGTGTACCCATGCATCTGGGCAAATGAATTATTGGCGGCAACAATCTTGCCGTCTGTCGACAAAATCAATATTCCTTCTCCGGCCCGGTCAAACATGTGCCGATAACGTTCCTCACTCGCCCTCAATGCCTGCATCTGTCTGTGATCGGTAATATCCCTACCGATGCCCACCACTGAAAGTTCATTACTAACGGGATCTTTGATGAGCGATGCATTCGCCTTGTACCAAACATAGCTGCCATCCTTGCGGCGTACCCGATATTCGACCCCGCTTTGCTTTTCGCCTGTGCTTAAGACTGTTTGCAGAAATGAGGAACAAGCAGGAACGTCGTCGGGATGGACAAACGGCTGAAACGGCTGACCAACTGTTTCACTGAGCTCATATCCAAAAACATCGCGCCATTGCGGGGATACGTAGCTGAACATTCCCGAGGGTGTCAGAACAAACAGAACGTCATTGAGATTTTCCACAAAGCTGCGAAAGCGCTGTTCGCTCGCCTGCAATAATATTTCATTCTGCCTACGCTTGCTAATATCACTCAACACAAGGCGAATGATTAGCGCGTCATTTTCTTCCCTGACAGCTATACCGGTTAGATGCGCCCAAAATGGCGCGCCGCCGGGCTTCACTAAACGCAACTCGCACTCTTGCGAAGTAGCGCTTGCGATGAGTTGATTTCTGAAGAAATAGAAGATGTCCTGATCTTCTTTAACAATAACGTGGCTGATCGAGTAATGGGCCAGCGTATTTTTGTCCAATTCAAGCCACTTGCATGCCATTAGATTTGCAGCTTGCACCAAGCCGCTTTCACTCAGGGTGAGGTAACCAACCGGGGCCAGATTGTAGAAGTCGAAATAACGCTGACGTGCAATATCCAGTTGCACCTGCGCTAGGCGCAATTCCTCGTTTTGCATCTCCAGTTCAATTTGATGCACCTGCAATTCGTGCAGTACCCGTTGAATATTTTCGGGTGTCTGCGCCGCAATATTTTTCAGCGGCTGCGCCGTTTTTTCCAAAGCCAGAGCTTCGGCACGCCGGCGCAACTCGTCATCTTCATTCATCGATGCACCTCACTCAACCCAGAAAATCCATTAGATCGTCATACCGGCGAAGGCCCATAAGCGCTAACTTAACATTTGCATTTTTGGTTCAATCGGCAAATACTGACATCCCCCACCAACCTACTCCCTGCGCACCCGTTCCGTGGTGGCTATCGCATACACCTGGCCGGCCTTGTTCAGCAAGGCGGTGGCGGTCACCCATACTTCCACGACAGTGCCGTCTTTGGTGAGACGCCGGGTTTGGTAGGGTTGCAAAATTTCTGCCTGACTCAGTTGAAGTATTTTGGCCAATGCCTCTTCGCGCAGCTCCTCCGGTATCCGCTCGCGCACGTTCATCGCCAGCGCTTCGGCTTCGTTCCAGCCGTACATTTTCTCCGCGCCGCCGTTCCAGGCCAGCGTCATGCCGGTCAAGTCCTGCACGGTGATGGTGTCAATTGCGTCATGCACGACCACGGCCAGACGCGCCAGCTCATTGGCTTTGTGCAAGGCCTCGCGGATGCGCACCGTCTCGGTGATGTCCACAAAAGAGATCACCGCGCCTTCGATCACGTTTTCGAGTGTGCGATAGGGTTGAAGGCGCATCATGTACCACTTGCCCTCTTTGCTCTGCACCTCCAGCTCTTTGGGGATCAGCGTATCCAGCACGGCTTGCGTGTCCTCCTCCAGTCGGGTGTAACCCAGCAGATTGGAGGAGATATGCGCCACGGGTCGCCCCACATCGCTCTGGATCATGTTGGTGATTGAGTTGGCGGAGGGGGTGAAACGCAAAATGTGCTGTTGATGATTCACAAACACGGTGGCAATGCCGGTGCCTGCCAGCAGGTTGTTCATGTCGTTATTGACGCGTGCCAGATCGGTTACCTTTTCGTTTAACTCGGAGTTGACCGTGGCCAACTCTTCGTTGGCCGATTGCATTTCCTCCTTGGTGGTTTCCAGCTCCTCGTTGGTGGATTGCAATTCTTCGTTCACCGACTGCATTTCCTCGTTGGAGGATTTGAGTTCCTCGTTGGCGCTCTCCATTTCTTCGTGAGTGCTCTGGATATATTCGTCCTTGGCGCGCAGTTCCTGCTTGAGTGCCTCGATACGCGCGTCGGGGCTGCCTTTGCTCTCGTCCGGCAAAGCGATTGGCTGCGCCAGTTGAGCAACCGCCACCTCCTCCAGCAGGACCAGAAACAGCGGCGTATCGGACGGTAACGTTTGGCCGTGGGTCAGCGGATGCACACTCAAGTTGACCAGGGTAAAGTGGCCGTTGGTTTTGACGCGCAGACCGGGGTGACGCACGGAGTCCTTGGTTCCCTCGGCTTTGTGCAGCGCAACGGCCAGATCGGGCTGCAATCCTTCTCTTGCCATCTTGAGGATGTTTGGAATGCCGGTCTCGCCGGGAGCCGGTTCCAGATACATGCCGCTGCGTCCATGCAAATAGAGGATGTCGCCTTTGCCATTGACCAACGCTCCCGCAACGGCGAGGTGATGCAACAGTGCCTGTTCAGCCAACTCGCGCAAGGGCGGTTTTACCGTCAAATTCGTTTTGCCGCCACGGATCGCCGCATTGGCCGCCGTCATATGCGTCGAAACGAGCCTTGATGGCGCGCGATGCGTGTCGACAAAATTTTCCTTGCGCTGATACAGCTTGGCTTTGCGATCCAGCGTGGTAAACAGCTCGGAAAATTCGCCCACCCCTTCCGAAGTGCCGAGGAATAACATGCCGTTCGGGTTGAGCGCGAAGCGAAACAGCGGGATGATTTTTTTCTGTAGCTCGGCACCAAAATAGATCAGCAGGTTGCGGCAACTAATCAGGTCGATCTTGGAGAAGGGCGGGTCTTTGATGAGATCCTGTTCGGAAAATACCAGCATTTCGCGGATATTTTTGCGAATACGGTAAGCATCGCCGCCGGGTTCAGCGGTAAAAAACCGCGCCAGCCGCTGCGGCGAAACGTCGGCGGCGATGCTGGCCGGATAGATGCCGGTGCGTGCCGTGGCAATCGCGCGGCTGTCGATGTCGGTAGCAAACACTTGCACGGTGAAGTTCTGCTTGAGCGCCTCCATGCGCTCCTGCAGCAGGATAGCAATGGAATACGCTTCCTCGCCGGTGGAACATCCGGTTGACCAGACACGGATCACGCTGTCGGCTTTTTTGCCGTTAAACAACTTGGGGATGATCTGATCCTCCAGCACCTGAAATACATCAGGATCGCGGAAGAAATTAGTCACGCCGATGAGCAGGTCGCGAAACAGCTCTTCCACCTCGGCCGGTGTTTGCTGGAGAAATTTGACGTAGTCGTCCAGGCTCTCGATTTGATGCACGGCCATGCGCCGCTCGATGCGGCGATGTATGGTGCTGGGCTTGTACTGGGAAAAATCGTGGCCGGTTTGGGCTCGCAGCAGCACGAATATTTTCTTTATCGCACTTTCGTTTTTATGCGTCGAAGGGTCGACAGTCAAGTGTGCCCTGCCGAAAGCATGCGTAGCGTAGGCGATGAGCTGGGCGGCCATCTCGGCGGGCGGCAGTTGGTAATCGACCACGCCGGCGGCGATGGCGCTGCTCGGCATGCCGTCGAACTCGGCGGACTCGACGCTCTGCGCCATGACGATGCCGCCCTCGCCCTTGATCGCCCGCGCGCCCAGCGTGCCGTCGCTGCCGGTACCGGACAGCACGATGCCGATGGCACGTTCATGTTGATCCTGCGCCAGCGAACGGAATAAAAAATCAATCGGCAGCCGTTGCCCGCGCGGTGCGGACGGCTCCAGCAATTGCAGCGTGCCATTAATAAACGCCATGTCGTAATTGGGCGGAATGATGTAGGCGCAGTTAATCTGCACCGGCATACCGTCCTCGACTTCAAACACCTGCATGCGGGTAAAGCGCCGGATCAACTCGGCGAGAATACTCTTGTGATCCGGTGCCAAATGCTGCACCAGCACAAACGCCATGCCCGGATCGGTGTCGGCGGGCATGCCGGAGAAGAACGCCTCAAACGCCGCCAACCCTCCGGCGGATGCGCCGATGCCAACAATGGGAAATGAGCTGTCTTGATCAACTTCCGGCGGGACAACTGCTACCGAGCTTTTCGATGTAATCGGTAAAGATTGACTTGCGTTTTTTTTCTTTGCTTTTTTGACTGGCATGCTGTTCCCCGGTGCTGCGTATTTCTTGTAATAGTAAACCGCTTTAATAAAATGGTATACACGACTGGGCGTGTTTCGGGTTTATTATTTTTTGCAGGACACCATAAATATTGCCCACAGGCATTAACCCGGATTGTCCATTAGGCTGTGCGTTCTTTGTAGGAGGCCGATTTATCGGGCGAATAGCAAACATCGCCCGATAAATCGGCCTCCTACAATACAAATAGCCGGGGCACCCCGGCTATTTGCTAACATCATCCGATCCGTACTATCAGAACCTGAACAATACACCCAATGCGACATCGGAACCGGTAGTCTGAGTTGAACCGGCAGCCGTGCCATCCATATTGCCAAGGCTTTCGTATTGCAGACGGACTCCAACATTTTTATTAACGTTGTAATCAGCGCCGACGCCCGCCATTACGCCCGTCTGAACACCGCAAACTGTGCAACCAGTGGTTGAATCACCGGTTAACTGGTTCATTGCAGCGCCTACTTTGGCAAATATATCAAACATGTCGTTAACAGGATAGGTTCCGACCCCTGCAAGATAAGTACTGTTTGGCGTGATAGATTTTCCGGCTGCATCAGAACCGTTACCACTTCCGAAATAGCCAATTTCTACACCCCAGTTTTTATTGAAATTGTATCCGCCATCGATACGGTAGCCGCCAGATGGTTGGGTAGCGGCAGCGGGATTTAAAGCCAACTGGATATAATCAAGCCCGACGTAAAACCCGGCATCCTCGGCAAATGCTGGAGCGGACAATGCGGATAACAACGCAACGGCAAGTAGCTTTTTCTTCATTTTCGACTCCCTAATTATGCAGTTACACTCTCAACCGGAATAAATCCTGTTTAAGAGAGCAACCTTTGCAGCGGATCGACGCTGCCTCGTGTTTTCAATGCGCTTAATTCGTACGCCGACGAATCATGCAGGAGCACAGCGTGGAAATAAATCGGGAAAGGATGATTTTGACACCAGCACAGTCTTAGATGGACTAGGGATTTTCTGGTGACACAAGAAAGGGGTTTTCATTAATGTCCGGACATTTAGTTG
>PLYB01000348.1 GCA_003151655.1 Gallionellaceae bacterium | reverse complement strand
ACGCGTATCTCCGGACAGGACTGAGCTGAAATATAAAAACGGCACTTCCAACCTTCCAGTTAAAGAGGATCAGAAATGCCGTTCTTATTTTGACTTACCGGGGGAGCTACAAGTTCTGTCATTGCATTGCTGCAATCACTGCAACAATAATTACCGCCAAAGCAGCTAGCCAACCTAGCTCACTGGTGAAGGTTAATTCGTCTCTTTCGAGTACGTTTCCTTTATATGATGATTCGAAGCTCATAATAGCGACCTCCTGTAGGGATACACTTGCGGAATGTGACGACTTAACCGCCACTGCACACCTGAATATGGAACAACCTAAGGTGAGTGAAAATCTTACTCTTAACACAGTGTTTTAGTCAAGTATTTTTAATAAAATACTCGGGTATTATTTCAGGCCGTGTACTAGGACAAACGCTGATGTGATTTTTCCTAATATTCTTATTGCCAATAAGGTAAACCGCCTATTTTTTAATGGCCACTGAATCAGCAGAATGTGAGTCCTATAGGGAGGAATAAACCGTGATCAAGTTAGCCATCATCATCGGAAGTACACGTCCCGGCCGCAAGGGTGTAGCCGTCGCCAACTGGGTTCATGAAATTGCCAAGATGCGCAGCGATGCCGAGTTCGAGCTCGTCGATATCAAAGACTATAATCTGCCACTCCTTGATGAACCGGTGCCTCCGTCTATGGGGCAATATAGCCAGCCCCACACCAAGACCTGGTCCGCCAAAATCGCCTCTTTTGATGCCTTCGTTTTCGTTACCCCGGAATATAATCACAGCACTTCCGGCGCGCTTAAAAATGCGATCGACTACCTGTATCAGGAATGGAACAACAAAGCGGCCGGATTCGTCAGTTACGGTAGCGTTGGCGGAACTCGTGCGGTGGAACATCTACGGCTGATTATGGCCGAGTTGCAAGTAGCCGATGTGCGTGCTCAAGTCGCACTCTCTCTGTTCACCGACTTCGAAAATTTCAGCGTCTTCAAACCGGCAGCACTGCACGAAAAATCCGTCAACGCCATGCTCGACCAAGTGATCGCCTGGGGCGGCGCTTTGAAAGCGCTACGCAGCAAGTAGCGCATGTTGGAAGGCCATATTACACTTCAAGTCAGACTTTCCATGAGGCTGTGCTTTCAATTGTAGGAGGCCGATTTATCGGGCGATTAGGTCTATTATCGCCCGATAAATCGGCCTCCTACAACGGCATTTATTTCTGATGGATTTCTCGGGTCAACCCGGAAAACAATCGATGCTTAACTGCTTCTTGAATCATCACTCCCGCTATCAAGTCACCATCTGGGCGGGTGTCATTGCCGGAACATTTGCCACACTGATCCAAGTATTGCTGTGGCTGGCTTTTACCGATGACTTCCCTTCGATTCTGTTCCGCGATGCACGGCTGACTGCGGCATTGATACTGGGCGGCTCGGTGTTGCCCCCGCCCGCCACGTTCGATGTCGGCGTTATGCTGGTGGCTACACTCATTCATTTCATACTTTCTATTGCCTACACCGCAGTGCTGGCAGCACTTGCCGCGCGACTTGCTGCCGTTACCGCGCTTCTGGCTGGCATCGGTTTCGGCATCGCGCTTTATCTGCTCAATCTATACGGTTTTACGCTGATTTTCCCCTGGTTCGCACAGGCGCGCGGTTGGATTGCTTTGCTTGCCCACGGGGTATTCGGGATAACGGCTATTTCTGCTTACCGGTACTTGAACGTCAATAATGCGCGATCTCAAGCAGACGAGCATTGAGCTTGCGCGCCAGCGCTTCGCCGCCTTGCTGCATGACGGCATTATGATTCCACTCGATGAACGGGCGCGCAAACAGCGCCAGCAGGTTCATCCAGACTGGCGTGGTGCGTACGTGCCACTCATAACGTACCACGGTCACTGCGCCATCGACAGTGAATGACCAGCGGCCTTTGCCTTCCACATCGCCGCTGGCGATACCCTCTATGGCAACCAGCGGATCAAGATGGATAACGCGAATATCGAAAGTTAGCCGATAGGGCAAGCGCCCCCGCCAGGTGTAACGGCGCACGCTGCCGATGCCGCGTACATTGCCGCTGGCAAGCTCTTCAACGCTTTCCACATTGCGCCACCACTGCGGCCAGTTCAAAGAATGACAAATGGCATCACAGACAGCTTCGAGCGGCGCTTCGATATACCAGACAGTGACAAAGCGGTACTCCATGAGTCCTCCATTATTTATGGATTAAACAGCGTGTCCGGCAACGTTAGGTTGATTTCCGGAGCCTCCATTATGACAGTTTCAATGATGGCATCCTGCCGATCGCGGCTAATTACTTTGAGCGGAAACTGATTTGCCGTATCCAGCCATAATTCATAGCGGTGCACATCGGCAACCGTAAAACGGTCAGCGCCGGTTACGACAAGATGCAAGATCGTGTGCCCGTCCACATTTTCTTCGTCCACTATCTCGACTTTGCCTCCCGCCTGCAGGGTGCGAATATTTTCGAACAGCGCTCCGACATCCGAACGATCTACCTGCTGGCCGCGAGAGCTTTGGATCAGAGGGTTGCCGGGACTCAAATTTAATTCCGAGAAGTATCCCAGACCAAACGGCCACAAGTGCACGCGCCGGGTAAGCGGATTGTAGACCAGCAACGCACCGTTATGCGGACGAATGAACTCCATGCGCACGAAACCGGGTTTTTTGTAGTAATAGCGAATATGTTCCTCGCCGTCCGCATGGAATGAGTGAATGGTAACCCGATATGAGTTGATGGTACGGAAGTGCTCAATAGCATGATCCAGCGTGTCTGCCTGAGTATCGGAGACTGGAGTACCGGTGAGGACTGCGGCAAGCATCATGGCTGATAACACCGCTCATTCCACCACGTTGAGCACGCCTTCCATGCCCTTTTCGCGATGACTTTTAAAGAACAGCAGCTTGTTCTTGCAATACATCGGGTACTTGCCAACCAAGGTGGGAGTAAAACGGATAGTTTTGGCATCGCTCGAAAGCTTTTCATCCACCGCGATGCCCGCTTCGGGCGATTGAATTACCAATGTGTGGGGGATCAAACTTTTCTCCACGCTGACAGTCAGCTCAACCGGCACATTCACCTTGACGATGACACGATCCGGCTTGAAGAAATAACTTCCGCCTTCAATCCGTACGTGCTGTACGCCATCAGAAGCGATGGTTGATTGATAAGCCATTCCTTCGGGCGGGGCGGCGTCGGCCCGACACGCAACATATCCGGCAATCCCAAGGATGAACAGGAAAAATGTCACGGGTTTTTTCATGGTTGGCAGAAGTTAGTGGGTGCTAAAAATGCTGGGCTTGATAATTGCGGCTAATCGCTTATTCGCCCCAACAGTGTTGGGCGAGAATGCCTGGTTTTTTCCGCAATCAACTGTGTGGCAGCGGTAACCTGTCCCCATGTGTTCCACAGCAGGACACCCCGCACACGTCCGTCGCGCAAATAGTAAATGACGCCTTTGCGGAACGGCTCCTTCCAGTCTTCGATGATGTCGAGGCTGGCATCAAGTTCGCCCACCGCTTCGTAGCCCAAATCAAACAGGTCGGAATAGAAGAAAGGCTGATGGCGGTAGATGTCGGATTGACCGGCCATATTCCTGCCCGCCATTTCGCCCATGACATTGGCGTTGTCCTCATGCTCTACACGTACACGCTTTTCCAGCGTGGCGGAATAAAAATTCGCCACGTCGCCCGCCGCATAAATATCGGGATTACTCGTTCGCAGCAACTCGTCCACCACGATGCCATTGTCCACCGCGAGGCCAGCTTGCTCGGCCAGTTCGGTGTTGGGCTGGATGCCGAGTCCGGCCACGACCCCGTCGGCGGAAATTTCCGTGCCGCTGCCCGTAGTCACAATTGTCTTGGCGCCCATCGTCCGCACAGATTTGACGGTTTCAGACGCGAGCAACGTTACGCCCTTCTCCTGATAATAGGAATTCAGAAATGCCACGAGTGGTTGCGGATAGACGCGCGATCCAATCCCGTTTGACGGAAAAATCATCGTGACCCGTTTCCCGTTCATGGCGAGCGCGGCAGCAACTTCCGAGCCGATGAAGCCTCCGCCGATAACGACAAAATCCGAACCGCGTTCGCTCAACTCGCGCAGCTTGCGATAGTCGTCCGCAGTCCTGAAATAGATCACGCTTTCACCGGCGTCGGGCAGGCGCCGCACTGAGCCGCCCGTAGCGAGCAGCAGTTTTTCATAGGTGTAGATGTTTCCTGCATCATCAGTCGCAGTCTTCGTCGTCGGATCGAGGGCTACCACTTTCTTGCCCACATGCACGTA
>PLYB01000188.1 GCA_003151655.1 Gallionellaceae bacterium | reverse complement strand
GGGTCGCTCGGATAGTAATAGTAACTTGGTACTAATGAACCATTGGGCATGCTCACACTTCCATACCCCCCACTCGTTGCATAGTTTGCACCTGCAAGATTCTTAATGGTAAGGCGAGTTTCCCAAGAACCCGATTTGTAGCTTGAATACACATCTGCGACAGTCGCAGAGGGCAGTTTATGCAGCGTATTGGTTAAATCCCCGTCGTAGTACTGGCTTCCGATATAAGTAACCACCCCACCCAGGCTCCAATGGTCACCCAGAGTGTAATTCGCTCTCGTGTTGAAAGTTAAATCTGGTACCAAACTGATAGTTTTCCCGTTATACAATCCCCCGGAGTAAATCGACTGCTGGAGTTTTCCGCCCACTGAAACGGTAAGATTCGAAGTTGCATGGGTAGTCGAGTCGAACATAAGCCCTTTACGGCGAATATCATTGGGGTCATTCAAGTTGGTGCCCGTGATGGGATCGTATCTGATTTCGTTCTGGGTATCCGACTGGAAGACCGAAGCTGTCAGTTGAGTCTGCCAGAAATGCCACTCTCCGCCAACCTCAATCGTCTGAGATATCTGGGGTTGCAAGATGCCGTTAAACACCCGATTGGAGAAGGTCGAGTCCCATCCCCAGAACTCGTCAATGTTTGGAAACCGGAAGGATCGGTTCCACTTCACAAACGTCTTCTGCCCATCGAGATAGCTGAAGTTAAATGCTAAGTCCGCAGCATTTGCCGAGTACGTCTTGCTTGCGTTAGCCGTGGTAGCAGAAAAAGAATTCGCATCATACGCAGAGGCCGACTGGCTCTGGCGTCTAAACCCTCCGCTAACCTCAACAGATGAAGCCAGCGGGAATCTCTCAATTATGTAGGGTGAGTGATTGAGCAAGGTCGCATAGCCACTATCATTCATCCGGGTTGCACCATAGGTAATTAAGTTCTGTTGTGCCAGGGCGCTGTATGCATCACTAGACCACGCGCTAGACTTATTAATGTCGTACCCTACGACGGTGGTTCCCCACTTACCCCAATCGGCTTTCACGCGCGGAGTTAGATTCCATGACCAACTTTGCAAGTTGTTATTGGTTGGACTCGCAAAACCTGCATTGAACGCAGCCACCGAGGAGTAATACGGCTGATAGAAGTTTGACGTCCGCGAGCTATACATGGCCTCACCTTCAAAGGTCAGCTTATCATTCAAGCGCTGCACATCCCCCAGCCACACACTTGCATTATCTACAACATTGGCTGAGCCTAAGTTATTAAACTTGGCTAGCTGAGGGTTGCCCTGCCCAGCCTCCCCCATAACCCCCCCTGGCGCTTGAGCATTCGAATGGCTTCCATTCACCCCCAGGTAAATCTCATTCGGACCATTCAAAAACTCGGTTAGCTTACCCCCGAAAGAGTACAGGTTAGCAGCAGAATTATTTCGCCAGCCATCCGTGTTCGCGGTATTCGCATTCAATCGCAAAGAAGTATTTCCAGAACCCAGACTCAGAATTGCGTTGGTCATCACAGTTCCAAAGCTACCCCCCTTGACGGCCACATCATTAATGTTGGCACCACCATCCTTGGTGATGATGTTAATTACCCCACCTACTGCTCCATTTCCGTACTGAACGCTCGCACCCCCGCGAAGGATTTCAATGCGCCGCACTGAACCCAGCGGGATTGACTCCCAGGAAACGGACGATGAATCAATCGGGTTTAACCTTTGTCCATCAAGAAGAACAAGTGTAGTGCTATTGGCTGTTGCTCCATATCCACCCATATCGACTGAAGCGCCAAGTCCAAGTTGTCCCAACCCAGTGCCAGTTATAACGAGCCCACCCATCTGAGATAACACCTCAGGGATATTATTCGAACTGGAGTTTTCAATTTCCTCTCGGGTAATTATCTTGACGTTAGCGGGTACATGGTTTGAACTTTCTTCAAAGCGTGATGCAGATATTATGACTTCGGGTTGTCCCTCTACGCCAAGGGTTCCATCCGTTGCAGCGTAGACTACAGAAGGTACCGCACAGAGCATGGCGGCAAAGATTTTACTTTTGGTTTGCATGAAATATTTCCTGGAAAATCCCGAGCGTCCCCGCTGGAATGTTTAAACTCAGGAAATGCAGCGGAAGGAAACAATGACAGCGAGCTTGCGCCAACAGTGAATTGCCTGCCGTCCATGCGCCGCCCGCAGCATTTCCCGACCTGTGGAACCGAAAGTTCCTGCATCAAGGCCGGTATCCGGGCTCACAGAACTAAACGCATCGCCTTCCCATGATCTCTCACAGTGGCTTAAGGACGCATCCATACCTGCTAACCGTTGCGGGGGCAGCACAGGCTTCACACCTGTTTCCCGATTATCCAAGCAAAACATCGCTCGGCACCTTGAGGCGGGTGAATTATATCCTGTAACGGCTTACATTAAAACCAGAGGGGCCGCTGCCAAGCCTTCTATATCCCGCAATTTTCTGATACAGTTATCGCACAGTTTCAACATAAGCAGGCGGAACGCAAAAGGAGATTCAAATGAAACTATTACAGAGTCGGACATGGATGATTGCTGCAGGACTGATGTTAGCTATGGCGGCAACGCGTTTTAACCATTTTGGTTCGGCCTTTTCCTTGCCTGATGCATCTTGGGCAGTGTTTTTTCTGGGCGGCCTATATCTGGCCCGATATACTCGTGCATCCATCGCGGTTTTCATCGCGTTGCTTCTGGAGGCGGGTTTGATGGATTCCTATGTGACTAATGTGCAAGGCGTCAGTGACTGGTGTATGACGCCCGCCTACTGGTTCCTCATCCCGACTTATGGCAGCTTGTGGCTTGTTGGTCGCTGGTTTGCGCTACGTCATTCTCTGGAAGGTAAAAAAGGTCTGGTTTTGCTGGCAGTCTTGGCATGGGCCGCAAACAGCTTTGCATTTTTTCTTTCCAATGCCAGTTTCTATCTGGTTTCCGGGCGTTTTGCCGAAATGACCGCAACAGAATACGCATCACGCGTGTCCGAATATTATGTTTCCTACGTGTCCATGTCCATGCTTTATATTGCGTGCGTGGTCGGTATCCACATACTATTTACTGTCCTGAGCAAGAGTAAATCGCACCCGAGTCCGGTGTAGCTAAACTCCGATGCTGCGCTGCAATAGCGCAAGCAAATTCTGCGCGAGTTGCTGTTCCAGTTCGTCCAGCGGCGTGCTGATGCCGACATCGCGTGCCTGGATGACGCGCAGCCCGGCATAGCCGCAGGGGTTGATGAAGTTGAACGGGGCGAGATACATATCCACGTTGAGTGCGATGCCATGGTAGCAACAGCCGTTCTTGATTTTCAATCCGAGCGAGGCGATTTTCGCGTCGCCTACATACACACCCGGCGCGTCCTCGCGCCCGCGCGCTTCGACGCCGTGTTGCGCGAGTAAATCGATCACGGCCTGTTCCATCAATCGCACCAGTCCGCGCACATTGAGTTTCCAGCGGCGTAAATCCAGCAGCAGATAAGCGATAATCTGGCCTGGGCCGTGATAAGTAATTTGCCCGCCGCGATCTATTTTTATTACCGGGATGTCATTGGCACGCAACAGATGCTCCGGCTTGCCCGCGAGTCCCTGCGTGTATATGGGCGG
>PLYB01000155.1 GCA_003151655.1 Gallionellaceae bacterium | reverse complement strand
GGGAGTCCATATACAGCCATTCAACGTGGGAGCAAACTACCCCTCAATAAATTCATCGGCAGCCCCCTCCACTCTTGATTAACCATCATCATCGTCATCCAGGCAATCTGCCTCATAGAAATCTGGATAGAAGGTACTCAATATTTGCTTGGTAGCTTGATTGGTTACGGTGACAGAGACTAACGAATCATCTGCCCCCGGTTCGATACAATCAGTAGCATCCCTAGCAAAGGCTAGTGCCTCAGGTCGTGAGCCGAATCTATCCATAACAATAGCCCCTGCCTTTTTGTAATGGGAAGTTACCTCGAAAATCTTGTTCGACATCTGGTTTGTTGTTTCATTTCAGTTCAACTTCGATTGCTTCAATACTGCTCTCAAAGATTACCCATAGCAGAAAAAGCCATACCATAATTTTATCAGACTTCCAGATAGGCGAAATGCCTCAAGGGCTGGTAAAGACGACCAGTTTCAATTCGCAAAGGACCGCCCCTCGGAGTCGTTTCCGTCTGTCAGCTTATTTACCTCCAGTGTCAGTTTTACGAAATGGATTCCAGAATTCCAATAAAGAGACGATGTAACAAGGAAGCCACTTGTCAAACACGATCACATATTTTTGACTAGGCTACGGCTGAGGATTTTGTAAAGCTGCATCAACGGATCGTCAACAAAAACCATGCTTGTGTCGATGCTGGCGGCTGGATTGAGGGGGGGCTCATAAGGCGCACTGATGCCGGTGAAATCGGCTATTTCCCCCGCGCGCGCCTTCTTGTACCAACCTTTCGCATCACGTTGTTCACAAATCGCAATGGGCGCTGACAGATGAACTTCAAAAAAGTTATCAGAACCGATAATTTCTCGGGCCATTTCGCGGTCTGCCCGATATGGCGAAATAAAAGCCGTTATTACAATCAGCCCTGCATCGTTCATCAGTTTGGCAACTTCGGCGACACGCCGGATATTCTCGCTACGGTCCGCCGCAGAAAACCCCAGATCGCGATTTAAACCATGCCGCACATTGTCACCATCCAGCACATGGCATGCGCGCCCATTGCCAATCAAACGTCGCTCCAAGGCAATGGCTAATGTGGACTTACCCGCACCGCTCAGGCCGGTAAGCCACACCGTCACAGGACGTTGCCGCACCACTTTTTCAGCGGTAATGGGTTCGTTTTTTTGAGGATCAGAAGCCAAAACTGAAATCACTTCTGCTGGGGATAATACATCTGGTAATACCACGCATACGCACTCTCGATCTGCGCCTGAATACGGGGCGGAATGTCGTGACGTTTTGGTGCGGTGATATTGCTCGATTGCTTGTGCGTGTACTTCATGTGGTAATGACTGTCGCTTTCCTGAATACCCTTTTCCAGCTTGTTCGGATCAATCTCAAATGGTGACAACCCCAGCCATTTATACAGATGCGACATACATACCGCAGGCTGTGCCATCAAATCTTCAAAGCGCACAAAGAACAAACGCTCCTGCACATGCTTTGGCAAATCCGGCACGGCGTGTAAAGAGATCAGCGGCGCACCGATGATCTTGTCTTTGGCAAATAACATATCGGCGCGCCCCATGCGGTCGAAGTCGGCCAGATGGTCGATGAAATCCACGAGAATAGTTTTTTGATGTCTCGCCTCAATGGAGCCGTACACCTGCCCCAACTCGCGCAGACACACGACCAACTTCGCCTCCGGCTCGATGTGCAACAACAACTCAATGGCGTGCAACCATGCGCGATTCTTATCCACCACCGCCTTCTCTGTGCAGTCCTGATTCCACCCGCGCAAGAAACCCTGCATCGCAGCAGTCAGATGCGCGTAGCTGGTATCGAAAGAATTATCGAGCTGGGAAAGAAAGAACTGGTCATCGCTGATCATGCGGCGAATACCCAGCAAGGTATTGCACAGCGGCGAACTGTGGCCTTCACATTTGATCTCGGGATGCTGCGCGAGAAGTTGGCACAGCAAAGTAGAACCCGCTCTGGGCAATCCGGTTACACCTACGAATTTTGGGGGCATCGCGAAGTTACTCTTAAAATAATAATTGGATTATCTATCAAACAAACATGGAAAACATGCCTCTTCGCTAGAGAAACGCAAATTAAATCCGTTCGTTGTGAGCTTGTCGAACCATGATCGGATTTAATCTAAAAGAATCAGTTAGTCACACCAACCCTTCGACAAGCTCAGGGCGAACGGGTAATTTAATCCGCGCTTCGCCAGCAAGCCTGTCCTGGGTTCAATCTAAGGGTCACTAAAACGCCGCGCTCATCTGCACCCACAAACGCAGATTGCGGGTGATCGTGGCCGGCTCGGATTGGGCCTGTCCGCCCGCACCGGTTTGCCATGCCACGTAGGTCTTCAACTGCATCGCCTTGTACTGCGCATTCACACCCAAACCGGCTCCCGCGATGTCGCGGTTGTTCACCGTGGCGGCATAAGCATTGCGGTTGGTGATCACAGCGCCCGCGTCGTAGAACACCACGCCTTGCAGATTGTCGCGCAACGCGCGACGTACTTCCACGTTTGCCATCCAGCCTTGGTCGCCGCTGCCTTCACCTTGCGGATAAGCCCGCACGCCAGTGGCCCCGCCGAGGGAGAATTTCTCGGAGGAGTTGAGGTTCTTGTTGGCTTGTTGGCCCGAGAGCGCAACCGACAGGGTGTTTTTATCGGAGAGGTGCTGTAGGCGGCTGAGGTTGTAATCCAGCTTGGTGAAGCTGCCATCGCTATTGGCGGTGGTGGCATCGGTGGCCAGTGAGGTGGCATCCATGCCGAGTTTTCCCGTGACCAGCGAGAGATCAAATGAAGACATTCCGCCGCCCATCAGCATATCTTGATTATTACCCGCCAAGCCCAGATTGGCGAGTTGCACTTGTTTGTCTACGGTAGAGACTGGCACATCGGTGTAATCCGCCAGTTTCTTGCTTTCATAAGTGAGCGTGGTGCTCAGGTTGGTGAATTGGCTGCGCACGACGGGATAGGTGGCATACAGGCTGCTGCTGGTCGCCGTACCGTGAGCTTGCAGTGAAGCGAACTCTTGAATCAGTTTGTAGCGGGTATCGGAATAGGCGGCACCGAGTTTCAGTCCGTCGCCGCCGATGGGCAGTTGATACGCCAGACGGGTATAGCTCATGCCACCGTTGCTGCCCAGGGCGCGCAGGGTGAGTTGGTCGCCGATCTTGAGCGGGCTGTTCAATGCCAGTGCGGCCCCCAGACGGTTCTCGCCGGTATAGCGGTTGCCGTAGTTGTCTGCTTCGATGCTACCCGAGTAGGCTTTCGAGGGGTCGAGCTCGATAAGCAGGTCGGAGGTGCCGACGCTGGCACCGGGTTGCAGGCTGGCGCGTGCACCGCCGACTCCGGCGGTGTCGTTTAGCAACAGTATTGCGCGATCGACGCGCTTGCCTTGCAGAGCTACACCGCTTTGAACTTTGCTCAAATGGCTGTTGGCCGCTTTGTCTGAAACGCGCGATTGGTTGTTGATATTGAGCTGTCCGATAATGCCTTCCATGACGTTGATGGCAACGATGCCGTCTTTGATGTCTTGGGCGGGAAGGTAGGCGCGGGCGACAACATAGCCGCGTTCGCGGTAGTAGGCCGAGATGCGGGCTGCACCGGCATCCAATTCGGCAAAAGTGTGTTCTCCGCCGAGGAGGTTGGCAACGAGCGCTTCGAGTTCAGCGGTAGCAAAAAGGCTATTGCCGGTGATCCGGATCGCTTTGACGGTGATCTTTATATCGTCGGCAGCAGCGGGCTGGGCCGCCACGGCCTCTTCGCTACGCAGCGGCGCTACCGCTTTGGGGGCGTTGGGCATAGGTTGCTTTTCCAGTTCGCGGCTGGTTGCTCCAGCATCGGGGGCGACGGGAGCGGCATAGGCTGCGCTGCTCAACAAGGACAGCACTAGGGCGGAGATAAGGGAGGTGCGTTTTTGCATGGTAAGAACTTTCATATCAAATTAATTTCTGGGGCACGAAATGCGGGAGCACGCAAACCTTAGGGAGGCACCGATTTAATCCGTTCGTGGTGAGTGTTTTCCGTTCGTTCCCTCGATACACCGCGCAAGCGCAGCACTCGGGACGAACGGAAAATGNNCGAACCATGGCTTTCGGATTTAATCGGTGTTTCCTTAGCGTTTGGCTTTGTTGTTTGAGGAACCATTCCCTCCATCCAACGATTTCATGCCTTCTCCCGGCAACTTAACGCCGCCATTACTAACCGACATCATGCCGATCTGCTGGATAGATACGGGTTCGATGCTGGCGACGACAACAGGAGCTTGCGTTCCGGATTGCACGGGTGTCGTGCCGGTTTTTACTGCACCCGTCTCTTCACTTCGAGCAGAAGTTTGTTCAGTTGCCTGTCCGGACCCTTGCCCTGATGCTGGAGGAGCGCCACCTTCAACTGCGTTCACCGGCTGACTGTCCGACGCTACAACTGCGTTCACAGGCTGAGTGTTCGGCGTTGCGGCAGGAAGAGCCACGGGTGCCATGAACATCGGTGCAGCGAAGCTGTTAGACACCACGACAACCGGCGGTGTAGCGGCGGCCTTGGCGTTAACGAACGCGTTCGACAGATTGGCAATCGCGGTCGGCGAGCTTGTACTAGAGCCGAATAAGCTCTCAATCGCCTGAGCCAATGCCGGCGAAATGCCGCTCGTTGTAGACATTGTTACAGTTGGCATTGCTACCGCTGGCCTTGTTACTGTTGGCGTTGCTGCTGTCAGATCTCCCGCTGCTGGCAGTGCTGCTGCCAAATCTGCCGCTGCTTGGGCTGCCGCTGCCAGATCTCTCTGCTGCTTGCTGTGCTGCGGCAGAAGTGTTCAACAACGGGTTGGTCTTGCCTTCAGTTATTACCCAAGTGCCGGTGCTGGGGGTGAAGTCCCACAGCCCTGCTCCTGTGCCCGCAGGCGTGAAGCTGGACTGTGTTTGCATCTGTGCGGTGGTGAGGCCGCTCACGCCGGTTTGTGGAGTCCCGGCAACACCGGCTGTCGTCCCATTCATGCCAATG
>PLYB01000140.1 GCA_003151655.1 Gallionellaceae bacterium | reverse complement strand
GTGCGAATTTCATGGCTCATGTTGGCGAGGAACATCGACTTGGCACGGGTGGCTTCCTCGGCTTTATGGTTGGCTACTTCCAGTTCCTGATTGGCCTGCTCCAAGACCTCTCCCGCCATGGCGAGTTGATCTGACTTTTCTTTCAATTGCTGGGTGCGTTCATCCACCTTCTTTTCGATGTTCTGGTAAAGACGGGCGTTTTCAATGGAAACCCCGATCTGGGTGGAAATCAAATTTAACGTTTGCAGTTGATACGGGGTGAACGCATCGGTGGTAATGTTGTTTTCAAGATAAAGTATCGCAAACATTTCCCCCTGCTTGATCACCGGCATGCAGATGATCGACTTTACATTATGGCTCATCACATAAGCGTCGTTGGTGAATGCCCCTTCATTGGCAGCATCGCCCAACACAATGCATTCCTTCGTTCTGCTCACGTAATGCACAATGGATTTTGCGAGAATTTGCGATTCTGCAACGGGTATGGACAGCAGATGAAATTCTTTTTCAACGCTAATGTCGATTAGCGTCGAAATGATAAGCTGGTTGTTATCGAGCATGATCAGGCAACCCCGCTGGGCTCCCGCATTTTCAATGACAATCTCCATGGATTTTTCAAACAGATTGTCCAGCATAATTTCACTGGAGATCGCTTGGGACGCTTTCATGATCGATGCCACATCGAAGCCTGCCGAAGTATTCGGTGTTGACGTGGTGGCTTTGCGTTTGGTCGAAAAAGTAGATTTAACGGTGGAGTTGCCCAGCGTGAAATTTTGCTCGATTGCATAAGCCACGGTGGTTGCGCCCCAATGGCGATAACACTGGCAGGCATGGCTCAGGTAAATGAGCGCAAAGTCTTCTTTGCCGAAGGCGAACCAAAATCTTCCGGCGAGTTCGTTGGCCAGGGCTTCATTCTGGATAAAGTCACCTTTTACGGCAGAACTGATCGCCAGATCGTAAGTTCTGATAGCGGCGACATCGTCGCCGGTGATCCTGAATTTTTCCGCTTCGACCAGTTGATATTTGTGCAGAAAATTGTCCGCGCAATTGTCCGACCAAATCTTCATTTGCTGCTGATTCTTTTCGATCCGGTTGAGATATTGTTTTTGCGTGGGGGTATCTCTTGATGGATAAAGGGCGGCCAGAATCAAGCTATGGTAAAAGTTGAACTCGGCAAAACTGCTGGTGCCGAGGATGTGGTCGATAATTTTTTCCGCATCCAGAATGCACGCCAGTGCGCCTTCATGATTTTTATGCAGATAAAGTGTTTGCGCTTTGAGTACCAGGAAATAACACGGCGCTGTTACTACGTTGCGCTGGGTGCAATTTTCCACAAACTGCTGTTCAGTTAACTCTTCCGTGTCGAAGGATAGTTTGTTGCTGGTCTCGCCACGCAGGTTGGCGATGGCCAGTTGGAATCCCTGAATGAGATTGATAGGCATCTGGTTTTTTGTCTTGGTGACAAAATCCATATACCGTTCCAATTCCACAGATAGGCGTTCCAGACGCATTCCCTTGTTAAACAGATTGGCGGTGCCAAAACCCAGAATGTATCCGGCATACTGGAAGTCGCCACACGCTACGCCCGTTTGGTAGCCGTCGTGAAATGCCGCTTCGCCATCCTTGAAAGGCTTGGTCCAATGCAGCAGGAAGGCCGTATAGATAAAGTTGCCACGGCATTTTTGCACCGGGTCGTTGTCACGCTCGCTCATTCTCAGTCCGAGTTGGCAGAATTCATACCCGGTATGGTATTCATGCAAAACGGCGCTGAGAATATTCGCATAGGTTACATACGCTTTTGCCGATTCGCGCGTGTGCCCGTAATGCAGGGAAAGATTGGCCATCACGGCAGCGATCACGCTATAGAGTTCCGGGTCGGCCATATAGGTGGTCGGCTGCATTTCCATGAGTATTCTCATGGCAGCTTGGTGTTCCGGGGATGTCATCGCGGGGGCGTTGATCAGGGCATCGATTTGCCGGTCTCCGAGGTTGGCCTTGGCCTGTTCGAGTTCCTTATGTAACGCAGCTTCCAGATCTTTTTCCGGCAGATTGATGCCCAGAAGTTTCAGGGCTTCCCTTCCCGTCGCAATCCCTTTTTGATAATCGGCAGTGACGGTATATTGGTAGATCAACATGCCATAAAGCTGGGCTTTGCTGATGGCCGAATCCGTCCGTTGCAGCAGTTGCTGGATAATTTCCTGCGACTTGTTGAAGTCCCCGTTGAGATATTCGGCTTCGGCCCATTCCTTATAAAGTGTGTAACTAAGCTCGTGCTCGTCTACCCACGGTATGTCTGCAAGATGTGCGATGCCGTCGATGAAGTATTGCCGTGCCGCAGCGTACGCGATGTTCTTTTTGGATAGTTGGCCGGATAATAAATTTAAGCGTGCTGCTCTGATTTTCTTGTGTTTTTCCAAAATCATGGGGCTGGCGATATTCAGATGATTGACTACGCCAAGCACCGTTCTGGGGTTTTCTTCGTCCGACAGGTGTTGCAAAAGAATATCCCCGATGTGGAGATGCATGATTTGTTTTTGGTTGGCAGGAATCAGGCTGTAAGCGGCTTCGTGTATCCGGTCATGCACAAATCTAAAATTTCCGCCGCCTTGATTAATCATGCCCATATTGAGCACCGGTTGTAAATTCAGCAGGACTTGTTCAATAGGGTGTCCTGTGATCAGAGCAAGCGTTTCTATTTCCCAAATATTGCCGAGACAGGCCGCAAGTTTAATGGTGTCACGGGTTTCTTCCGGGAAACTGTTTAATTTTCTGAGCATCAACTCGGCTACATTGTCGGTAGCCTGCATGGTCTTGAGCCCCTCCATATCCCACTGCCAACCTGTTGCGGGAACAAATTTTAGGAGTTGTTCGTCGTATGCGGTCTGCAGAAATAACTTTACGAAAAAGGCATTGCCGCCAGTTTTTCTATATACCTCATCGGCAACCAGAGCCGAGTCGACGGTGCTGCATCCAATCGCATCCGCAATCAGTTGGCTGGTATTGTCCATATCAAGCGGCGCAAGGGAAATTCTTTCAACATCGTCGCGATTATTTTCGATCTCGTTAATCACCAGCTGGACTGCGTGCGATGCGTCCACTTCATTGTCGCGGTAGGCGCACACCAGCATGAAGTAGCGCAGATCAATATCGGTGGCGAGTAGCTTGAGCAGCCTGATGCTGGCCATGTCCGCATTGTGAATATCATCCAGAAACAACACTAGCGGATGCTCTGCTTTTGCAATGGCGCGAACAAATTTGCTGAAGGTCAGTTCAAAGCGGTTTTGCGATTCAATCGGCCCCAGATTATGAACATCGGGTTGTTTGCCGATGATCATTTCGACTGACGGGATCATATTGGTAATGATCTGTCCGCTTTCGCCCAGACTGGAAAGCAACTCTTCTTTCCATGCCTGTATACGTGCCTCAGGTTCTCCCAGAATGAGGTGGATCAGATCTTGAAAGGCCTGAACGATGGCACTGTAAGCACTGCCACGACTGAACTGGTCGAATTTACCCGAGATAAAATAACCGCGCTTGCCCGCAACCGGTTTGTGTAGCTCGCCAATCACCGCCGACTTGCCGACACCCGAATAGCCGGTAACCAGAAGTGTTTCCGCGCTGCCTTTGCTGGCTCTTTCAAAGGCGGTTAACAAGCGCGAAATTTCTTGTTCGCGACCATAGAGTTTTTGGGAAATTTTAAACTTGCCCGAGAAGTCGAATTCACCCACTTCGAATTCAGGAATGGCTCCGGTGCTGGCAAGCAAATCGCGACACCTTTCCAAATCGGCTTTTACGCCTGCGCTACTTTGGTAGCGGTCCTCGGCATTTTTTTGCAACAATTTCAGAATGATGTTCGAGATCGCCGGTGAAATGTCGGGCCTGCGTTCGGAAGGAGCGCGGGGTGTTTTTGCGATATGGCTATGGATGANNGATGAGTTCCAGCGGATCTTTTGAAACAAAAGGAACGCTACCGCATATCATTTGATAAAACGTAATGCCGAGGGAATAAAGGTCGCTCCGGTAGTCGATCAACCGATTCGTGCGACCTGTTTGTTCCGGGGATATGTATTCTATGGTACCCCCGTACACCGTCAAATCAATACCCTTAAAGGATTCCAACTCTGCCTGAGAGGAGATGCCGAAATCCAGATATTTGATCGCATTATTTTCGGGCGAAATGGCGATATTGTCCGGCTTCAGATCTTTATGGATTACATTGTTGCCGTGGATGATTCCGAGGCCTTCAGTGATCTGGATAGCGGCATCAAGAAAGGCGGTGACATCCATTCCTTCCTTGGGAATGCGGTCGGAAAGTTTTACCCCGCCGAAATCTTCGGAAATAATAACCAGGCCATTTTGATAGGGCGCCAGCAAATAGTATTTGATGATGAATTCGCTATCGAACCGGGAGCCGATGTTGAATTCGCTCCTGTAGCGGTTGATCAGATCGAGTGAAGCAAATCTTTCAGTCGGAGCTTTGATGATGACAGGCGTGTTGTCGGAAAGCCTGATCCCCCGGTAGGAGGAACTTTGGCTGCCATGAAAAATCCTCTCCTGGACTTTATAACCGGTAATTTTTATTTCGCTACGCTGCATAATCAACTCATGAAGATAAGGTTTGCTCGGTTTTACGTGTTGCAGAATAGGGCTTTCATGCTATCAGTTTTTACTTATGTTGAGTTCCGCATCGCGTGTTTCCCGTATTGCTAATACGGCCAGCGTGCTGATTGCCGCCGCGACGGAAATATAGCCTCCCACCCAAGTGAGACCACCGTACAGCACCAGTTGCTGCGACAGGTAAGGTGCAAGCGAAGCGCCGANNCGCCCAGATTGTAAGCCGCGCCTGCACCGGTCTGGCGAATAGCGGTCGGGAATAGCTCCGGTAGCAACGCCCCCATTGGCGCATAAGTGGCTCCCATCAGAAATAGTTCAAGAGAAAGGAAGGCGGTAATTTCCCAAGGCGAGCCGCTACCCAGCATGGGAGCGAGCAGAAAACCGGAAAGGAATACCGCAGCGCCAGCAACGAGTAACACCGGGCGTCGGCCATAATGGTCGCTCGCCCAAGCCGCAAGAGGCGTGGCCGCAGCCATAAAGATGGCGGACACACACAACATGCCAAGGAACTGCGAGCGAGGAATACCGAGTGTGGTGATGCCATAGTTCAACGAAAATATGGTTGATATATAGAACAGTGCCAGACAGACGACCATGGCCAGTGCGCCCAACAGTAATGACGCAGCATGATTATCCAGTAGTTCGGCCAGCGGCAACCTGACGGGCTGGCGGGACTGCATGGCTTGGGCGAACACGGGGGTTTCCGTAAGCTTGAGCCGCACGTAGAGACCGACGATGACCCATACTGCGCTGGCAAGAAAAGGAATGCGCCATCCCCATGCGAGGAATTGCGCATCGTCGAGAAAATGTGACAGTAATAGGAAGCTGCCAGCGGCAAATAGCAAACCAACGGAAGGCCCCAGTTGCGGGAACATGCCGAACCAGCCGCGCTTGCCGGTTGGCGCATATTCCACTGCCAGTAATGCCGCGCCACTCCATTCACCGCCCATGCCGAACCCCTGACCGAAGCGCAGCAAACAAAGCAATGCGGGCGCGACCCAGCCGATAAGATCGTAACTGGGCAGCACGCCGATCAACAAAGATGAAACGCCCGTCACCAGCAGCGAAGCAAGCAGCGTCGATTTTCTGCTGGTGCGATCACCGAAATGACCGAATAGCACGGCACCGAAAGGGCGAGCAATGAACGCAATACCGAAAGTGAGAAATGCAATGGATGTTTGCTCTGCGGGATCGCTATCGGGGAAAAATACCGGGCCGATCACCATTGCCACGGCGAGGCTATAGACGAAGAAATCGTAAAATACAATTGCCGTACCGATAAAACTGGCGAAGGCAACATGCGCATTAGAGGATCTCAATTTCGAATTTTTAGTCATTAACACATGTTTGTCGTTCCCGCCCTTCGACAGGCTCAGGNNCCCGCCTTCGCGGGAATGACAGTATCTTCAATAATGCTATCTTGATTGCGAATTTGAATTAAAGCGCAACGCACACTGATTTTGTTTCCAGATAGTTGAGCAGCGCGGCATAACCCATCTCTCTGCCCCAGCCGGACTGTTTGTAACCG
>PLYB01000066.1 GCA_003151655.1 Gallionellaceae bacterium | reverse complement strand
CGTTGTTGCAGGAGTTTTTCGATGAGGTGGGTGGGGTGGCTCATTATTATTCAATTCATAAAATAAGCACGAATTCTATCATGCGCCCTGTCGCAGCTTAACTGGGCAGAGTTCGACTTTTTGTTTACAGGCTCTTGTCAGGGGGTGATTCGTTCGAGTTTTTTGGATCGGTGACCAGTTTATAGACGATACCGATTACCAGTAAGGCAACTAGCAGCAAGCCATAATGGATCGGATTGAAACTCGCTTCATTTCCCGGGCTGCTGATGACTTGCACCGGCTGCACGATCATTTCCCGGATCACCGAGATCATGGCGACCTCGACGAATACACGCACATAGGTGCGACCGGTTTGCAGGTAAGTCATTTCCGCAGAGATCAGCGTCGATAGTGTCCACAAGATGAACAACGATCCCAGCGCATGGAAAAAACCGGTCGCGGCATTGCCGGCTTGCCAGGCTTCCGCAGCCTTGAGGCCAAAGTCCCAAATCACCATCACGCATGCCACGCCCAAAGCTAGTGCCAGCAGCACATGAATAAGCTGGTTAAAGTTTTTCATGCCTGCGATGAGTTTTTGGTCAAACATGTTGCACTCCTTACGAATACAAAAAATAAGTTTTATTTATCCATGCGCCGATATTGTATCGCTTCGGCAATGTGCGCGATTTGAATTGCTTCGCTTCCCTCAAGATCGGCGATGGTGCGCGCCACTTTGAGTACGCGATGATAAGCTCGCGCAGACAGATTTAAGCGGGTTATCGCCTGACGCAGCAGCGTTTCGCTTGGCGCATCCGGCGCACAGAACGAGTCGATCTCGGTGACGGAAAGTAGTGCATTGGGTTTGCCTTGTCGTGCGAGTTGGCGCTGTCTCGCGGCTTCCACACGGGTCTTGATGACGGCACTGCTTTCTCCGTCCGTTTGCTTGAGTAAATCTTCCTGCGGCACGGCGGGTANNGGTAGCCGCAGGGGCAGGGGTTCATTGCGGCGACAAGTTGGAACTGCGCTTTGAAATCGGCGCGGCGTGCGGCCCGCGAGATAGTGATGCGCCCGCTCTCCATCGGTTCGCGTAATACTTCCAGTACACCCCGATCAAACTCGGGCAGTTCATCCAAAAATAATACGCCATGCATCGCGATGGAGATTTCGCCGGGACGCGGATTGCTACCGCCCCCCACCAAGGCTACAGCCGAGGCGGTGTGATGAGGAGCGCGATAGGGGCGGCGTTTCCAGTTTTCCACCTCAAACATGCCGCCCAACGATTGCATGGCGGCGCTTTCCAAAGCTTCTTGCTGCGTCATCTCCGGCAAGATGCCGGGAAAGCGTGCGGCCAACATGCTCTTGCCCGTACCGGGCGGGCCCGACATCAAGACGCTGTGGCTCCCCGCTGCGGCGATCTCCAGCGCACGTTTGGATTGTGCCTGGCCTTTCACCTCGCGCATATCCGGGTAATGCGGTTCGATGATTTTAGTATCGGGAATGTAACGCGTGAGCATCTCGCGCCCAGACAGATGTGCCGCGACTTGCAGCAATGATTGCGCGGGAAAGACGGTCGCATCTTCCACCAGCGCAGCTTCGGCCGCATTCACTGCCGGGAGAATGAAAGCCCGTCCGCTGTTGGCGGCACGATAGGTCATGGCCAGTGCGCCGCGTATGGCGCGCAGTTCGCCGGTAAGCGCCAGCTCTCCGGCAAATTCGTAATCATTCAGGTGGTCGGAAGGTATCTGCCCGGATGCGGCAAGGATGCCGAGTGCGATGGGCAGATCAAAACGCCCGCTTTCTTTGGGTAAATCGGCAGGAGCGAGGTTGACTGTAATGCGGCGGGCAGGAAAGTCAAACTGGCAATTCTGCAAAGCAGCCCGCACGCGGTCTTTACTTTCTTTTACTTCAACCTCAGGCAGGCCGACGATAGTGAAATTTGGCAAGCCATTGGCGAGATGCACTTCGACGGTGACCAGCGCGGCATCCATGCCCGCCAGCCCGCGACTGTATAAAACAGCAAGTCCCATTAAGCTTGGGCTTGCTTCTCCATCGCTGCGACGCGGGCTTCCAGTTTTTCCAAACGCAGTGCCAGTACTTCGTATTCCTCGCGCGAGACCAGATCCAGCTTGGCAAACCCCTGTGCCAATAACGCGCGGGCATTTTTTTCGAAATCCTTGGCGGGGCCGCTGGCGACGGCCTCGTTTAGTTTTGACGACATTTCCTCAAAGAATTTTGTGTTCAACATGATGGCTTTCTCCTTAAATCTATATGTAGGACAATACTCCTAGTGTAGCAAATTTGTCGCCGCGTTCCGTGCGCTTGCGCAGTGCCTATTCGCGCTTGTTGTAGTAAATCTTTGCGTAATGCTAGAATCAGCGCGAAAGGACGGAAAATCGGGCCGCACGAAATCTGCTATAATCTATGGTTGTGTTGATGTTGTTCAACTTCCTAGAAAAGGAAATGCCATGCGGAAGACAAAAATATTCGTTATCGCCATGTGCGCTGTGTTTGCTATTCCGGCTATGGCGGCAGATGCCGCTTCTGCCACTGATTCCGCCATCTCCTATAACTGGAGCGTTGCTTCGGACTATGTTTTTCGTGGTATCACTCAAACCACCCACGCGCCAGCGCTTCAAGGTGGAGTCGATTATGCCCTCGGTAGTGGCTTGTACGTGGGAACTTGGGCTTCCAATGTAAAGTGGATCAAAGATAGCGGGGCAATTGCTTCGGGCGATGCCAATGTTGAGTTGGATACTTACTTCGGGTTCAGAGATGACATCGTCGGCGATTTGGGCTACGACCTAGGCTACGTGCGTTATAACTATCTGGGTTCTTATACACCCCAGGTCAATTTTAATAACGCAGATACTGCCGAAATTTATGGCGCAGCATCGTACAAATTAGTTACGCTCAAATATTCGTATAGCTTGCTGGATGGTTTTCTGACTACCCCCGGCTCCAGAGGGTCGAACTACGTCGATCTGAGTGCCAACTACCCCGTTACCGAAGCCGGGCTTACCCTTGGGGCGCATATTGGCAAACAAACCGTGGTCGGTGCATCGGCAGATTCGTATGCTTTGGGAGGAAGTGCGCCGACTTATACTGATTATAAGTTAAGTGCAGCCAAAGATTTTGGCAGCTATGTTTTGAATTTGTCATACACCAATACTAACGGCGCTTCCTTCTGGACTCGCAACGGTGACCCTTGGGGTAAAGCGGCAACGTCTTTATCGCTAACGCATTCGTTCTAGTCCTATCCATTTCTGACGGGTGGCTTGGTCGCCCGTTCTTCCTGCACCTTGGATGTGAGCGTCGCGGTTTTTCAGCGCTGTTCCCGCACCTCTTAACTCCCCAGTAACTTATCGTTAAATCCGGATAGTTCATTAGCCGGTGGTGCATCGTAAAATCAGTGGGTTGTAGGTCGTGCCATTTGGGAGCGTACGGTCATACGCCCCTATCAAATTTCACTTTGGAAATCGCGCACCGCATGGGTGCGAAGTTTAAAAATCACGCATAGAGATGGTGCGCTTGGTCGTGCGTGTCGCAGCAAATAGCTCAAATTCCTTTGTATTTAAAACAACTTTTCATCTGGCACGGAATCTGCTGTAACAATTGTGCGGATGAATTGAATCCCGTTTTTAAACTTCAACAGAAAAGGAAATATCATGCAAAAGAAACTGCTCGTGGCTGTTCTGGGTACTTTGTTCGCAATGCCAGCTTTCGCTGAAGACGCTCCGGCTGCGGCTGCCGCTCCGACACCTGCTGTAACAAGCAATGTCGCACTGGTAACTAATTATCTATACCGTGGTATTTCACAAACTGGCACCAATCCTGCCCTTCAGGGTGGTTTTGATTATGCGCATGCCAGCGGTTTCTATGCGGGAGCATGGGGTTCTAACATTAGTTGGATCAGCGATGGTGGTACAGCTACTGGTGCAAGTTTGGAATTAGACACCTATCTTGGAATGAAGAATGCCTTTGCCACAGACTACAGCTATGACGTTGGTTACCTGCGCTATAACTATCCAGGCAAATATGCAGCAGGTGCAACCAAGGCTGACACGGACGAATTATATGCCCTCGTCGGCTACAAGTGGTTCACCCTTAAGTTCTCGGACAGCATAAGCACTCTCTTTGGAACGGCCAATTCAACAGGTAGTACTTATATCGACTTGAGCGCCAGTTATGCAATAGGAGATAGCGGATACACCCTTGGCGCACATGCTGGCCGTCAGAACATCGTAGGTTCAACTGCTGATGCGTCCAGAGCCGCTGGTGCTGATCCATCGTATTCCGACTACAAGGTGAGCGTAACCAAGGATTTCAGTGGTTTCTTGGTGGGCTTGGCATACAGCACGACAACGGCTGGAACTGGTGCCGGACAGGTTAACTACGTTAACGGTAACGATAACGGAAAAGGCACCGCAGTCTTGTCTCTTGCACGCACGTTCTAACTTAAGTTTGTGTGTGGAGGGATGCAATGTGTCCCGCCAATCTTAATAAGGAGAATGAAATGAAAATAGTCACAGCAATCATCAAGCCGTTCAAGCTGGACGAGGTGCGTGAAGCCCTTTCAGCAATTGGCGTGCAAGGTATCACCGTTACCGAGGTCAAAGGTTTCGGGCGTCAAAAAGGACACACCGAGTTGTATCGCGGTGCCGAGTATGTGGTGGATTTTTTGCCCAAGATCAAGCTGGAAGCCGCCGTCAAGGCCGACACGCTGGATCAGGTTATCGAGGCGATCGAGAAGGCCGCGCAAACGGGCAAGATCGGCGATGGCAAGATTTTCGTGCAAGAGCTTGAACAAGTAATCCGCATCCGCACCGGTGAAACCGGTCCGGAAGCACTATAAGGAGAACGAGATGAAGAAATTATTTGCTGTATTCACACTGCTGTCCATGCTGGGCGGCATGGTGGCACCGGTATTCGCTGAAGAAGCTGCGGCTCCTGCCGCCGCGACTGCAACGACTGCTGCTGTTGCCGCTCCTGCTGCCGCTGCACCGGCACCCGCTGCCGATGCTCCAGCCGCCACACCAAAATGTGGCGACAAGGGCTTTGACTGCAATAAGGGCGATGTTGCCTGGATGCTGACCTCGACAGCGTTCGTGCTGCTGATGACCGTACCCGGCTTGGCTTTGTTCTATTCCGGCATGGTGCGCAACAAAAATGCACTGTCTACTGTAATGCAAAGCTTCTCGATTTTTGTTGTGATCGCGGTGCTCTGGGTAATCTTCGGCTACAGCGCGGCGTTTACGGCCGGCCACGAAGGAAGTGCACTCGCGCCGTTCATCGGCTCACTCGACAAGCTGTTCATGGCCGGTGATGATCCGACTACGGCAGTGGCTGCAACATTCAGCAAAGGTCAGTACATTCCTGACTTCGTGTACTGCGTATTCCAACTGACCTTCGCTGCGATCACCGTTGCGCTGATCTGCGGTGGTTTTGCAGAACGCTTCAAATTCTCTGCGATGATCATCTTCAGCGTGCTGTGGTTCATCTTTGCCTACCTGCCAATCTCGCATATGGTTTGGTACTGGGATGGTCCAGATGCGTACACATCCGCCAAGGCAGGTGATATTGCTACCAGCCATGCCGGTTGGTTGTTCCAAAAAGGTGCAATTGACTTCGCCGGTGGTACTGTGGTTCACATCAACGCAGGTATCGCTGCACTGATCGCTGCGCTGATGCTTGGTCCACGCAAGGGCTACGGTAAAGTTGCAATGGCACCTCACAGCTTGATGATGACTGCCATCGGTACTGGCTTGCTGTGGATGGGCTGGTTCGGCTTCAATGCCGGTTCTGCCCTGGAAGCAACCGGTGCTGCCGGTCTGGCCTTCTTCAACACCTTGTTCGGTACAGCAGTAGCCGGGGTGGTCTGGACAGCAGTAGAGTGGATCGTCAAAGGCAAGCCTAGTCTGTTGGGCGTTTGCTCCGGTATCGTTGCAGGCTTGGTGGCAATCACTCCGGCTGCAGGTTATGTCGGCGTGATGGGTGCGATGATCATCTGCGCGGTGGCTGCGGTAATTTGCTTCATCGCCGTGACTAAGATCAAAGTATGGCTGAAATACGACGATGCTTTGGATGCCTTCGGTGTTCACTGCGTAGGCGGCATCATCGGCGCGATCGGTACCGGCATCTTCGTTAACCCGGCACTGGGTGGTCAAGGTGTATGGGACTACGTGGCCAACAAGGTTGGAGATTTTGATGCAACAGCTCAAGTTATCTCGCAACTGTGGGCCGTTGGTGTCGCACTGGGCTGGTCTGCTTTTGTTGCCTTCGTGATCCTGTTCATCTTGAAGAAGACGATCGGTATCCGTGCAAGCGACGAAGCTCAAGAAGAAGGTCTCGATCTTGCCGATCACGGCGAGCGCGCATACCAACACTAATAGTTATCTCCCCCGAAGCAATCACTGCTTCGTTCCAGGGCGCCGCAAGGCGCCCTTTTTTATTCTGAAATTGATGTTGTGGAAAAAAACGACCAGTCAGCCACTGCCGTACCCGCTTAATCCAGTATAATGTCGCACTTATGGACGAACCCTTAGTCGCAAAACTTCTTTTTTCTTCTCTCGCGCTTGATCCGCAGATTCTTCGGGCTATTGAAGAAACAGGCTATACCGAGCCGACACCTATTCAGGCGCAAGCTATTCCGCACGTAATTGCGGGACGGGATCTGATGGCGATGGCGCAGACCGGTACGGGCAAGACTGCCGCGTTTACCTTGCCGATGCTGCAGCGCCTGTTGCCGCACGCCAGCACCAGCGCTTCACCCGCGCGTCACCCCATTCGCGCCTTGGTGCTTGCGCCGACGCGGGAGTTGGCGATACAGGTGCACGAGAGTGTGGTCACTTATTCCAAGCATGTGCCGCTGCGCACTACGGTGGTTTACGGCGGCACTGACATCAAAGCGCAAAAGCCCGCGCTGATGAATGGCGTGGAAATTCTGGTGGCGACTCCGGGACGCTTGCTTGATCACGTGGAAAGTCGCAATCTGCAACTCAATCAAGTGCAAATTCTGATTCTGGACGAGGCAGACCGCATGCTGGATATGGGCTTCATGCCAGATCTCAAACGTATCCTCGCTTTGCTGCCCAAACAACGGCAGACGCTATTGTTCTCGGCCACCTTCTCCGACGACATCAAAAAACTCGCGCAGGATTTTCTGGTTGATCCGGTCACGGTCGAAACCGCGCGCCGCAATGCGGCAGGTGAGAACATCAAGCAATCGGTGTGCATGGTCGAGCATCAGGATAAATATCATGCCTTGGTTGAACTGATCCGTTCGCGCGGCGTTAAACAGGTATTGATATTCACCCGCACTAAATTAAGTGCCGCCCATGTTGCCAAGCAACTGGAACGCAGCGGTATTCCTGCTGATGCCATTCACGGCGATAAAACGCAGCAAGAGCGCATCAAAGCCTTGGATGCATTCAAATCGGGTGCGGTCATGGCATTGGTGGCAACCGATGTGGCGGCACGCGGACTCGATATTGATCAGTTGCCGCTGGTTATCAATTACGAGCTTCCTACCCATGCCGAAGACTACGTGCATCGTATCGGTCGTACCGGACGTGCCGGCGCTTCCGGCGAAGCCGTTTCTTTGGTGGATGGTGCGGAAGAGCGTCGCTTGGTCGAGATTGAAAAATTACTAAACCGGACATTTCCGCGTGAAGCGGTCGCGGTGCCAACGGGTTACCAAAAGCCAGTTAAAGCCGCGCCGATGCGTAGTCATCATAAATCCGCGCCCGCCGAGGATTGGTTCTCCAAGCCTTACGAACCTTCCGCCAGCCCAAAGTCTGTTGAAGAACAACCTGACGCTCCCGTGAGCACACTGGGCAAACCGCAGCCACAAGTCGCGGCATTGTTCAGGATCAGAAATTAGCAAGTCTGCATTTTAATTAAATGCCCGCTACCGTAGGCTGGTGGTGAGCTTGCGAACCCCAGCATAAAAGCCGGGGTTCGCAAGCTCACCACCAGCCTACAAGCTATTTGCCGACAGTTTTCATAGTAATGCCCTCCCCGAAATTTCATTAGCATCGTTACTGTTTCCATCAGGTTAAAACTTTCGGCTCGGGCCGGTTAGTTTTGCCTGCGCACCTTTGTTATTATTTTGTGACAGTACATCAGCCTATTTACAATAAACAGTATTACTGTATATACTGTTCTCGCATTGGGTTTTGCATAATGTAACTTGATTGGAGGCAGCTTTATGGAACAGCAACAGGAATTCTCGCACGGCTTGCTTTATTCGGTCGCACCGGAGAATTTTTCCAACCTGCATTTGCATGATGGAGCAGATGCGGATGGGTTCGACTGGGAAGAGCATGAAGCGCAATATGCGGGAGACTCCTTCACACAGATCATTTTATCCTTCCTGAAAATAACCGCGACCAAGTGGGGCGTAGATAAGTCTTAAAGTGTTTTGATTCGCCACGGTTCTGCCGCCATCCCTGTTAGGGGAGAGTTAATTGTCTCCCCTGCAAAACCGAATAACCCCCCAAATCCCCCGCTATTCGACGCATTGGTTCAGCAGTAAATCAGGATAATGCCAGTATGCCTCCCCCAGAGTCATAGGACTTTTTCCTACAAGAACCCCGAAACAACTTCCTACACAAGAATTAGCCATTCTCTGATTCTTCCTACACGCCTCTTCGTTCACAATGCAGCCATCGAATCACACAACGCATTTTGACCAAGGAGACGAACATGAACGCACAACAACTGCACGAAGAAATCAAAGAAGCTAACCTGTCCTACATGATGTTGGCCAAGCAAATGATCAGCGACGACAAAGCCAGCGCGATCTTCCGTTTGGGCATCAGCGAAGAAATGGCCGATCTGCTCGCCGGATTGTCGCCAGCCCAACTGCTTAAAATGGCCGCTTCCAATATGCTGCTGTGCGCCTTCCGCTTCGACGAGCGCTTGCTGCTGAATATGGTGACCGGCTACAACAAAGACCGTTTAATGTCCCAAGCCCACGCTGCCATCCTCATGACCGGCCGTCCGGTAGAGCAACTCGCAGCCTAAACATCACCACTTAGTACAGGGAGAGCACCATGCGTAATAAAAGCGTCGTTACTGAAGCCAACGAAATCCACATCGCCGTCGAACTCATCAACCTCGGTGCGCGTTTGCAGGTTTTGCAGGAAGAAACCAAGCTCAGCCGCGAACGCCTGCTCAAACTTTACAAAGAAGTGAAGGGCGAATCTCCTTCAAAAGGCATGCTGCCGTACTCCACCGACTGGTTCATGAGCTGGTTGCCCAATATTCACTCATCGCTGTTCATGGATATTTACCAGTACATGATCAAGAACGCCAATGTTAGCGGTGTGGAAGCGCTGATCAAAAGCTATCGTTTGTATCTGGAACAAATCGAAATCTCCCAAGGCGAACCCGAGTTGAGCATCACCCGCGCCTGGTTCCTCATCCGCTTCTTCGATGCCAACATGCTGGAACTGACGCTGTGCACCGAATGCGGAGGACACTTTGTTTCCCATACCGACGAACTGAACAAGAATTATGTCTGCGGCATCTGCCGTCCACCCTCACGCGCCGGCAAGACCAAAAAGGCTGCATTGATGGACGCGATTGCGGCTTAAAACGGAAAAGGTAGGTCGGGTTTCAACCCGACGTTTCTTTCATGTCGGGTTGCCCCGCAGGGGTTCTTGCACCCTCTGGGTGAAACCCGACCTACATAAGGAGGATGTCATGCAAATCCATCAACCCATACCCCACGGATTGCTTTATTCCGTTGCCCCACAAAACTTCGCCCAAATGCATCTGAGCGAACAGGCTAAACATGATGATTTCGAGTGGGAAGAAAACGAGTCCGTGTACGCCGAGGAGACACTGGCCAACAATGTGATCGCTTTCCTGAAGGA
>PLYB01000224.1 GCA_003151655.1 Gallionellaceae bacterium | reverse complement strand
CCCGAAGGTTATCGCAAAGCGATGCGTCTAATGCGTCTGGCCGAGAAATTCGGTATCCCGATCATGACCTTCATTGACACCCCCGGTGCGTATCCCGGTGTGGGCGCGGAAGAGCGCGGGCAGTCGGAAGCCATCGGAAAAAATCTGTATGTGATGGCTGAGTTGCGTGTGCCGATCATTTGCACCATTATCGGCGAGGGCGGCTCCGGCGGAGCTTTGGCTATTGCGGTGGGCGATACCATGCTGATGCTGCAATACTCAACTTATGCCGTCATCTCGCCGGAAGGTTGTGCCTCAATTTTGTGGAAGAGTGCGGACAAAGCACCGGAAGCGGCGGAAACTCTGGGGATTACCGCGACACGGTTAAAGGCATTGGGATTGATCGATAAAATCATTAACGAACCGCTGGGCGGCGCGCATCGTGACTATCCTGCCATGATGCAGACCATTAAAAAGAGCCTGCAAGAATCACTCAAACAGGTGACTGCAATGTCTCAGGATGAGATGCTGCATACACGGTTCAACCGCCTGATGAGTTATGGCAAATTCAAGGAAGTCGAAGTCTAGTCTTTTGGAACGCGTCGCCGACGCGCTCCATCCGGTAGTTTTGCCCGATCGCTCAATATTGTTGGGACTCAGCGGCGGTATGGATTCTGTCGTACTGCTGCACCTGCTGCATACGCTTGCGCCGCGTTTTTCCTGGCGGATTTCGGCTTTGCATGTTCACCACGGCATTAGTCCGAACGCCGATGCGTGGGCTGATTTTTGCACGGTACTCTGCAGTCGCTACGCTATTCCGCTGCACATCGAGCATGTGAATATCGCGCCGTTGCGTGACGAGCACGGCATTGAGGCCGCAGCACGTCAATTGCGGCATGCCGCATTTGCCAAACAGGATGGTGATTTTATTGCGTTGGCACACCATGCCGACGATCAAGCGGAAACCCTGCTATTGCAACTGTTACGCGGTGCCGGTCTCAGAGGTGTCGCTGCGATGCCAACTCTCAAGCCAGCTTCGACACATTCCCCGGCAACTTTGCGACCACTGCTGAATATTCCACGTAGTGTGTTGCTAGCATACGCACAGCAACATGAACTACCTTGGGTGGAAGACGAAAGCAACGCGGATGATTATTACCCGCGCAATTTTTTGCGCCAGAACGTATTGCCTGAGTTGGAAAAAAAGTTTCCCGCCTATCGTGGCACCTTGTCACGTAGCGCGCGCCACTTTGCCGAAGCCGGCGAGCTGCTCGACGAGCTGGCTCAGCAGGATGCACGAGGTTGGTCTAGTGGGGAGCCACTTGATATTGCGCTTCTGCGCTCGCTTTCACTAGCTAGAGCCAAAAATCTGCTGCGCTATTTTCTGCATACTTGCGGCGCGCCTATGCCGCAAGCCGCGCAATTGGACGATATGTTGCAACAATTGATCGACGCACGCGAAGACTCGGCGGTGTGTGTTGAGTTCGGCTGCTGGCAAGTTCGCTACTATCAAAACAAAGTGTATGTGCTACGAGCCTTGGGCGAATTTGATCAGGATTTTGAGTTGTCCTGGCAAGGAGAAAACGAATTGGCTTGGCCTGCGTCAAATATAACTTTGTTTTTTACACCGGCTTCGGGGCAGGGCATCAGTCTGAACAAATTACAACGTGCTCCGCTTACGCTCCGCCTGCGCAGAGGTGGAGAATCTTTGCGCCCACATCCCAAGGCTGCGACACGCAGCTTAAAAAATCTGTTGCAAGAGCAGCATATTCCGCCTTGGCAACGCGAACGCTTGCCGTTGCTGTTTTGCGGTGACGAGTTGGTTTGTGTGATTGGCGTGGCGATAGCAGCAGACTATTGCGCAGCCGCGGGAGAGAATAGCCTGTTGGTATCCGAAACGTAATTGCTTGATGGCGGGGTTACGCCGACTCAACTGGCAGCGCAAAAAACAGCTTGCTACCCCCCCCCGGACTTCTGTATGATCTTTCATTCTTGCGTGGTTGCCGCAGCAAAATAGCGTCGCTAAGTACGGCGTATAGGCGTGGCGATTCATCAGAACAGGAGGCTGGCGCAAGTTCTGCTATCCCGCATTGGGATGGTTAAGGTTGGGGTTTCCGGCCTTGGAGGTTCTCGTTACAACGGGAGCGGTCAATCGGCAAGTATGTTATTTCAGGGGAATAACATGAATGCAAGCCTATCTGTTTTTTCTTCATGCCGTTCCGGCGTTTTCAGTATGTCAAAATTAATTGCCACCGTGATGGGGCAAATCGATCAAACGCAACCCAGATATAGCCAGCCTACTCAGGCGGCCTTACAAAACCGGCAACTCGCACTAACGAACCAATGCAATACCTGAACTTGAAGAGGGCGCAAGGGAGGTAGTAACGAAATTTTCCATGCGGACGTGCCTGCAATATGGCTGTTTTTAATGAGGGAGTTTTGATGATGAGAATATTGTTAACGGTGCTATGTTTTGCCGGGATCGTTTCGCAAGTACAAGCTGCAGATTCGGACAAGGAGTCGTTAATTCTTCTCCCCGTCAGCGGTGTGAATTTGCTGGTTGGCGATATTATGAATCGCTACAACATCAAAGCAGGTGAAAATAAACCTGCTGCCGATGAAGGGGATTCTTTTGATAACTTCAAGAAAAGGCAAATGGAAGAATTTGCTGCATTCAAGAACGGTGGCCCAACCCCGCAACAAATCGAAGAGCGTAAACGAGCTGATGCCAAAGCCTTGGTCGAACGAATTGCGTTAGAAGAAAAACGCCTGCAAGCCAGTTTTCAGTGGGCGCTCCATGAGGGATTACAAAATCGTTATCAGGTGTTCTATGGCGGAGTTCATCCCGCAGCCAAGCTGACCGCGACCGGAAACATCACCAAGCGCGAATACGGCTATTTCCTTGAGCTCGCTATTACGGATGACTCAGACAAGGTTGTCTACTCCAATTCAGCCGTTTGTAAGGAGTGTAACGAAATTCAAGTAGGGGTCAAATTCAAAGATTTGGGGAACGTGCCTTTAGGTTTGGATGTCGCTTCTGTAGCGAAGTTGACCGAAGCCGCGGTTAAAACCAGCATGAATAATGACCGTGCGTTATGGCAAAAATTCCAGGCAGGCAAGGCGCAAGATGAAATGGCTGCCGACATAGCCAAACAAAAAGTCGAGGCGGCGGCTCAGAAGTAAAGCGTGTAAAACGTGTGTGGGCTTCGGCCCGCAAGCACCACGCGACATCGACAAACTACAAGGGAATAATAAAAGCGTTTTTGCGATAGCGCCTAGCTATAAGGAAATGAATCTATGCAACATCCATTTTCACAAAAACGCGGAACACAAGGCCAAGGACTACCCTATTGATAGCGGTAGCGGTTACCAGTGTGCAATCAGCCAGAACCCGAATTTGAGTGCTGATGAGCAAAAGACCACAAGCTCGATTTGCGAGGGCGATCATGACGGCCTCAAACCGGGCGATACGATAGAGGTTCATTGGGTGTATGGCTCTTGCGACACTAAGCCAGGCAAAGAGCTGGATTCTTGCGTGACCCCGTCCTGTACCAATCCGAATCTGCGTGTAGAGTCCCAAGTGTTTACGCTGGTGGTGAACGATCCAACCGCGCTGAACTTTAATGACTTTGACTACATGCCAGACCTAGACAATGGCTACCATCAGGCGAAGAAGATCCCGAACGATACCGGTAAGTCAGTCGAATTTCTGGGATCGACCACCGGCCCTGATTACTCGGATCAGAGATGCTCTCCGTATCAGGTCACATGGAGCGTGCGCCCGCATTGCGCCAAGTTGGACATGAACAGTATAGGCAGGTGGTGCAAAGAAAATAAGTTTAAAGAAGATAGTCACGCCCACGGCGTGCGCAAGCTGGTGACAGACCCCAAGCTGCTTTCCGAAATCAAATAAGAACCGAGGAGCCTTACATTTGACATTCTCCCTCCTCTTTTTCGCCAGCTTCACTGCCCGGCTCACGGCGGCGTAGCCAGCGTAGCATGGATGAAACAACGTGGAATCCGGGATTTGTTGCACTCCACTGAATGTCTAATTGCTGCACCCTGACGGATGTTCCCGGAATCCGCTGTGCTTCTTCCGGGCTACAATCCAATAGCTGTGACCAGCGACTAATTGAACTACATGTCGTGCCTATCAAATATTTCAAATCAACACCGATCTTATCCGCTCCATGGATTTTGCCGCTGTGACAATTTCTATGTTTTGATACTCTTCCAAATCAAGCAAGTGTTTGTCACCCGAGACGATTAACTCGGCCTGTGCGGCGAGTGCGCAGGCCAGCACATGGTCGTCGTCTGGATCGGCAATAATAGTTGGCGGAATTGGCAAAGGTTCAACAATCAAGGCAAGTGATGCGTAGCCCAGAACCAGTCCTTCAATATCCAAACCGCTGGCCGCAACAACTTTGGCAAATTTTTCTCGTTTAAGAATGCGGGTCAGTTCGGTGAGCAAGACTCGGCTGGTGTATATCTCGATTGCCCCGCTTGGGCTGCATCAATTATGTGTGAGGGCGTTCCGTTCCAAAGTAGGCCGGAAGCAACGACGTTGGTATCAAGCACCAGCCGCATGTTAATCAGTGGGGAGCCGTGCTGCGTCTTTCAGAGCGATCAGCGGCAATTTCTGCTTCGATTTCTTCCATCGTTAGTGGAGGGATATTCGCCGCCGCAATGCGTTTTCGAGCTTCGGCAAGTCCTGCAAGCCGCTGGTTGCGAACTGCCTCACGTAACAATGATTGCAGGCTGTCTGGACTGGTTAATCCCATGCGGACAACATCTTTCGCTAGTTGATCTGGCAGGTTGAGTTTCAATTCAATTGTTGTCATCGCAATTCCTTATGGATGTTGTATACCGTGCGCGTTTATTATAGGGATAAGCTATCGCACCATACAACAAATTATCGATGGGCGTATCAATCCTACTCGTTGAATAAGTCTGAGTGCCTTCCTGTCCGCTCGAAGCGCACAACATTCGCTGTAATTTTGTAAATCAACAGCCAATCCGGTTCTATATGCGCATCTCGAAATCCTTTCCATTCACCTTTCAGCGGATGGTCAAGATAAATGGTTGGTAGCGGATCGCCCTTAATGAGCAAGTTCAACAATGACTTGAGCTTATCCATGTCTTTTCCGCGTTTTTGAGATTGTTTCACATCGCGCTTGAACTGACCTGAGTAATCTGGCTGACGCATCAGATACCCAATTGCTTATAGAGATCGTCGGCATCCTTAGCGTGATGAATGTCTTCCCCTCGCTCGCTCTTGGCGAGCGTTTCAGAAGTGAGTTTGTTGGGTATGCGCATTTCAAAAGGCAGTGCTTTATCTTTGGCGACTCTGGTCAAGACGATGCGTACGACATCGGATACAGTAAGTCCCATATCCGCTAGCACTGCGGCGGCTTCTACTTTAAGCGATTCATCAATTCTCGCACGTACAAAAGCGGTGGCGGCCATATTCATGCTCCTTTGTGATTGAAAGATAGTGTAGCTCAATTAAGCTACAGTATACCGGAATTCTCGTTACAAGAGTTTGACTCTGAGAAGCTTTATGGCGTGAATCAACGCGCATAGGTGGGTAAAACCCATCAGAATGAAGGGGCAAACGTTCGCTGCGCGAGATTTGTGTTACGCCGACTCAAGTCGCAAGACCCACAAATCATCAGCCAGATTAGAGTCTGAAAGATAGGCGTAGGGCATGGTGAAGTGACCGTTAATTCCCCAACTCTCACCCCATGAGTTGCGTACCATAAATCAGTGGGTGCGGTCATCATAGCCCACGGCAACAACCGCATGCCCACCCAACAGCCTTTCTTTGGAACCCGGCATGTTGAGTTCGCCGGTCTCGGCCACAGCCTCAGTTTCAAACCCGGAATAAACCGAGAAGCCGAACACGAAAGGAAAACCAGCAGCGAGGCAGCCTTTCATCTGGTTGAGAATTTGCGGCACGCGCTGATATTGCACGGCTAAATATTTAACCGCATCCCTGTAGCATTGTGCCGAGGGCTTGCTGGTGAACTTCGCAATGTCGTAAGGCCATTCGGTTTCCGGGCAATCACCTTGGGTTGCGATGCTCTTGATGCCGTCACGAATTTGCGCTCCTGCATCTGAGCTGACTGAGTTTTCCATTGCGCGTTCGTTATAGTAAATGAACAGACGCGAAGGAACGAAGTCAGGTTTCAATTCTTGTTTGCGCCGTTCAAATTGGATCGCTCCGCTAATGGCATTCGCCGTGCAACTGCCAAGTGAACCTTGATCGTAAACAGGCGGGCAGTGAGAGCGAAGATCAATCTTGTCGGGTAGCTTGGCGACACTCACCAGCGCGGCATACAGCAGGTCGCGATGATCCGGCACATCGGGTATCCATCCGTAGCGGCGATTACTTGATGATATTTTTGTCATGCACATTTCCTTTTGAGTTGGTGAATCGGGTTCAGCGAAAAACGTTCGGGTAATACTATTTATTGATGGTGGCTACCGTGTGATGGGGTACTGTGCGATGAGCAGCAAGTATGGCTAGCATTTACATTGCACAATGTTACGTAAAGACTTATATTGATGAAATTCAAAGACAATTGGCATTGAATATGGTAACTATTGTTTCAGAAGAAGAAGCAGAAAAACTGTTGTCTTCAATTAAAATTCCCCCACGCCCTGCCGTGATAGTTGAAATCAATCGGGAGAAAAGTAAAGAAGAGCCCGATTTGCGACGGATTGCCCAGATAGTATCGAAGGATATAGCTTTGACGGCATCGCTTCTCAAAACCGCCAATTCTCCGTTTTTCGGATTGCGTACAAAAGTCGAAAATGTGCAGCAAGCAGCAATGACGATGGGACTCAATAATGTACTCTCGATTGTTACCGGGCTAGCTATAAAAAATGCGGTGAAAACAAAAGAGCTGGATATGGAGAGATTCTGGGATAGTGCTGAAAAAGTGGCGAACGTGGCGGCATACCTTTCAAAAAGAGTTCCAGGTGTCCCGAAAGAGTTGGCGTATATGTATGGGCTTTTTCGTGACTGTGGCATTCCGCTGATGCTGCAAAAATTTCCCGATTACATAGAAACGTTGAAGAAGGCTAATGCCGGTTCCAAGTCGGATTTCACACGCCTTGAAGATGATACGCATGCTACCAACCATGCGACTATTGGTTATCTGCTCGCCAAAAGCTGGAGTTTGCCGAATCCGATATGCCAGGCTTTGTTGAATCATCACGATATTTCGATTCTGCATTCGGATGACAATATTTCGGCCGAGGCACGCGGTCTGATAGCCATAATCCGCTTCGCCGAATTTCTTTGCGACACCCGGCAGATGCAAAACGATCATGACTGGGATGAATCAGGCCCGGTTGTTCTAGCCTACTTGGGGATAACTGAAGATGAGCTTAGCGATATCAAGGATGCAGTATTTCAATATCAGGAAGAGGACTAAGAGGTTTAGTTGAGGGGCTACTAAAACCTTTTTTCGAGCATCGGTTTATCCTAGAAAAAGCGGTTAGCCACAGAGAACACCGAGATCACATAACCAGCGACTTGGCNNCTTAGTCGAATGGCTAGTTGCCTCACCAGAGAAAAAACAAACGGTTGTAACTCAAGAGTAATTCACCCTTCGGGCGACACTTCGAAATCGGCGCAATACACGTTTCTCTCTGTGTTCTCTGTG
>PLYB01000293.1 GCA_003151655.1 Gallionellaceae bacterium | reverse complement strand
TTGACCAGATATTTGATCTCGCCCTTGATCAGTTCTTTAGGCAACATCGGCTTGATGATGTCTTCGATCACCGCTTCGTGCAGCGCCTTTTGTTTTTCAGGCGGCGAGAATTCCGGCGAGTGCTGGGTGGACAGCACTACCGTGTCAATGCTGTGCGGCTTGCCGTGCATATATTTGACGGTGACTTGGCTCTTGGCATCCGGACGTAGCCAAGGCAAACGACCATCTTTGCGCAACAGCGCTTGGCGCTCAACGATGCGGTGCGACAGGTAGATCGGCAACGGCATCAAAGTATCGGTTTCGTTGCAGGCGTAGCCGAACATTAAACCCTGGTCGCCCGCACCCTGATTCAGGTAATCGTCGGAAGCGCGGTCCACACCTTGGGCAATGTTCGGGCTTTGCGTGCCGTAGCAGACATGCACCGAGCAACCGTCCGCGTCGAAGCGCAGGCTCGGGTCGTCGTAACCGATGCGGCGGATGGTTTCGCGCGCGACCTTGGCGTAATTTACGTTTGCGCTGGTGGTGATCTCGCCGGCTAAAACTGTCAAACCCGTAGTGACCAATGTTTCAGCGGCTACACGCGCGTACGGGTCTTGGGCTAGAATAGCGTCCAAAATGGCATCGGAAATTTGATCCGCTACTTTATCCGGATGACCTTCGGAAACAGATTCAGACGTAAAAAAATATTCGCTCATGATGTGCGCTCATTCCAAAATTTGGCAAAAGGGCGCGCATTATAGCAAAAACTTTGGTATTGGCACTTTTATGGGATTTTCTTCTTAATGGTCTGGCTGTTTAATCAATTTGCACGTTTACCGTTATCGGTGCTGCATCGTCTCGGTATCCTCTTCGGCTGGATCGCCTATTTGTTTTCCGGGCAATATGCCGCGCGTTTGCGTGAAAATTTGAGGCATGGCTTGAGTTTTTTACAAGGCAAGGAAATTGTTTCCGAGACGGACTTTACTAAGGTGTTGCGCGCCAATGTAAGCGAAGTTGGCAAAAGCGTGATGGAGTTGCCCTGGGTATGGGTGCGTCCTTTAGAAGAGGTGGTCGCCAGCGTTAAGGAATGTCATGGCTGGGAACATTTTGAAGCGGCGCATGCACATGGCAAAGGGGTGGTTATAGCAACCCCGCATTTTGGATGTTTTGAAATGCTCAGTCTTTACATTGCGGCCCGTCTGCCGATGACCTCCATGTATCGTCCGCCGCGATGGAAGTTTCTCGATACACTGATGCACCAAGGTCGCGAACGCGGGCAGACGAAATTAGCTGCGACCGATATGGGCGGCGTGCGTCAACTGTTGAAAGCACTCAAGCGCGGCGAGACTATCGGCGTATTGCCGGATCAGGTGCCCGGCAATGGCGAAGGCGAGTGGGTGCCGTTCTTCGGACGTTCGGCCTACACAATGACTTTGATCGGGCGGCTCATCGGTTCCAGCGGTGCGACGGTATTGATGTGTCACAGCAAGCGCTTACCACGGGGCGAAGGGTATGCCTTGTATTTTTCACCCTTGGTTTTTGATGCCGCCACTTCTATTCCGCAACAGATCAATGCAGCCATGGAGGCGGTGATAGGCAGTTGCCCCGAGCAGTACCTGTGGAGTTATAACCGTTACAAAGTTCCGCGCGGCGCATTGCCACCCGGTTCGGTCAAGGAGTTGTGATGTTGGTACGCCTCGGCGTTTTTATTTTTTGGTTGATCCATTTTTTACCGTTTCGTTTTATTGTCGCTATCGGTAATGCTATCGGAGTGGTGTTCTATCCTTTGGCAGGCGAACGCCGCCAAGTGGGCATGACAAATTTGAAATTATGTTTTCCGGACATGAGCGATGCTGCGCGCGAGAAGTTGGTGCGCGAACATTTCAAGATGTTTTGTCGCGGACTGATCGAGCGCAGCATCTTGTGGTGGGGTAGTGCGGCGAGGATTAGCAGCCTGATACGTGTCGAGGGTATCGAGCATTTTGACGCAATCAAAGACAAGCCGTCGATTTTGCTGACTCCGCATTTTGTCGGCATGGATGCGGGCGGGCAGTGGATAGCGCAGCATACCGATACCGTATGCATGTATGCGAACCAGAAGAACCAATATCTGACTGCATTGTTGTTGAATAAACGCGCGCGCTTCCGCAATCAGCATCTCTATTCCCGGCAGGAAGGCTTGCGCCCCATCCTCAAGGGCATGCGCAAAGGCATGCCATTCATTTATCCGCCGGATCAGGATCAGGGTGTCAGGGATGGCGCGTTTATCCCGTTCTTCGGGGTGCCAGCAGCAACCATGACCTCGGTACCACGCATTGCGCAGATGACAGGGGCGAAAATCGTGCCGAGTATCACCCGCATGCTGCCCGGAGACGAAGGTTATGTGCTGACCTTTTATCCCGCATGGGAAAATTATCCGAGCGGTGACGACATTGCGGATGCGCGCCGCATGAACGAATTTATCGAACAGCGGATATTGGAAATGCCGGAGCAATATTTTTGGTTGCACAAACGCTTTAAGACGCGGCCGGAAGGCGAGGCAAATTTTTATCCTGAATAAATATTTGCGTAGGGGCGTATGGCAATACGCCCTTCTTGGCATACCCAATATCCGAGACAAGGGCGTATTGCCATACGCCCCTACGATGGGTGATTCAAAATGAAATATCACGATTTGCGTGACTTTATAGCTCAACTGGAAAAGTTAGGCGAACTTAAGCGCGTAACCGCGCCCGTTTCTACACACCTGGAGATGACCGAAATTTGTGACCGGGTATTGCGTGCGCAAGGCCCTGCTGTGCTGTTTGAAAATGTGCTTGGACATAAGATGCCGGTTCTGGCTAATCTGTTCGGCACACCGCGTCGCGTGGCTTTGGGTATGGGCGAGGAATCTGTCAGCGCATTGCGCGAAGTGGGTAAGCTGCTGGCATATTTAAAAGAACCGGAGCCGCCTAAAGGCTTGAAGGACGCGTGGGAGAAATGGCCGGTGCTGAAGCAGGTGCTGACCATGTCGCCTAAGGTGGTTTCCTCTGCACCGTGTCAGGAAATCGTTTGGGAAGGCAGCGACGTAGATTTAGGCAAGTTGCCAATTCAGCACTGTTGGCCCGGTGACGTAGCCCCGCTCATTACTTGGGGATTGGTAGTTACGCGCGGGCCGAACAAGCCGCGCCAGAATCTCGGNNATCATTGCGAAAAAAATCCGGGGCAACCATTTCCTGTCGCGGTGGTGATCGGAGCTGATCCGGCCACCATCCTTGGCGCAGTTACACCTGTGCCGGACTCATTGTCCGAATACCAGTTTGCCGGATTGCTGCGCGGTGCAAAAACCGAACTGGTAAAGTGCATCGGCAGTGACCTGCAAGTGCCTGCTTCCGCCGAAATCGTACTGGAAGGCGTGATTCACCCGGGCGAGGTTGCGCTGGAAGGCCCATACGGCGACC
>PLYB01000047.1:847-3423 GCA_003151655.1 Gallionellaceae bacterium | reverse complement strand
GCATCATGGACACCGATTACGCTGCGGAAACCGCCAGCTTGACCCGCGCCCAAATTCTGCAACAAGCAGGTACGGCGATGTTGGCTCAGGCGAACCAATCGCCTAACAGCGTGCTGACTCTATTGCGTTAAGACAATAAAAATTAATACAAGAAAACCAACAAGTTTTAAGGTTGACTCGGCCGGCAGGTAAAACTGCCGGTTTTTTTGCTTGGGATTTCCAAGTAACTTGATTCAATCTCTTTGGGTCAATTCCCCGCTGCTTGCGGCGGGGTGCTTTATTAATTGGAAACGATCCCTTCTTCCATGCTCTGAGATTCGGCCAACAAGAAGCGCTCAAACTCCAGCGCAGCCGTAGAAGAACGTTTATCTTTGCGGTGGACGATGTACCAGTGACGAACGATGGGGAAGTGATCCACATCAAGTACTAGCAGACGTTTGGTTTCCAATTCCATTTCGATGCCGTGGCGTGAGATGATGCCGATGCCCATGCTGGCTTGTACCGATTGTTTGATGGCCTCGTTGGTGTCCATTTCCATGTGTGTCGGTAGAGACAGATGATGGCCGGCAAAAAAGCGCTCCACCACTCCGCGCGTGCCCGAGCCCCGTTCGCGCAACAAGAAAGTTTCTTTTGCCAATTGATTCGGCTGAATCTTGCTGGATTTTGCCAGAGGGTGCGTTGGCGCGGCAATCACCACTAACGGATTCTGCATAAAGGCATCGGCGCGCATGTCGGTACCTTCAGGCGGTTGACCCATGATGGCGAGATCGGCGATGTTTTCAGCAAGCTGTCTGATCACGGCATCACGGTTGGCGACGGAGAGGCTGACTTGAATGTTGGGATGCGCCTGGATGAATTTGGCCAGTAACTGCGGCATAAAATAGTTGGCCGTGCTGACCACGGAAATATTGAGATGGCCGCGCTCCAGCCCTTTCATTTCATCAAAGACCGATTCCATTTCGTTGACGAGTTGCAAGATGCTGCGGCTATAGTGCAACATCTCGCGCCCCGCCTCGGTGAGAAAGATTTTTTTGCCGATTTGTTCAAACAGCGGCAGGCCAACGGCGTTTTCGGCTTGTTTAATTTGCATAGACACGGCGGGCTGGGACAGATACAGTTCTGCCGCAGCCCGCGAATGGCTGAGGTGGCGGGCAACACTCTCAAAAACTTGTAGTTGGCGCAGTGAAATCGGAAACATGGCGGAATTTATACCATAAGTAATGCTTATGGTTCATATAATAATTATTGACTATTATTTATGATCGCTCGGTTCTATAGTTCACACAGTTGCATATCACATCGATTACCAATCAGGAGGAAACATGGATCAGTCAGCGCGTTATTCAAATCTGGATCTTAAAGAAGCCGACCTTATCAAGGGCGGCAAACATATTCTCGTTGCTTACAAGATGAAGCCAAAGGGTGATCTTGGTTACTTGGAAGCAGCAGCACACTTTGCTGCCGAGTCTTCTACCGGCACCAACGTTGAGGTTTCAACAACCGATGATTTCACCAAGGGCGTTGACGCGCTGGTGTACTACATCGACGAAGCCACTGAAGATATGCGTATCGCGTATCCGCTGGAACTGATTGACCGCAATGTAACTGACGGCCGCATGATGCTGGTTTCTTTCCTGACTTTGGCGATCGGTAACAACCAAGGTATGGGCGACATCGAGCACGCCAAGATGATTGACTTCTATGTGCCTGAGCGCGCAGTGCAATTGTTCGACGGCCCTTCTAAAGACATTTCCGACCTGTGGCGCATTCTGGGCCGTCCGGTGGTAAACGGTGGCTACATCTCAGGTACCATCATCAAGCCTAAGCTGGGTCTGCGTCCTGAGCCATTTGCCAATGCAGCTTACCAATTCTGGCTGGGCGGCGATTTCATCAAGAACGACGAGCCACAAGGCAACCAGGTATTCTGCCCGCTGAAGAAAGTACTGCCGTTAGTTGCAGATGCACTGAAGCGCGCACAGGATGAAACTGGCGATGCCAAGTTGTTCTCGCTCAACATTACTGCCGATGACCACTACGAAATGTGCGCCCGCGCTGACTTCGCGTTGGAAACATTCGGTTCCGATGCAGACAAAGTTGCGTTCCTGGTGGACGGTTTCGTCGGCGGCCCGGGCATGGTGACAACTGCACGTCGTCAATACCCAAGCCAATACTTGCACTACCACCGCGCCGGTCACGGCATGGTGACTTCTCCTTCTGCCAAGCGCGGTTACACAGCGTTTGTGCTGGCCAAGATGTCCCGTTTGCAAGGTGCTTCCGGCATCCACGTGGGTACCATGGGATACGGCAAAATGGAAGGTGAGGGCGACGATAAGATCATCGCTTACATGATCGAGCGCGACGAGTGCCAAGGCCCAGTCTACTTCCAGAAGTGGTACGGAATGAAGCCAACAACACCAATCATCTCCGGCGGTATGAATGCGCTGCGTCTGCCAGGTTTCTTCGAGAATCTGGGCCACGGCAACGTGATCAACACAGCGGGCGGCGGATCTTACGGTCACATCGACTCTCCGGCAGCTGGCGCGATCTCACTGCGTCAATCGTACGAGTGCTGGAAA
>PLYB01000047.1:0-681 GCA_003151655.1 Gallionellaceae bacterium | reverse complement strand
AACAGCATGAGCGACACGTTCGACATCAAGCAATACCAGATTTCACAAGAACCTTTTTATCAGGCACAAAGCAACGAAGTAGCTTTGTACGAAGCAGCTTACGCGGCACGTTTACCTGTAATGCTAAAAGGCCCGACCGGATGCGGCAAATCGCGTTTTGTCGAGCATATGGCGTGGAAACTGGGCAAGCCGCTGATTACCGTTGCCTGCAATGAAGATATGACGGCATCCGATCTGGTCGGACGCTATTTACTGGATGCCAACGGCACCCGCTGGCTGGATGGCCCGCTCACCTTGGCGGCGCGCTATGGCGCGATATGCTATCTGGACGAGATCGTCGAAGCACGTCAGGACACCACGGTGGTGATCCATCNNCCTACAATCCCGGCTATCAGAATTTAATGAAAGATCTGAAACAGTCCACCAAGCAACGCTTTGCCGGTTTGGAATTCGACTATGCCAAAGCTGAAGTCGAGGTTGGCATCGTCAGCAAAGAAACCGGCATTGGCACGGACATATCGGCCAAGCTGGTCAAGATCGGCGAGACCGCACGCAACCTGAAAGGTCACGGCTTGGATGAGGGCATTTCGACGCGTTTGCTGGTGTACGCAGCAACGCTCATCAAGCAAGGCATTGCTCCGCGCGATGCGTGTCGCATGGCGCTGGTGCGTCCGATCACCG
>PLYB01000146.1 GCA_003151655.1 Gallionellaceae bacterium | reverse complement strand
TGAATATCTCCAACTGCCCGCGAATTTTTTCCTGCCCGACATATTCATCCAGCAGTTTCGGGCGCAGAGCACGTTCCAATGCCTCTTCCTGAGGTGAAGCGGGGGCGGCGGAGATAACGCGCGGTGCGGAGGAAAGATCGTCGTTTTGGATCATAGTGGTGTTGGTCAGTTTATCGTGCTGATTATATTACGGGCAACCATATGACTATCACTGAAATAATCGAAAATCAAAAGGAAAATTTCCGTGCGAATGAATTTTGATTTTTCTGGTGTCACGATGGATGGGGTTAATCAGGTAGTTTTGCGTGTGGGGAACAATCGCGCTGGGTATGGACAAAAGCGCCGATCCTGATTCCCTAAGCCATTTATCCCCTATTGCTCTGGTTAACTCCAAAAGCTTGCGCCAATCAGTGTCAAGACTGCCCTCGTCAAGTTTAGCGACAGCGATGCTATCTGGGATGTCAATTCTTAATAATTGATATGAATCCGGCAAATGCGCCAAGTCGCCGAGTTCGAGATGAACCAGTACTTCCAAAAGTGCCGAGGCAGGAGAGCTGGCCGTGTAAACAACAGGCGCACCAGCATGATGCCAGCGTGCGGGCGCACGCAGACCGCCTTGACCTGATAAATCAAGGTAGTTGCTGATGCGCCAAACAATCACGCGAAAAAGCCTTCGTCAATCTGCACCAGCGCTTCTTCGACCAATCGACTGCCCACATCCGAGGCAAGCATTTCGATAGGCGTATTCCCCTCAAAACGCTTCATCGGCTGGCGCAACCATGCCATCGCTTTATCTTTGTTGCCGAACACCGACTCTGTTTGTGCCACAACACGCGCCAAGCGCACTGCACGATCCGATTCCTCGACGGTTAACTTCTCCGCGTTGGCGCGCCGATGAGCCAATGTTCTTGCCGGGGCAACCAGACCGATTTCCTGTTTTGTCACGCCTTCGGCGATCAGGCGATCAACCACGCTAAGCGGAAGCCGATTGTGAACCAACTTGACCACTTCCATATCACTGGTCGGATCGCTATGCGCAAGAAGTACAGAAAGCATGGAACGCTCACTGCGTAGACGAAGCTCGCGGGTTGTATAAAGTGCCAGAGGGGAGGCCGCCTTGTTTGCGCCGCTTATTTTTGCGTTCGATACGGCGTATGGCGAAGCGGACTTTTTAGACGCGGCCTTGCTGCCTGATTTTGTTGTGGCAACGGATTTATTAGTTAGCATGGCACACCTCGTTTTGGCAATATGCCGTAACAATACAGGCAAATTGCCAAAACATCAAGAGCGCACGCTGAAATACGTAGCTTGTCGGGCGACGCCATTGGCCTTCGGCGGCAGTCTGGGAACGGTGCATCGTCGGAGGGCATTGACTGTTGCGTTTATTCAAATATGTACCGCGCTGTGATACCCTCACGCTCCATGAAATCTACCAACGAAGCCTTCTCTCGCGTCATCATCGACAGCCAGCTCACTGCACAAGGCTGGAGCCTTGCTGACGGTTTCAGCGTTCGCTATGAAGTGGTGATGGAAGACGTCACTCGTGCCGACTACGTGCTGTGTGATCGTCATGGGCGTTCATTGGCAATAGTCGAAGCCAAGCGTTTCTCTGTTAGCCCCGGTGATGCCGCCGAACAAGCGAAGAATTACGCCCGGCAACTTAAGGTTCCCTATATCTTTCTCGCCAACGGCAACGAGATTCAATTCTGGGAATGGGAGCGCGAAGCATTTCCGCGTCTTGTCAAAACCTTCTTCAAGCAAGATGACTTGGAGCGCCGCTTTGCCACATTACAAGTTGCGCGCAAACCGCTGTCTGTTCCCATTGATGTAAAGATTGCCGGTCGGGATTATCAGCAGAGCTGTATCCAGACCCTTTGCGAAGCCATCCAGTTGGGCAAGCGCAAGTTGCTGGTTGAAATGGCAACCGGCACCGGCAAGACCCGCACCGCTGCCGCGCTCATTAAACGATTATTTGAAGCTAACGCCGTTACCCGCGTTTTGTTTCTTGTAGATCGCATCCCGCTGGCGATACAAACGGAGGATGCCTTTGCCGAACATCTGCCGGATTACCCGTCTTATGTATTGCGCTCAGGCCGTCGCTTTCAGGATGAGAAGCGCATCACCATCACCACGCTGCAAAGCATGATCAACACCTACGGCGAATATTCCGCCGGATATTTTGATCTCATCATCTCGGACGAATGCCACCGTAGCATTTACGGCAAGTGGAGCGGCGTGCTCAAGCACTTTGACGGCATTCAGATCGGACTAACTGCTACGCCCTGTGTCGGTGGTGAAGGTACAGCAACGGGTGACGAAGACGACACGCTGTTTGTTAAGGACACGCTCAAATTCTTCGAGGTGGACAAGCCCACCTTCAGCTACAAATTGAAAGACGCGATCAGTGACGGCTACCTCGTGCCGTATCAGATATACAAAGCAAAGACCATCAAGACCGCTGCCGAAGGCGGCTTCGAAGTTAAGCGCGATGAACTCGACTGGTCGGCGATGGATGGCAAGACCAAACAGGAATTTGAAGAGCTGTTCAAAGATTCCGATTCCGTGATGATCGACCCGAANNATGGACAACGGCTACATCGACCACAAAGGCATCCAGCGCAAACCACTCATTGGCAAGACCATCGTGTTCGCCGTCACCAAACGCCACGCCGAAACACTGGCGAAGATGTTTGATGAAGCCTTCGCCGATAAAAAATCCTCGCCCGATGTGCGCTATGCCGATTATGTAGTTTCCGGCATGGGGCAGGACGATACCGTAGACGGCCTGACCAAGATTAAGCGTTTCAAGAAAGAGCAATTCCCGCAGATTCTGGTATCCGTGAACATGCTGGATACCGGCTTCGATTGCCCGGAAGTCACTAATCTGATTTTTGCCCGCTTCACCAAGTCCGTCATTTTGTACCAGCAAATGCGCGGGCGCGGCACGCGCAAGTCGCAAAACAAACCCGTATTCACCATGTTCGATTTTGTTGGCGTAGCCGACTATCATGGTGACGATGATGGCTATGCGCCGGGTGGCATCATCGTCGCCAAGGCACCGCGCACAAAACCTTACGAACCGCGCCGCCTGTTGTCGCTCGACATCGACGATCACATCGACCCAACCACCCGCGAATGGGTCACGGTGGATGAAGACGGCAACATGGTCTTCCCCGAAGTCTCCGAACAAAAAGCAAACGAGATGGGCGCACGCTTCGAGGCATGGCTGGTGTCGCGCAACGATCTTAATCCAGCTCAAGAAAATTTGCTCCGTGTGGTTGGTAGTCAGATACGTGCCAACGCCGAAACATGGGACGAATTCACCAGCGACCACTTCGCGTTACCCATCTTTAGCTCACAGGGCGGCTATCAAAATGCACTACGCACCTTCGGTGGCAAAACTCAGTTGGATGAAGTAATGGAAAGCCTCAATGCCAATGTCTTCCAGGAAGATGACCGTGCTACATCTTCTGCACCGAAAGGAATGAGCTTGGGGCAATGAGCACCACGCTTGCGCGGAAGCTGCGCAAATCCATGACGGATGCAGAGCGCAAACTTTGGCGTGGTTTGCGGCTTCGCCAGATGCATGACCACAAATTTCGCCGTCAATTTCCGCTTGGGCCTTACATCGTGGATTTTGTTTGTCTGGAAGCGCGGCTGATTGTTGAAGTGGATGGTGGGCAACATGCCGATGAAAAATACGGCGATGCACAGCGCGATGCCTGGCTGACATCACAAAATTTTTGTGTGCTGCGCTACTGGAACAACCAAGTGCTGAAAGAATTGGATGCGGTGCTGGAAGATATTGCGAGAGCTCTCCCCCATCCCTGCCTTCCCCCGCGAGGGGGGAAGGAGTAGGTTAGGCACAGATTTATAGTTCTTCCATCTTGATGATGGTAGATCAAAATGATAAAAAACAAATCCCCTCCCCCTTGACGGGGGAGGGTTAGGGTGGGGGTGGANNCGAGAACACCATGAAGGCCAAGGTGATGAAGCAGAAATACGAATCGCTGTTTGCGGGAGAATGGATTTTGCGTAATCCGCTGAACGCTCCCGAACCCAACACCAAAACCATTACCAAAGATCGTTTCAAGTGGTCGGTGTGGGCAAAGGGTTTGAGCGGCGAAACGCTGGTGCGCTTTGTGCGCGATGAAGTTTTTCCGTTCTTTGCGGAAGTGGCGGAGCGTTCAGCATTCAACTTTATGAACGGTGCACGTCTTACCATTGACGAACCCACGGTGTTGAGCCAAGTGGTCAATCTGGTGGATGGTCTGCACCTGGATCAATCCGATGCCGACACCAAAGGTGACTTGTTCGAACATGTGTTGCGTCAGATTAAGCAGGCCGGTGAACTCGGCCAGTTCCGCACACCGCGCCACGTCATTCGCGCCATCGTGGACATGCTCGACCCCAAAATCGGCGAAACGATTTATGACCCGGCTGCGGGTACGGCAGGATTTTTAGCGGCGGCATTCAATCATATTCGCTTAGCCAATTCGTCACCGAGCGGAATCAGCGAAACCGAAGTCGAAGGCAAGCTGCAAAAGCGCGGCATTGGTGACAAGCTTTCAGCCGCTCAAGTCTCCGTGCTACAAAACAGCACCTTCTATGGCAACGACGTTGACCCCAAAATGGTGCGCCTCGCCACCATGAACCTCACCCTGCGCGGTCTGCCCAATGTGCGCATTCAACTGCGCAACGGCTTAACCACCACGCAGGACAACGAACGCAAAACCGAGTTGGGATTGCCGCTGGAAGGCTATCACGTCGTGCTGGCTAATCCGCCATTCTCCGGTCGCGTGGATAAAGACCGCATCGTGGACGAAGTGAAGGTCGGCACCAGCACATCTACCGAAATTCTGTTCTTGAAGTACATGATGGATTGCCTGCGTCCAGGCGGACGTTGCGGAGTCATCATCCCGGAAGGCGTGCTGTTCGGCTCCACCGGTGCACACAAAGAACTGCGCCGACAATTGATTGAGAACAACACCGTCGNNGCGTGTTCCAGCCGTATTCCGGCGTGAAGACTTCAGTGCTGTTTTTCCGCAAAGGTGGCACGACAGACAAAGTAATGTTCCTGCATGCCGATAATGATGGCTACAAACTTGATGCCAACCACGACACACCCATCGAGGCGGACGATCTGCCGAAGCTGGCAGAGACCTATCTCAAACGCAAAGAACGCTGGGCGGAATGGTCTGCACGCAATACGGCAGCGGAATGGACTCAGCAATGGTGGTTTGCTGATGCAGCAACTTTGCGCAGCAATGACTTCAATATCTCTGCTGGACGTTATCGCCCAATGAGCCAGGCTGCTGAAATACATCGCGACCCTCGTGAGTTGCTGGATGAACTGGCGGCAATTGAGGTGGAGATTGCCGAGGAGGTGGAAGCGTTGCGGTCAGTATTGAGTGAGGCTGCAACATGATTTCGAAAAAGTGGCCGACTCAGCCACTTGGTCAGATTTGCCTAACATCCAGTGGCGGGACACCATCGCGTTCGCAGTCAAAATATTTTGGCGGTGGTATTCCGTGGGTTAAGTCTGGTGACCTAACTGATGGCGATGTAATGACGTGCGAAGAAACCATTACCGAAGAAGCGCTGAGTCAGTCCAGTGCAAAGCTGTTTCGTAAAGGAACTGTTCTGGTTGCAATGTATGGTGCAACGGTTGGCAAGCTTGGATTGCTTGGCATGGATGCCACCACAAACCAAGCTGTTTGTGGCATTTCTGTACCCGAAGAATTAGACCGCATATATCTGTTCTATTTTCTGCTATCTCAACGAGCGTCACTTATTGAGAAAAGCACAGGTGGAGCACAGCCAAACATCAGTCAGAAAATCATTAGAGAGCTAAATGTTCCGATGCCGCCTATCGCCGAACAGCTTCGCATCGTGGATATTCTCTCCCGTGCCAATGGCATCGTGAGACTACGGCGCGAGGCCGAGAAAAAAGCTGCCGAACTAATTCCAGCACTGTTCCTTGATATGTTCGGCGATCCAGCTACGAATTCGAAGGGCTGGACGATGGTTGCTTTCGGAGATGTAGGTGAATGTCGTCTCGGTAAGATGCTCGACAAGCAAAAACAATCGGGTGATTTCCAACTACCATATTTGCGTAACGTCAACGTGCAGTGGAATCGAATTGATATTTACGATTTACTGACAATGGATTTTCATCCAGACGAACAAGCAAAGTTTCGCCTGCAAAAAGGTGATATTTTGATTTGCGAAGGTGGTGAGGTAGGACGTGCTGCAATATGGAACGGTCAGATGGACGAGTGCTATTACCAAAAAGCTCTCCATCGCCTACGCCCCAATTTGGAAATGGTGCGCCCTGATTTTATCGTCTGCTTACTTTGGCATTTGGCGAGAACTGGTGCACTGCTTGGAGCATCTACTCACGCGACGATTGCGCACCTTACAGGCGTTCAATTGAAAGCGATGAAAATCATTTGCCCTCCAGTCGCCTTACAAAATCAGTTTGAGCAATTCGCTGACAGATGCAAATCCATCCAATCTCAACAAGCGTCCGCGTTCTCCACGGCTCAAGCCACTTTCAATGCGCTAATGGCCCAAGTATTTCAAGGCTGAATAATTAGTTGGGTCGAATCACCGTATCAGGAGTGCCTAAATACATATTTTGCTCAGTTCCTGTGAATCGTGGTTCCCATTCTGCATCAGCAGAATCGCAGGAATACCTAAAATCCGTGGACGATAGAACTATTTGAGCGTCATGGAGTGAAACCAATTTCTTCAGCTCATTTATATAACTCAATAAATCGTCTGTGTGAATCTCATGCTGTTTAGGCGTATCGAGAATAAGAAATCGAAAGCTTCGCGAACGGTCTTTTAAGAACAACTGGAGTAGAGCTGCATGAATTGCCAAAATAATTCGTATCTTTGTGCTGCCCTTAATCACGTCAAGAGATTCACCACCAAAATCAATTCTCAAATTATTTTCGATAGTGACATTTCTGGATACATTCTTGGTTTTTAATATATCAAGCCAACGAACAATCTCACCTTTGAGTTCAATCTTAAACCTAGAAAAATCAAGGTCGCGTTCACCACCAGAGGAAATAAGATCAAGCTTCGCTTGTATCTCTGATCGTAGCAACGTTAGTGCCACATAAATGCCATTTTGCTTATCCAGCATTTCTAGCTGCGCACGGCGTTTTTCTAACTCGATAAGCTCTTGAGTCAAACGTCTAACGGCATCCACGAGTGCACTAATATTGCTCTCTTGTTTGTTATGCTGGATACTATCGCCAATGGATTTAAGTTCAGCTTTTTGTTCGGTCAGTTGCTGTTCGAGTAGCGAGATACGAGTCCCTGCAATCTCCGCATTCCTCTCCAAGTCTTTAATCTGGTCTTTCAAATACAAAAGGTTTTTGGCGTAAACCTGAGAGCTGTTTTCAAGCAAACTGCAATTGCCGTTGGCACAAATTTCACCAAATGAAATGAAAATATGCCGCGCCTCTTCATTCAAACTTAATGTATCTACCTCGGATAGAATTTCGCGATTTATCGCTGCAATTCCATTTACTCTGTCACGTAGTCCGTCGAGTTCCCTTGCCGTGCGCTGAACAGCTTGACTCTTGGTAGCGTAAAGCTCTTGAAATATTGAGTCGGTATCTTCTTTCTGGCTTGTGCCGGTTTGCAGATGATTTAATTGCTCCTTAATGGTTTCAATTTGCTTATGCAAATCCTCTTTCGTTTCCGTATTAATTTCAGATTTTAGGTCACTAACAGTTTTTTGCTGGGCAACAATCTTTCTATCAACCGACTCTAACTTATCCTTTAATAACAGCTGATCCTTTTTTCTGTCGAATGAATTCTTGGGAAGATATCCGAATAGAAATCGAATAGTTTCAGCGAACTGATCTTTTATGAAGTTTGTTGTATGGCTGTATGCTGATAAGTAACCGTAATCTTGATCTAGGTAAAAAATCGGTATGGTTGTCGCCATGTAAGGCTGCGTTAATTGAGCGTTATTGGCGACAAGTGCAGGAACGGCCATGCCTGACAATACGAATAAATAATTCGAGTAGTCCTTCTCGTTATTAAAACGATGTTCCTCCCCATTCTCGCTGGTGGCTGTTATAAACAATTCTTTATCGATTGCCCTATCTATCGTATAGGCCTGGCCTTTAATTAATATCTTCAGCCGAACCATTTCACATTTTGTTGCAATGTCCTCACGAAATGTAACTGGGTATCCTAAGCAATAAACGATGGCTTGAATTAATGGAGTTTTCCCGCTGCCATTCTTTGCGAAGATTGACGTTATGTGATTTCCAAAAAGTAACTCAGTTGATCCCCAACCGTTGGTTCCACGAGGAAGTAACTCAATCGAATGAAGTCTCATATCGCTTGTAACCTAAGTTGCTGTTCTCTAGCCATGTCTCGATAATTGCGCTCCACCACGCCAAGCGTAGTCGCCAAATTACCGTCCCCATTTGTTGCCAAGGCGATTACCTTTTTACCTTTTTCGGTAGCTGTTATCAGCTTTGCATTTTGATCAACATGCACCAAGTCAGCCAATTCGAGAAAGGACAACGCCTTGATTGTTCTGATTCGCAGATTGGCGGACCATCCGATATGTTGCGATGACCCCTTGAAGCCAGCCAATGTCCTTTCGATACAATCGCCCACGACTTGGCCCAATTCAATTGATCGGGGTTTCTTTGTTCCCTTCGACATCATTAAGATAATCATTGCCAATAGCGGTAAATGAAAAAGTGCTTCATTACTTAGTAAATTTGGTGTCTCAGATCGCTCATTGGGCAAGTCAAGTTTTACTTCCAGACGTTTTGCTTCGATAAAGAACTTCTCGAAATTCACAGTGATCCACTCCTGATAAGTGTTGCAAAAACTCCTCCAAAAAGTAGATCCTGATTAACGGAATCACCTAATGGAGTTTTTTTCAGCTTGATGATTAACAAAGCTAACTCGCTTTTTAACCAATCCCAATTAGAACCATTCCAGCTTTTTGCCAACTGCGCGACATTTTGTTGCAGCAAATTGAATTCCAGTTCATCAGCGGAATGTCTTTTATCTCTGATCCAAACATCCCATGCAACCTTTTGCCGAGTGCAATACTCAATCATATTTTCCTCGGCTCCAGCTTCACGAAGTCTTCTTTGAATGATTGACGCGCTTTTGAGTGCCTTTTCATCGCCGCTTTTCAATAAGGTCATGTAGGCAACCTTTGAAATACTTAACACGGCTAACAGATCGTCAATTCCTATCCCAGCTTGCTCATCTAATTCAGATTCACTGACATCGCGCATGATTTTCTTGAATGACTTATTAAGTACCAGCGTCACTAGATTCTGAGCAATCTCAGCAATCTCTTCGTGCGATAGGTCTATCTCGCTATATTTATAAATTGCCTCCCGTGCAACCCCGGCAAAATCATTATTGCCAGGGGCAATGTAGGTGGTATTTGGATAAATATTTAGCTTTTTAAGATGTTCAATTACAACTTCTGCGGGAATGACGGGAGTTTGCTCAAATATTTGTTGAAATTTTTCAATCAGAAATTTTGAGTTTGGATTTTCGTCTCCGTTATGTAGTGCGGCTACAAGAGTCTCCACATCATCTTTGAAATGTACATTCGTTAGTAGTGCCGACTCATTGCATGCGGGGCCAAAATTAATTGCGTGCTGCAAGAGCTTACCAAAAAAACTGTCCCTTACCTTCTCCAAGTCGATCTTTGCGGGCGCTTTGAATACTTTTTTATTTAGCCCGAACGATTCTGCCAGAGTCCATTGGTAGTTGCGCTTTTCTTTTGTCTTAACTTGGTAGAAATGGTAGCTGCGCTGTCCGGCTTTATGACGACGAACAACAAAGTCATCCTGGAAATCACAAAAGACTCGGTCGATCTCCTTGCCATCAAGGATTTGAAGGCTAGCATATGCAGCAGCAAGAAACTGAAGCCGATAACGATCAATGGTGCGCCGCCCATCGCTTTCACGTGTCGCTATCTCGTGTAATTCTGGCATCAGACTTCCGTTAGTTTGCTTGGGGAAGATTTTTTGTATTGGGTATCTGACAGCATTTTATAATTATCGGAGGATGCTACCACGAAGAAGAAGCTAGATATATATGCCATTCGGCCTATGTATCATTGGAGTAACTGCTCAATACTCCGTCTTTACAAACGTGCCAAAACTACCATAGCAAGGGTATCCCTGCTTATTCTTATGGGAATTCAACTTGGCGTCGTAGGATTTTCGCTTGAATAATTTTCCGCAAACACTGCATCTGAAAACGTGAGTCGGACCCCCACCAGTGGATATTACGGTTCTGCTTCTTGCCTTGGGTTGTGTGGCAAAAGAACGTGAAGTCGAAATTGAGCGTCTCTGGATTTCTGGGGCATACAGCGATCCTGCGGGTGTTAGCTCCACCGGGTATTTCGGGACGAATGGAGTTGTACTGACCTCGACTCCCTGAATTTGATCAACCCGATAGGTTCTAACTTCCCCGTCTTCATGCCTGACCGCACAGAGAAGGAGATTGCCTTCACTACTCCGGCGCAACGAATACGGCTCGATGAGTCGCCATGTGTTCTTATATTGGAGATTGACGCATAGCCGGTTGGCCGCTGCAAATCGTACTGATTCCAACGGAACAGCCACATGCCAAGCCTGTACCATTGTTGGTGGTCGCCATGAATCGTCGATTGCTTCCCGCGTCTGCATTGCCGCGTAGGTTGGTTTTTCAGTAACTTCATTTAGCCAGTCGAACACTTGAGGCAGTTCATCCCAAAACTGATCAAAAGGCGGCAGTACCGGCAATTGATGTGCCAGCATGTCTTCCCATTCGGCGATCAATTTTTCTCGTGCGTCGGGCCTCATCAACGAGTCCTTGTTCGGCACAGAAATATTCTTGAAGGCGCACTTCTCGCGTAAAGTATTCATCACTACTGACCGATCCGGGCGGATTTCGTCGTGACGATAGAGATGCACCACATCGTAAAGGTCTCTGGGGCGCTCGCGTTCCGCCAGCGCTCTGATTTTTTCCGCGAAGACCTCTTCAAAACAGTAGCTCAGAATATGAATTCCTGTTTCCGGTCGGTCTGAATATGGATGATGCACTTCCCGTTCCACCGGTGCTAGTACCAGTTTTTCTTTGCTCGTCAGATCGAACTTGATGCGCGCAAGATTACGCCGCTGCTGAAGAGGGCCAACATAGTACACGCGGCCTTCCGCATATTTTCCGCCGGGGATATTGACGATCTTGAAGCGAATTTGATCGGCAGGAATTTCGATACCGCTCTCTTCATAAATCCACGCCGATATTTCGCGGAAGGCAGCGAGGAGAAACGTCTCATCAATCTGACCTTCTTCGGTAATAGTGAAGTCCAGGTCTTCTGAAAATCGGTAGGTTTCGAAATAGCATTTTTTGAGGCAAGTGCCGCCCTTGAATACCCAATGCTTCGCGAGTGCTTCATTGGCGGAAATGCCTGCCAGTAGCCAGCCGAGCACATAGTCTTTCTCCACCACATGCAACTGTAGCGATAGCTCCCTCGCCAACTCGGTAAGTTCCTGGCGATCTATCATACAGCTCCCTTCAGCCAGATCTCCGGCACCCAAAGTCGCCAGCGCGAAACTAGCCGTTCTGCGGGTTGCTTCGGATCAATGCGCGCATTTCCCTTGGTCAGCCGCTGGGTACATTGATCGATAGTGGCGTGCTCATTCGGTGCATGCTGCTCAAGCAAGAATCCCAAGCGCTTGAAGACTGCGCCATTCCCCAGTTGGTCGGCATAACCAATCAACAGATCAAGATTTTTCATCTCTGAACGCAGGTAATTCTCCAGCATGTCACCCACCGAACGGATACCTCCGCCCAAACGGGGTTCGTCCAGCATGTCGAGAATCGTCCGGGTTGGATCAGAAACCGAAACCTTGACCTGCCCACGCCAAACTGTCTTGAGACCGAACAATTTCTTCTCGTTGATGGAGCAGAGCAGAAACGTTGTCCCCTTGATGACAGGATTGCGTTCTCGCGGGGTGAGTTGCGTCATCACTATGGTGGTGCGGAATAACTGCTCGGTCAGATCCCAATGTTCGGCTGCGCTCCACCCTCCGATGTAACAAGGCGAGTACAGGCTGGCGGCGATCTGCCACGGGTCGTCCAAAGAAACATTGGCACTGCTCGCCTCCAAAGGCACCGGCACATAGATGCCGCGCTTTACCCGCGACAACCAGCCCTTCTTGTGCCAACGGGAAAGCATCTTGGCAGCATCGGTCGGGTTGACGCCAAGAATGGTTGCCGCTTGGGCAACCAAAACCGTACCCTTCGTCCCGCGCAGGATAGCCGCCAGCCGTTCACGATCCAGTTTGCCTATGCCTCTCAACATTGCCATGGTTATATATCAGTTACGCGTAAATTCATCATTAACGTGAACTATAGCGCTTTAAATGTATATTTTCAACCATCATAAGCGTACTGAATTCAACTAATCAATGAACTATTACACATTTGAGATACATGGCAATTAAAGCGGGTATAGAACATCCGCGTCCTGTGTGAGGTACGGCGTGTCACTTGGCGGAATCGTTATGTCAAAGCGGTCAATCCAAAACGTTAATGACTGTCCGCCAACTAGGATGGCTGGCGTAGGTGTTTTTTGGAGTGCCTTGAAAAATATCGGCAGGTCGTCCGGACAAAACCAGTCATACCCGGTCGCCATGAATTAACCTGGCATGCGGATGATACGGAAAGCCTTTACGTCGACTGCGGGGATAAGCCTTGCGCGATCAACAGCCTCGACAGGGGAAAGGTGAAGAATTGCTACTTCTTGCTTGAACGCAGCTTGCCGGGCCGCTTTGCTGTAAGAGGGTTTTGCCGCAACTACTTTTGCAAGATGCGCAGAGCCACGTGCGCCCGCCTTCACAGGCTTCGCTTTATTCTCAACCGCATTGGCAATTGCTTTTTTCATGACGGTATCCTGGCACGTTAGGTCTGAATAATTCAATACATGGTTTGATGCCTGTTTTGACATGTACCCACATTTTTTCACTTGTCCGTACTCTATGCTTTTGACAGCATCTTAAGTGCCTGCCTGATGCCGTCCGAGACACCGACTTCTTTGGGTAATTGCTTGGCAGCCCAGTCGGCTTCCTTTTCGTTGTAACCCAGTGCCAGCAGTGCGTTGGCGATGTCGTTATTGGCGGAAGTGGCGCTGGTGCCGGATGCGGAGCTTGTGCCAGTGACGCTGAATTTACCTTGCAGTTCCAGCAGCAAACGTTCGGCGGTTTTTTTGCCCACGCCGGGGATTTTGGTAAGACGGCCGACTTCTTTGTTGGCCACCGCAGCGGCGAGGTCGCCCAGACTCAAGCCGGATAATACCGACAGCGCAAGCTTGGGACCGACACCGCTGATCTTGAGTAATTGGCGAAAGGCTAAACGTTCTTCATTCGTGGCGAAACCGTACAGCAGCTGCGCATCTTCGCGCACGACGAAATGCGTGTGCAGCACCACTTTTTCGTGCAGTGCGGGCAAGTTGTAGAAGGTGCTCATCGGCACATCCAATTCGTAGCCGACGCCCTGTACATCCAGCAAGATTTGTGGCGGATTTTTTTCCAACAGGATGCCGCTTAGTCTTCCAATCATTTCAACTAACCTTTATCAAATTTGATTCGGGGGATGGCTCAACTCAATCGGCCATTCTTCATACGCAAACCTTTGGTTGCCAATGCCCCCAGCCCCATACCGCTGTGCGCGTGGCAGATGGCACAGGCCAGCGCGTCAGCCGCATCCGGGCTGGGCGTGCCGGACAATTTCAATAAGCGTTGCACCATCGCTTGCACTTGCTTCTTGTCGGCGTGACCATTACCGACCACGGCTTGTTTCACTTGCAACGCGGTGTATTCCGCAACGGGAAGATTAGCCAGCACTGCCGCGCAAATCGCCGCTCCGCGCGCTTGTCCAAGCAACAAAGTGGATTGAGGATTCACATTCACAAACACTTTTTCAACGGCCACTTGATACGGCTGGTGTTGCGCGATGACTTCACCCAAAGAATTCAAAATCACTTTCAAGCGTTTCGGCAACTCGCCATCCGGCGTCTTGATGCAACCGCTGGCGACATAATGTAATTTTTGCCCTTCTTTATCAAGCACGCCAAAGCCGGTGATGCGCAGGCCGGGGTCGATGCCAAGAATACGAATGGAGTCGCCCATTAGTTATTTGGCCTTATAGCCAAACTTCACCAATTGACCCATCAAATAATCATCCAGATTGTTGATGTGGTCATCTTTGATTTCGACCAGACTTAATTCATTTGTTCGGTATATGTCCAATTTTTTATCTTTTCGTACTTTGTATTTTGGATCGTTCTCAAGCCCCCAGAATTCAATGTAAAGATCATATTCAGGCAGGTAGAAGTCACAATACATCTGCTGTTCTACCCGTACGAGCCGTTCGTACGCATGGACAATACGATTTTCGTAAAGCCAGGCATCTATCATGGCTTCAGCGCGTGAACGAACCATGTGTCCATCGGATGCTCGAATTGTCGGGGGAAATTTCTCTCGAAATCCTTCAGGTTTATCCGCAGCCTCTTCCGGTATTGGAGAAACTTGAGTAATAGTAGGTGGGTCAACTTCGATGGATCGAAAATCACTGACTGCGTTTTGCAAAATCCGCGATTTGCAAATGTCTTGGTGCCAAACAACATAAGGAACGTTATTTTTGGAAAATAGCTTATTTTGAGCTTTTAGTTTTTCACCAAGCGAGGAAGGCTTCCATCCCTTGTCATCTCTTTCTATCCACTTCAGATCAAATAGAACTCTGTTGATCTGTTTCGCATCAAGATTGAAACGTTCTCCTAGGGATGTAGAGTTCAATGGGCTATTAGTTGCGCTATGTGACATATCGGTCTGCAGTGTTGTCACATACGCGGATGCCGGCTCTTTGGCTGTGTGATGGCGCTCTTTCCAGTGCAGAAGGCAAAGATTGTGACCTTGTCTTTGGACTGGAGTATTGCAGCCCTCCACCGTACAAAGTGCAAGATTTGTATTGCTCATTCCTCAATCACCGCCGTGGTATAAACTTCCTGCACNNCGCGTCGTCGCCGGTGAAGATAACTTCGCTGTCTGCCTTCATGGTAACTTCGCCCATCTCCGGTTTGAAGCCTGCCGCTTCCAGGCGTTGCTTAACTTCGACAAAATCATACGGGCCGGTGATGACTTCGA
>PLYB01000008.1:4275-4720 GCA_003151655.1 Gallionellaceae bacterium | reverse complement strand
TCAACTAAATGTCCGGACATTAATGCTTATGTGTCATTCCATTAAGAGCCGACCCTGTGAAAAAAATACCCCCTTCGGAAACTGCACGCGAAACGCTCATCGTGTTGGCATCGCGCAAGCTTGCACCCACGCCAGAAAATTATACCAAGGTGTTTGAGGAGGTCAATCCGCTTTCCGAATTGCTGCAATTTCGTGCGACTTGGCAGAGGCTATCAAATGCCAGCAGCAATACCAGTCATTCTTTATTCTGCTGCAACTACACGGTTTTTGCCGGTAGTTTTGGCGATATACATAGCTTTGTNNTTTTACGCAAGGCTACGCCTGCGCTAAAAGTGACAAGTATGCGTTCGTTATTATTCATGAAAAACTTCTTGGTCATGTCACGTTGCAGGCGTTCGACCGCCTCCACACCTTCATCCAATGGCGTATCGGGCAAGATGATGAC
>PLYB01000008.1:0-4198 GCA_003151655.1 Gallionellaceae bacterium | reverse complement strand
TCGTCCATGCCGCGACGATTGAGAATCCCCGTGAGCTGGTCTGTATGCACTTGACCGCTGACATGCTCCAGTTCATTTTCCAGTTGTTTGATGCGGGTCTCCGCTTCATCGGCTTTCGTTATGAAATCTATGGCTCCCAACCCTAACCCTTTGAGACGAGCATTCTCGTCCGTAATCGAGGTGACGAAGATTACCGGAATGGTTTCCGAGGTTGGATGCGCACGCATGCGTTTTGCCACTTCGAATCCATCCATGCCGGGCATCNNACTCAATGGCCCACCTTGCGGCGTGGCTCAAGCCGGACGATTACTTGTTTCCGAGCCGTATTCATAAATCGCCGCATCTATCGACCCGGCAATATGCCAAAATCGTTGATGGATGGGTAACATCCATCGGCCTCGATAATACGTCATACGGGACGCATACAATGCGGCGTACCAAGGCAACATTGATCTATCGGCGCACAAAAAATATTCGTGCGGTACAGTTGCTACTAGGCCATTCGAAAATTGAGTCTACGGTGAGATACTTGGGTATTGAAGTAGACGATGCTCTGACGATTGCCGAACAAACCGAGATTTAACGGCTCGTTTGAGTGTAAGTTAGAGTGTAAGTTATTGATATGCAGCTAACTGGCGGTTAATATGCCGCCAGTGGGTAGCAGGTTCGTGCACAAAATGCTACTTCGTTTTCCTCATTCTGGTTTTGACAGTTTCAGTTAGAATGCTCGGAGATAGACTTATGCCCCAACTAACGTCGAGCAAATAAATATGAACCGATTAAATNNAGCTGCTTCATTTGTTCGTTGTCGTTATCATCTCATTCAGCCTTGCATCAATCCCGTTTCAATCAGAAGCGGCTCCCAAAAGTGCACATAAAACCGCGCAGCCCACAAAAGAACGTCTTGTCCTAATGCCTCTTCGTGTCCCAGAAGAAGATAAGAATCTTACGGGGGCAATGGAAACGGCCCTGGTTAAAGGGCTTCAACAAAAGTATGACGTTTATTCTGGGGAACAAGTGTCTCAAAAGGCACGTGAGATATTCATGATGGAGAATCGTAATGCCGCACATAAAGAATGTGACGAGACTAAATGCATGCAGAACATCGCTATTGCCTTTCAGTCAGAATTGATTGCAACCTCTAATGTTACGAAGCAAGATGGAAGTTATTTTTTGGCATTGAGCATTAAGAATATTTTTGATAACAAAGTTGTGTATTCCGAGTCAATGCCGTGCAGGAATTGTGATGCCGTGCAAGTTGTGGAGAAATTAAAAGAATTAAGTGGCACCGCAATTTCGTTTACAACCGAAGCTGATAATAAAAAGCAGCAGCTTCGGGAAACTACTACACCAGAGCAAGATACTCCTAATGGGAATATTGTTTCTCAGGGAGGGCTGTTATGGATGCCGATAATTTATGCTAAGAATTGGCCTGATGCCATTGCGTATTGCAGCAAAAGAACAATCAATGGTCAAACGGGCTGGCGCTTGCCGACGAAAGGCGAGCTGCAAACATTGTCGAGTTCAGGCGCAATTGATGGTCAAGGATGGAAGTTGGGCGACACATGGTCTTCCACTATCTTTATAGACCCGATAACCGGAGAACACACGCACTTATTTGTCAAATTTAAAGGCGTCGGAATTGAAGTGGGATGGGCAAACTGGGGGCACGATACTGACGATAAGTACGTGACATGTGTCCACGAACTGCAATGACAAAAAAATCATGCGCCAAGCAAATGATGCAGTGTAAAAATATATGATTGAAATTCTCACATTTGCCAGCAACAACTCACTGATTGCCGGAGTCATTGTAGTAGTGGTAATTGGATTTTGTAATTGGGCATGGAGAGCTTATCGCGATTACTCCGACAGCAAGAAAATCTATAGTTTTCTAGCCTTATCAATGGAGACCACTGGTTATAAATTCCGAAGCACCGAAACTATTGCAGCAAACACTCGACTGCCGGAAGATCGTGTCGCCAAGCTGTGCGGAGTGCATGCTAAAATTCGCCGTAACGAAAAAGAAAAACAATCTTGGCAACTTCATGAGTAATCTATGGATACACTTGCTCAAATAGTCGGATTTATTGTTCTTATAATAATCGTGGGGGCGCTAAAACCAAAGCTCATATGGCCTTATCTAATGATAATGGGTTCTATTGCAGCATGCTTTTTTGCATTCGGCTTATGGATCGACGTTAAATCATTCATTGAGCACCCGTCCCTAATGAATACAATCGTCATTATTGTGATAGCAATTGGGCTATTCCTTGAGATTTACGGTACATATTCAAGCTATGTTGCCCGAAATAATCTCAAAAAATGGATGGCTGAAAACGGAATGACTGATAGAGCCAACAACATATCAACTCTTTCGGATCAAGAGCGAAAGCAGTTTGGGGAATGGTTGTCCCAAAAAAATCATCCCATTCAGTAGCCCTCCCCGATTGAACATAAAACACTAAACGGGATGCCACAGTAGTGAAAAACGGCTTTCAAATTCCCAGATTTATCTCTTCGGGTGCAACAGTTATAAAAATTGACCGACTGGATCGTCTCGAAACCCGCCCTTCACGAAGTACAGGTTTCGGGCTTGATCTAGTGAGGTAGTTAGTTTTCTAAATAGTTGGTGATAATGATGTTGAGCAAAGCTGCTCGACTGATGCCTTTCTTTGCTGCGCGCTCATCCAGCTTGTCCACGTTTTCGGCAGATATAGACAATGAAATCTGTGGCCGTTTACCCTTCATAAAGCGAGGTTGACCGGCTTCGTGTTCGTTTTTTGTCTTGCGCTTATTTTCAGTAGTCATGATTTGCCTTTAATATTAACTTAATATTATCATACAACGCCAAGTTGTTTCTGAAGCTCAACCGCCCTTCCCTGCCCGCATCCGGCAAATTCTCTGATTGCCCGGATTGTGTTTTTGCAATTTCCAGCCTTGATCGCCCGCTGTAATTCTTGAATGGTTTTGTCGGGATTAGTCTCTTGTATGGCTCCGTGTTGAATTTGAGCAACTGGCTCGACTGGCAAAACAGCTTGTTCAATTTTGACGGATGGAAGTTGAATTTCAACTTTCTGGCTCTCTGCTGCGAGTGTTACTTGAGCCTCTTTTTTGATCTTACTCGATGTACCCGACACGAAAATCTCGCGCCAAAGCAGCACGCCAGCGAGGTCGATCAGGCAGGATAAAAACACGCCAACGATCAAGGAAATTTTTGATGTACTCGTTGATGTACCCGACGAAAGTAACAATGTTACTCGGTCTGTACCCGCAGTAATATGGGTTTTAGAAAGCGCATCATTTAGCGCAACCAATTGATTTGTTAATTCAATAGCTCTTTTTGCTTCGGATAGCTCGGCTTTGAGTTGTACCCGTGTTTTCCAGTCTTGAGTAACAGCGAGTAACGCAGTAACCGATGTTACCGGCCTTGTTACTATTGTATCCCTCGCCCGAGTAACAAGGTCAATCTGACGTTCAATGTCCGCCGTCGCCAAGGATTTTTGGGCGCGCTCTTCACCGGCACGGCCTTGGGCGTTTTCAAAAAAAGACACGTGACTGTAGACAGTCGCAACCAGACAACCAGCCCAAACAAGCCAGACAACTTTGTTTTTGGATAGGCTCGGCAGGATATGAACGAAAGCTGCGACGGTCGCAGAAACGATCACCAGCAAGATTTTATCGGATAGCGCGCCCCCACGATCCAAGGCTGAAAAAGATGCCATCGTGATTGCCGTTGATGTCACGATCAGCGCGAAAACGATTGTAATTATCCGTTTGATGTCCATTTTTTAGCGTCCTTGTTCCCGTAAAGTAATATCATCTTAATATTACGCCTTAAGACTGTCAAGCATAAAGTAATATGAAGATAATATTACTTTATGAATATCTGGTGAGTGCCGACGAAATGGAAAAAGCCCGGTGTCAGCTGGGCTTGTTGGTATTACCGGGACAAAAGATTTTTGTTCACAAAGTATAAAAACGCACTAATAACAACGACGGACAAAGCAAAAAGATTCACGACCATTTGAAGAGAAAACGGGAATACCAAACATAGCAGAAACGTCAAACCCGCAACCGGGATCGCGAACAGTACCAAGAAGTAATAATTCAGGTCGTGTTTGTGTAGCGCGGACTCAACAGCCCTTTGCATTGCTGTTGCAATCACGTTTTTTAAATTAAGTTACCCCCGGCAAAG
>PLYB01000053.1 GCA_003151655.1 Gallionellaceae bacterium | reverse complement strand
CACGATGAGATGGTCTCCCCCCGCTAGGAATTTCGGCATCTATGTGCCATGATGGTGATTGCGAATCCCATCAACCTGAAGCGAGAGGAGACCACCATGAAGATTACCACCGTTGGCCTTGACTTGGCAAAAAATGTTTTTCACGCTGTATGTTTTGATGAACATTCCAAGGAAGTTAAAAAACGCGTGTTGCGACGTAATCAACTTCGAATGTTCTTCGCTCAACTGCCACCTTGCAAGGTGGGAATGGAAGCATGTGCCAGTTCCCACTACTGGGGAAGAGAACTGAAAGCGCTCGGCCATGAGGTGAAACTTATCCCAGCGCAACAGGTGAAACCTTACCTGCTCGGCAATAAAAACGATTTCAATGACGCCCGTGCAATCGCAGAAGCTCTAACTCGGCCCCATATTCGCGGTGTGGCACTCAAAACGACGGAACAACAGGATATTCAAGCCATTCACCGGATGAGATCGCTGTGCCTTAGAGATCGGACTGCCCTCTGCAACTCCATACGAGGTCTGTTGGCGGAGTACGGTGTTGTGCTTGGCAAAGGCATTACGATCTTGCGTAAAAGTATTCATGGCCTCCTGGAAGACGCAGAAAATGGCTTAAGTCTAACCTTTAGGCACCTGTTGGCCAAAAATCATGACCGGCTTGTAGAATTGGATGGTCATATCGATTTTTACACCCAGGAACTGGTAATTCAGAGTCGACAAGATGATTCCTGCCAACGATTACAAGAAATCCCAGGTTATGGTCCAATTACTGCCAGTGCATTTTATAGCGCAGTTGGCAATGGCCAAGCATACTCTTGCGGTCGTGACGTCTCAGCAGCAATCGGAGTGGTACCTCGTCAACACAGCACTGGTGGTAAAAATGTCCTGCTCGGTATCAGTAAGCGAGGAGACGGCTACCTTCGTTCCCTACTGATCCATGGTGCAAGAGCGGTGGTCATTCACGCGAGCAAAAAAAAGGATCGATTGAGTCAGTGGATCAATCGTATAGTGGCCGAACGCGGCATAAATAAAGCCGCAGTGGCATTGGCAAACAAAATGGCCCGTATCGGTTGGGCAATCCTGAGACACAACGCCCATTACCAGGCAGCTCTTCACGCAACCAGCTAAGTGAGGACAAAAACGTCAAAACCCGTTATCGGCAAGTTTTTCCTTGCCTGCCCACAGAGGGGTTGCCGGGGTTCGCTTGCTCCTTGGGGGTAGCGACTCACCCCGGCAAAGCGTACCCCTCTATGGACAGCCAAAAACAAGCTCTGATCTTTTGATGCTACAGTAACTTAAACTGAAGAAAGGATACTCCTGCCAAATATTGCGAAGGCTCTTTAACGAGCGATGACAAAACAGGTCAGACCAGCGTATTGAAAACCTGCAGCCCCCGTTGGTTGAAAAAACCGATAACACGATTAGGACAATACGCGCGTAATTCATCAAGGCCCGAGGGATTATCCCTCACCAAGAGGCCGAATATACGGAAGCAATCCTGTCCCTCGTCATCCAGTGAAAAAAGCCCTTGCAAAAGGGGGGGAGACCATATACGGGGGCTACAAATAAATTTGCTTTTTTGTGTCATCTGACCCAAACTAGCGATACTCAAATTTTAAGGAATTATATTATGACCGTTGAAGAATGGATTCAAGATAAAAATCCACATCCAATTATTGCCACGTTTGCTCCTATGGTTGCCGCCTTTTCTTTAGAGCTCCCCAATATTCTCCAGCATCAGAAAAAACACCGCCTACTCCACCATTCATTTCCTTAGCCTGAGATTTCAACCTGGACATCCTTTTATAAAGAACCGAGACATTATTTAAATCCATTACTACATATGCTAATCGGAATTTCACCACTTTGTAATAAATTGTTTATGATGGCCTATTCAGCTCAAAAGTCAAATCCAAACGGTATGAATCTGATAGAGATGTGTAACTACAATGAAGAAATTAAAAAAAACAGTCATCATTTTATAGAAATGCAGAAAATGTCATTTACATTCCTTGAAGACTATTTCAACGATGCTGACATTAGCTCAGAAGAAGAATCAGAATTTGTGATTTACATTAAAAATCATAAAATTGATTTAGCCTTTTTATTTCTAATTGCCATTCCTTGTGTTCTCTTGTTAAAAGAACCTCCAGCGAGCCTTTATAACAAATCCTGTAATGGGGTGCATCAAAGGGGACGCTGCTTGATATTTTGCTAGGTGCATCAAAGGGGACGCTGCTTGGTGCATCAAAGGGGACGCTGCTTGATATTTTGCTATTAGCCCAGTTAGGTGCATCAAAGGGGACGCTGCTTGATATTTTGCTATTAGCCCAGTTAGGTGCATCAAAGGGTGCATCAAAGGGGACGCTGCTTGATATTTTGCTATTAGCCCAGTTAGAAAAATAACAAGCAGCGTCCCCCAGCCTCCCCCCAGTTGGTGGCCGGACGGCATAAGAACTTGGATTTGCAGTGAAAATATGATCTGTTTTTTATAGGTATTTACCGGTTGACGACACCCCTACATGCTGTTACATATAATCAAGATAGGAAGGAGCATTCAATGATACGTTTACAGATACAATCTGATGTACAGGAAAGCGCACTCGACATCATACGCTCCGCCATAACGGCAGAGACCAGTCGGCTTGAGTTTGGCCTCAAGGCCACGGACCGGCACCTCCGGGCCTTCGAGGAGCGCTACCATGTGACCTCCGAGGCATTTCTCCGGGATTTTGTCGCCGAGGATCTGGCCGATGGTGATCGCGAGTATATTTGCTGGGCCGGCGAACTCAAGCTCCGTGAGCGCATAGCGGCGCAACTGGAAACGTTGAAAAACATCCAGTATGCTTCTTAGCGAGTATCAGGCCCAACTGGCGGGGGTCATCGACCGGTACGCCCGCAC
>PLYB01000125.1 GCA_003151655.1 Gallionellaceae bacterium | reverse complement strand
CGAACGGAAAATGTATCGAACCATGTTCCATGTCACGCTCCCAATTCAATGCCGGGCACAGACGCCTTCGCCCACGGTGCTGGTTTGCGCACCGCCTGCCACACCGGGCTCTGCATCGTCAGCGCAAGTTGGCGTGCGAGCTCGATCATGCCGCTGTAGCCTTCGTAACCGAATTCGCGTTCCTGATTGATGTCGAGGAACGGGATTCTGGCTTTCATCGCGTTATACAAATTGCGGCCACCGGCGATCAGAATGTCGGCCTGATATTCTTTCACTGCACCGAGCAATGCCTTGGGACTGCCATCGGTGATCATCTTGGTCTTGTCGCCCATGATTTCGCGGATGCGCGCTTTGTCTTCTTCGGTGGATTTGTTGGTACCGGTGGCGACCACTTCCATGCCCAAGTCCTGCAAGGCGGAAACAATCGACCATGACTTAACGCCGCCGGTGTAGAGCAGCACGCGCTTGCCGCGCAACCTGTCGCGCCAAGGATCAAGCGCGGCATTGATCTTCGCTTCTTCGCGTGCGATCAGCGCTTCGGTGCGCTCGCTCAGCGACGCATCATTCAGCAAGCGTGCGAAATCGCGGAAGGCTTGCGAGGTGTCGGTCACACCGTAAAAGCTGCCTTCAAAATAGGGGATTTTGTAATCGGTCTGGAGTTTGCGCGCCACGTTAAGCAGCGCTTTGGCGCACACCACCATGCTCGCTTCGGCGCGATGCATGGTCTGCACATCGTGAAAACGCGCGTCGCCGGAAAGAGTACACAGAATGCGCAAACCGAGTTCGTCGAACAGCGGCAACACATTCCAGAACTCGCCCGCGATGTTGTATTCGCCGATCAGGTTCACATCGTGTACGGTGATACCGGGTCGTTGCGACTCGGGTAGCACTGGCAACGGCTCGGCAGTGCCCACCACATATTTGAACATCGCCTCACCCGCGATGCGGTTGCCCAGATTCTTGGTGCCGTAAAAACCGGCGCAATCCACCGGCACCACCGGCACGCCGCATTTTTCCGCCGCAGCTTTGCATACGGCACCGATGTCGTCGCCGGTGAGCGCGGGCACGCAGGTGTTGTAAACAAAAACCGCTTTGGGAGAATAACTTTCTACCGCCTGTTTGATGGCATGGAACAAACGCTTCTCGCCGCGTCCCATGATCACATCTTGTTCGGTGAGATCGGTGGTCATACCGATGCGATACAAAGTCGGCCCGGAAGAGCGAGTACCCCGGTTGTCCCAGGAACTACCCGCGCAAGCAATTGGCCCGTGTACGATATGCGCCACATCGGCAATCGGCAGCAGCGCGATCTGCGCGCCGTCAAACGAACAGCCCCCCGCCGTCGCTCCCGGCTTGGGTCGCGCGCAGCCCGATTTCGACTTGGTGTTATGTGTGCACGCCGGTTCGTTGAGTAACTCGGCGACTTCCTTGGCTTGCATGGCATTCACTCATAGGTAACGACACCCTCCTATTCGCAATTGCCGTGCCAGAATCAGCCGCTTGATTTCAAAGAATTTTATGTCGTGCAAACTTGTAGCAAACCCGACAAGATGCAACAATTATGATAGCGCCACCAAATAGTTGACCGTAAACCCCCAACCCCATAAACTCCACCACACTTTGATCGCAGCCCAATCTGGGAATTAAATGAGAATCACGCAACGACAACGCTCTGCCATCGTGGATGCAACCCGTGAAATATTCGGCGAGCAATCCACTGTCCGGCTATTCGGGTCGCGCGCAGACGATTCCAAGCGGGGCGGCGATATTGATTTGCATGTTCAAATTCGCGGAATTGATCCCTTGCACCAGGAGAAATCACAAAAATTATCTGCCCGAATTTGCGCCAAGCTGGGTGATATTTTTCCTATTGATGTCGTCGTTCAGGACGATGCCACATCCGACGAGCTGATACATCAGGAAGGGATGCGGGGCATTCCGTTATGAATAGCAAAGAACGCCTGGAAGTGGCATTGCGCCATTGCGAAAGAGTTCGCCATGAGTTGCTCTTTTCCTACGGTTGGATTTCGAAAGAAACAATCGACGAACAATGGGTGCGTAACCTTGAGTCGGATGAAATGAAAAAAGAGCGGGTAAGCGCCTTCTGCGCCCGTTTCGGCAAATTTCAGGATTACCTTTCCGACAAAGTACTCAGATTATGGCTGGAAGCCGTGGGTGAACATGTCGGCACCGCATTGGAAAATTTTTCAGTGGCAGAACGCGCGGGCATTTTAAGCATCCCGTCCGAGCAAATGGTTGAACTCCGCACCATCCGAAATCGGCTCACGCACGAGTACATTGAGAATGCCAAATCGTTTTCCGCCGATGTGAATGCGGTACTTGTGATGACACCCGTGTTGTTCGAAACGCTGGATAAACTGGAGAATCACTACCGTACTATTTTGCGTTCGGGTTTCTAAAACGATGAATAAATTAACAGAAGCTGAAATTGAAGATGTGGCAAATGATCTCGGCTTTTTGCTGGATGCCTGCGCAACACACATCATCCGCACTCAAAACCCGGAATCATTTATTGACTGGTTTAAAAAAACTGCGCCGGTTTTCATCCCGAATTTAATCGGACAGTTACCGGACATTGAGCACGCGCGGCAGGGATTTTTGTACAACATGGCTCGGACGATCTGGAACAAAACGCCTTTGCCTGACAATCGTTTTCGTCCAAGCCCCTTGCCCAAACCGGAACGCAATCAGCCCTGTCCCTGCGGCTCCAACCTAAAATACAAACACTGTTGCCTTGCTGCCGAATCATTCGAGCAAGGCATACAAAACCTCAGTATGTTACTGCATGTGCTGAATCAGATTCCGGCCAAGCAGTTTGCTGAATTACCCTACACTTACATGGATCTTGATGAGCTGTCTTTTGTTGCCCGCACATGGATGGACCAGGGAAGAAGCAAAGATGCCGTCAAATTGCTGGAAGGTTTATTTGCACATATTGAAAAATTGGATGCGCGAGCGGAATACGCTTTTGATTTATTGTTGGACGGTTACAGCAATCTGGGCAACACCGTAAAGAAAAATCGTCTGCTGGAAAAAGGACTGCAAGCCCCGGATAAACATCTGCGTGCTGCCGCCATGCAGCGCATCTGCTGTATCCACTCCGACAAAGGCGATTATCCGCGCGCGTGGTCGCTGTTTCAGGAAATTCAACGGCTGGTTCCCAATGACCCTTCGCTTGCGCATCTTGAAGTCGTGCTGCTCCACGGACAAGGTGAACATGAGCGTGCGGCAGAGCGTGCCAAATTCTGGATAGCGCGATTGTCACGCGACAATCATGCAGAAAATGCAGAGTTGATTGAGTTTCTGCAACAGTCGATGACCGACATGGGCAGTGCCATGTTGGACATCGTGCAAGACAACATTCCGGCACTTGGACAATTGTCGCGGCTTATCGATGCAATGCCCGCCCCCACAAGTCACTATCAGCTCAGGCCAAAAGACGGCAGCGCCGGGCCGCTGCTACCGGATGCACGCTTACAAAAGCTGCATACTGAATGGGAAGAAATTTTCAGCGTATTCACCGCCGAGTACATCGGAATTGATTGGCAGAATGCACGTCCATGGCTGACTTGGCTGGAGAAAAATCCGCTGGCATGGCAAAGTTTTGAAGTGGTTGTCGAACTATTTCTCGCGCTGGACGAAGGAATGCAACCCTTCCCCGGCTTTTCCCAAAAAATTCTTTTGCCGCTGATGCGACATAGCAACGCTCTGTTGCGCCTCATCCTGAAACAGAATAAAGCAGAAGGTCTCCGGCTTGAGTGGATGTATTTGGAAAATCGCAACCCCTTGCGCATGGTCTCAGCACTTGCCCAGTATTTCGAAGCGCACGACAATCTAAAAGAAGCTGTCAATCTGATGGAGTGGCTGGTACTCACGCTCAACCCGAATGACAATCAGGGAATGCGCGAAGACTTGCTGCATCACTATTTGCGCCAAGGCCGCCTTGATGCGGCAGTCAATCTCGCCGAACACTACCCCCGCGACATGGCCGCCACACAATACGGCCACGCCCTTGCATTGCTGATGGCCGGTAGAGAAAGTGAAGCCGCAACCACTCTCAAACAGGCAAGACAAGACTACCCCGAAGTTTACAAAATGCTAATCAATCCCAAGCCGCGCCGCCCGGCGCTCATGGAAGGCAGAGTGCAAGTAGGCGGGAAGGATGAAGCCTGGTTTTACCGCGAAGACTATCTGGATATCTGGCAACAAAGCGGCGGATTGGAGTGGCTACGAACTCAATCGAAAGGATAAGCTGTCGAGTCAACACCATCCGCCCACCGCACAAACTATCTAACCTCGATAACATGACAGCATATTCTGCACCTCCCCTGACAAGCCTATCCTGAGCTTGCCGAACGGGGGGAGGCTGGGAGGGGTTGGATTTTGATCGTGATGGAAGACGAAAAACAACCCCCCCTCATTCCCCCCTTGTCAGGGGGAAGGCAAAGCCATTCAGTGTTTCGGGTAAACTTTTTGGTTCCGGCTCATCCGTCTTAGGTTATCACCGTCGGTTTTTCCCGTCCCGTGCGTTGCTTCAATTCTGAAACCTGCATTGCAATCTGAATTAATTCAGCCAGCGCAACTTGAGCATCAAGATGATGTAATGTTGCATTAGCTTCGAACGCTTCCAGATACAGCCGCAGGGTTGCTCCTTCAGTGCCCGTACCGGAGAGGCGAAAGATGATGCGCGAACCGTCGGTGAAAAGGATGCGGATGCCTTGGTTTTTGCTCACGCTGCCGTCGACTGGATCGGTATAGCAGAAGTCGTCGCAACTTTTTACTGTGTACTTGCCGAACTGTCTTCCGGTGAGCGCGGTGAAGTTCTCACGCAGAAGTTGCATTACGCCATTTGCCGCCTCGGTGGGCAAGCCTTCGTAGTCATAACGCGAATAAAAATTACGGCCATACTTAGCCCAATGTTCACGCACGATAGCTTCTACCGATTGCTTGCGCGCAGCGAGAATGTTGAGCCAGAACAATACTGCCCACAGACCATCTTTTTCGCGTACATGATCGGAGCTGGTGCCGAAACTTTCTTCGCCGCACAGGGTGACTTTGCCTGCATCCATCAGGTTGCCGAAAAACTTCCA
>PLYB01000114.1 GCA_003151655.1 Gallionellaceae bacterium | reverse complement strand
ACCAGACATTCCAGCAGCGAATTGCTGGCCAGGCGATTCGCCCCGTGCAAACCGGTGTAAGAAGTTTCACCGATGGCATACAGGCCGGGAATGTCGGTGCGCCCGTGTTGATCTACCAGCAGCCCGCCACAGGTGAAATGCACGGCAGGCACGACCGGGATTGCTTGGCGCGCGATATTGATGCCGAGATCCATGCAGCGGCGATAGATGGTCGGGAAGTGCTCCAGTAAAAACTCCACCGGCTGATGGGAAATATCCAGATAGACACAATCCAGTCCGCGTTTTTTCATCTCAAAGTCGATGGCGCGGGCGACGATATCGCGCGGAGCCAATTCGGCGCGTTCGTCGTGCCAGGGCATAAAGCGCGTGCCGTCGGGTAGCTTCAAAATGCCACCTTCGCCGCGCACCGCTTCACTGATCAGAAAAGACTTTTCATGCGGGTGGTAGAGGCAGGTTGGATGGAACTGAATGAACTCCATGTTGGCGACGCGGCAGCCTGCACGCCAGCCCATGGCAATACCATCGCCCGTGGCGGTGTCGGGGTTGGTGGTGTACAGATAAACCTTGCCCGCGCCCCCCGTCGCCAGAATGGTATTGCGGGCGGCAATCGTTATGATTTCGTCGCTTAGGGTGTTGAGCGCGTAAGCGCCATAACAGTTGTTATCATCGCGCCCCAGCTTTTGGCCGGTGATCAGGTCGATAGCGATGTAGTGCTCCAACAGCGTGATATTAGGGTGGGCGATCACCTTGGCGGCAATCGTTTCTTGTACAGCTTGACCGGTCGCATCTGCGGCATGAATGATGCGACGTTGGCTATGCCCGCCTTCGCGCGTGAGGTGATAGCCTTGCTCACTATTGGTGTCGCGACTAAACGGTACACCTTGTTGAATGAGCCAGGCGATGGCAGTTGCGCCATTCTCCACGACAAAGCGGGTAGTTTGCGGATCGCACAATCCGGCTCCGGCAATCTGGGTGTCCTGAATGTGTTTGTCAAAGGAATCATCCGGCGATAAAACGGCAGCGATGCCGCCTTGCGCCCATGCGCTCGCGCCTTCGAGCAGCGATTTCTTGGTGATGACAGCGACCTTTTGCTGATCGGCGAGTTTGAGCGCAAGCGATAGCCCGGCGAGGCCGCTACCGATAATGAGGGTGTCAAATTTCAACACGCTGGCTAGATGAAGTAGATATCCATTTGGCGAACTATAGCAAATTTGTCGGATTTAAACCGCACAAACAATTTGAATTGTTGTGAACTAATTCAGAATGACATTGTCTACGAGACGTTGCGGGCAAGGCTGCGTTCTTGATGCACTCCGGTTATACTAGCGAGCCACGTTGAGTGGTAAGTAATTTAAGGGCTAGGAATGGGAGACCGGGAAGTCGATCAACAGTTGGTAGAGCGAGCGCAAAGCGGCGATAAGCATGCGTTCGAATTGTTGGTTGCCAAATATCAGCGCAGACTTGGACGGTTGATTTCGCGCTTTGTGCGAGATGCTGCCGAGGCCGAGGATGTGACTCAAGATGCTTTCATTAAGGCATACAGGGCGCTACCCGCTTTTCGAGGGGATAGTGCGTTCTATACATGGTTGTATAGGATAGGAATAAATACGGCAAAGAACCATTTGCTGGCATTGGGGCGACGTGCGCCGACAAGTACGGTTTTCGATTCCGAGGAGGCTGAAGAATTTGAAGATGCGTCGCTGTTGCATGAGGTGGCGACACCGGAAAACGAATTGATGAGCAAGCAGGTGGTTGAGGTGGTGAATGCTTCGTTACAGCAACTTCCCGACGATTTGCGCATCGCGTTGACGCTGCGGGAAATTGAAGGATTGAGTTACGAAGAAATAGCAGAGGTTATGAATTGTCCGGTCGGTACGATAAGGTCAAGAATATTTCGAGCGCGAGAAGCGGTGGCAGTAAATCTGCGGCCGTTGTTGGGTACTAATGATAATCAGAGGTGGTAAGCATGAAACAAGATATTTCTGCATTGATGGATGGCGAGCTGTTTGAAGATGAGGCAGAAGCACTTCTCAATAAACTGAAGAAAAATCCGCATGAAGATAATGAATGGCAAACCTACCATTTAATCGGGGATGCTTTGCGTCAACCGGATCGTATTTGCAGAGATATCAGTGCGTCTTTCCATGAACGTTTGCTGGCTGAACCTATCGTGTTTGCCCCGCGTCGTCGGGTAACACAAAAAGCGCGTTATTTCGCGCTCTCGGCCGCAGCTTCTGTGATGGCTTTAGCTTTGGTAGCGTGGATGTCGATGAAAGCGGGTACTGAGCCTGCACCGCAACTCGCTTCTGCTCAGCCGCAAACCGATGTGCGTCCGGCCAGTTATTCATCGACCAACGGGGTGAATGATTATGTGATGGCGCATCAGGAATTTTCGCCCAGCACCGATGTGCAAGGTGCTGCATCCTATATTCATTATGTTTCAGAGCGATAAGGCGAATCTGCATGCACTCAAGGGCTAATGTTCTGCTGTTGCTATTGCCGCTGGTATGGTGGCAAAGTGCCGGTGCCGATCCGTTACAGCATGATGAAATTGACTGGCTGGAAACGATGGCTTTTGCGGCGCACCAGACAGACTACAGCGGAACTTTTGTCTATCAGGATGGCATGGGTGGTCATGTCGAAGTATCCCGCATCACGCATATTGCAGATGCTGCCGGTGAACATGAAAGACTGGAAGGGCTCAACGGGACGCGCCGCGAGATAGTCAGCAGTAATAATCAGGTATGGCTGTTTCTGGGGGACCGCAAAGTTCAAATCGAAAAGCGTCATGCCGAGAAATCGTTCCCGGCTTTGCTGCCGGAACAAATTTCAACCCTCAAAGAAAATTATTTAATCACGCAAACCGAAGGTGAGCGGGTGGCCGGATTCCATGCGCATGTGGTCATCTTTCAGCCCAAAGATAATTTGCGTTATGCCCATAAAATGTGGGCACACTCCGACTCAGGTTTGCTACTTAAAGCGGTGGTGCTGGATGAGCATTCACGTGTTATCGAACAATACGCGTTCACCCAATTGGCACTGGGCGGACATATTGACCGTTCATGGATAGGGCCAAATACCTCTGTTCCATCTTCACTCTCCAAGGAGCAAATCGCTTCTTCGCCAAAATCAGCTGAGCCAGTCAAAGCCAGTGACTGGCAGGTAGATGCATTGCCGGCTGGATTTAAAAAGATTACAGAAGTATGCCGTCCCATGCGTGATCGAAAAGCCCCCGTTACCCATCTCGTGTTTTCAGACGGACTTGCCGGAATTTCTGTCTTTATCGAAGATGTCGGTGATAGAGAGGATGTCAATTCAGGTCTGTCCAGTCAAGGCGCTATTCAAATCTATAGCCGCATCAGTGGCGACAAGCTGATTACGGTGGTCGGAGAAGTGCCGCCACGTACCGTTATGCAAGTGGCCGAATCCGTCCGTTACGCAGGACAATAATGCGGGATGGGAGCCTCTAGAAATTCAATTTTCTGGTGAAACTACTAGCCATCTCANNAAAAAATTGCGCCGCAGCATATGCGGTCATGATACGGTGCGGCGGAGCCGTCTGGTGCGGGAATGACTGCGAGCGCCATCTCCCGCAAACGGCCGCTTCGCAGTAACGTGTCGATGGCGCATATGTAAGAAGTAATTTTTTGAGAGCAACGCAGCATAGCAACGAAGTGGTTTAAGCAGGGATGGGCGGCAGTTTGCCCAACTCGCAAAATTGGATTTCTAGAGGTTCCCATGTTAGAAACGCGCGCCTTTGTTGTTCAAGTGTACGGCAATGAAGCACTGGTAGAGGCTATCGGTGAGGGCGGATGCGGCCAATGCAGCAGCGAGAAGGGCTGTGGCAGTAACAAGCTGACGCAACTATTTTGCAGCAAGCCGCGCCAGTTCAAAGTGCATAACGAAGCCAATGCGGGAGTCGGCGACGAAGTGACAGTCACGCTAGCAGATGGTGTTCTGCTGCGCAGTTCGATCCTGATGTATGTCTTGCCGCTGGTGCTGTTGTTAAGCGGGGGAGCGTTAGGGGCACATTGGTCGTATGATGCGGCAAGCCGCGATGGCTTCGCTGCCATTGGTTCATTGCTTGGCCTGATTGCCGGTTTCGGGTTGGCCAAATGGCTGTCCAAACGCCTGCGAGTAATGGCGGTAGCGCATCCTGTAGCCTGACTTCATTCAGTGTGACTTGTAAAATTGTTGCACCATCCCAAAATTGCTATGCAGTGGATTCCAGATATAGAGGAGGAAAAATGTTGAAGAGAGTTTTAATCATCGCATTGTTCAGTTTCTTTGCGAGTACGCTTCAGGCGAAAGATCTTCCTGATTTTACCGAGTTGGTAGAAAAACAGGGGGCGGCAGTCGTAAATGTGAGTACCACCCAAATCGTTCACAATGCCCAAACTTTTCCAGGGATGCCCAATCTGCCAGAGGGCGATCCTTTCTATGAATTTTTCCGGCGTTTTGCACCGCAGCAAGCGCCTCATGATCAGGAGACTCAATCACTGGGTTCCGGTTTTATCATTAGCGAAGATGGCTATATTCTGACCAATGCCCACGTGGTCGATAGTGCAGAAAAAATAACGGTGCGACTGACGGATAAACGGGAATTTAAAGCCAAAGTGATCGGGGCAGATAAGCGTACCGACGTTGCGTTGCTGAAGATCGAGGCGACTGGCCTGCCTAAAATCACCCAGGGCGATGCAAATTTTCTCAAGGTTGGAGAATGGGTCGTGGCGATTGGCTCACCGTTCGGCTTCGATAGCAGCGTTACTGCTGGAATTGTGAGCGCCAAGGGCCGCTCATTGCCGCAAGAAAACTTTGTGCCGTTCATTCAGACCGATGTGGCCATCAATCCCGGCAATTCCGGTGGCCCGCTATTCAATATGAAAGGCGAAGTCGTCGGCATCAATTCACAGATATATAGCCGTTCCGGCGGTTATATGGGGCTATCCTTTGCGATTCCAATCGACGTGGCGATGGATGTAGTCAAGCAATTGCGCGCAACAGGTAAAGTGACGCGCGGGCGCATTGGCGTAAGCATTCAAGAGGTAACGCGCGAGTTGGCCGAGTCTTTTGGCTTGACCAAGCTTACCGGTGCGCTGATTTCAGATGTGGAGAAAGGCGGGCCAGCCGACAAGGCGGGCATCCAGCCCAGTGATGTGATTTTAAAATTCGACGGTAAGGTTGTGAACACCTCGAATGATTTGCCTCGTCTCGTGGCCGCGACGCGCCCCGGCAATAAAGTCGGCGTGCAGTTATGGCGCAAAGGCGAGACGCGTGAAGTGACGGTGATTGTGGGAGAAATTGCCAGTGACGTTCGCGTCGCGCAACGTGGGCATAAAAATGGTGGGAATGCAGCGCCGACCTCAGAGAGCGGCGAACGTCTTGGCTTGGAGTTGACCGAATTGACGGCCGAACAAAAAGCCGAGTTGCAAGTTGACGGGGGACTGTTGGTGGTGGATGCCAAAGGTGCTGCTGCGCGCGCCGAATTGCGCCGGGACGATGTTGTTTTGGCGATCAATAATGTTGCGGTCAATTCGTTGGAGCACTTCAACGATCTGCTCAAGCAGATACCCAAAGGAAAGAATGTGGCATTACTAGTGCGTCATGGCGATGCCACTTCCTATGTGGCAATCAAGCTGGACGAAAAATAACAGGATTTATTCCGTTTCTATTTCAATACAGCAATTATTATGTGCATTCCATGCACCATGGTGCGCAAAGCGCACCCTACGAGATGCAAACTGGAGAAATGATTCATGCTAAATAAATCACGACTCAGAACCGATCCGCTATTAATAATTTTTCTTTTTATCCTCTTTGGTGGAGGGGCTTTGTTGCGTTTTACAGGCGATAAGGTACAAGCGCCTTTGCCACAGGGGGCAGTTCAACCCGCAGAACCGGCTCATGGGCATCTCGTGTTTGAACATGGTTTTTTCGATTTCGGCACGGTGACCGAGGGCGACATCGTCAAGCATACATTTAAGTTCAAGAACGACGGCGCGGAAAAAGTTAAAATCGTGAAAACGGATTCCTCATGCGGTTGTACTACCGCCAGTGGCGAGCTCAAAGAATATGCGCCGGGTGAATCCGGCGAGATGGAAGTTGAGGTGGACACCAAAGGTAAAAAGGGTATCGTGGTTAAAACGGTGACGGTGACCCTGGAGAATAACGCAGTGGCGACTGCCGAGCTTTCGCTGGCGATGAAGCTGGAGCCTCCACCTCATCCCAAGATCGGCAACCTGCGTAACATCAACATTAATGCCGATACTGCGTGCAAGAGTTGCCATCTGGAAAGCGGTGAAGGACAGTCTGGCATTTTTCTGTTTCATCGCGTATGTTCGCAATGCCATGGCAAAAAAGGGGTCGGCGGATTTGCTCATGCACTGAACGATACAGTGGGGCAGAAAGCAAATGATGCCCGGATAAAAAACGTTATACGGGCCGGGATGTTGGATAAGGGCATGCCTTCCTTCGTGAGCGGAGTAACGCCGCCGCTGAGCGAGGAGCAGGTTGATTCGCTGGTTCAATACATTCGTAGTTTGGTGCAACGTTGAAGGTGAGAGTGTGCATGAAAAATATTTTTTCGAGCGTAGTGCTGGTGGCGGGAATTATATTTGCCGTGCCCGCATGGTCGTGGTCGCCTTTTTATACGAGCTGTGAGGGTGCTTCAGAGGAGCCTATGCCTGAATGGGTAAGCAAGCCGGATTACAGCTTGCCCAATGATTATGTCGGTGTCGGTTCATCTGAAAAAAAGGACAAGGCCGCGCGCCTGAAGGAATCAGAAACTTTGGCCAAGCAGTATCTGGTGGAGCATATTCAGGTGACCATCAAGGCTGAGAACGAGCAAAGCACAAGCGTGATCAATCAGAAGGTGCAAAAAGATGCACTAAGCAAGCTAACGGTAAGCGCCGAAGAGGTGCTGCGGGGTTTGGAAATCAAGAGCCGCTGGCTGGGGCTGGATAAAGATACCTGTACGCAATACACCTTGATGATCGTCAGCAAAAAGTCTGTGGAACAGGCTAAACGCGAAAAGATCATGAAGAGTCGATTGGAAAAAATCAAGGAATTGCTGGAGGCCGGAACCAATAGCATTAAAAATCCGGACATCAATGATCGGCGTAAGGATTTGGAAGATGCGCAGGAATTGCTGGCGGAAACCGATTTCAAACTATTGCCGGAGGAGAATGGCCGAGCTTTCTATGAAAAACAATTAAAGGAAGCCTTTGCGTCTATCGTCAAAGATACCTCGCAAGCAAAAGACCGCATGGCGTTGTTTGTGCTTAACAGCGATCACAGTCTGAATGCCGGCGTGATCGGGAAAATGGTTGATCACTTGAGGACCTCCGATCAGTCTACCGACCGCTTGATGGCAGATTGTGATCAAGAGCAAGCGTGCATCAAAATAGCCCATGATCGAGCCTTTGCCAAGTTGACCATTCTCATTGCGAGCTGCCAAGTGGCGATGAGCCAGATGGGCTCGTTGAAGGGGAAGCTGACGGTTACCAAAAAAATATATGATCTGGAAAGCCGTAAAGAGTTAGATGTGCCGCGCACGATGTCGGCAGAAGTAATCGGTTGGAGCAATGAGGAACTGGATTGGAATGCCGCAGCAGAAAAGGTGATGCAGGGATTGAAATGATTTGCGCAGAGGGGCAGTGGCATTATCTGCATCAATGTTTTCGTAAACAATAGGAGGAGATTATGTTGTTGAAAAGTTTGTTTGGGGCTATTTTGTTTTTATCGTGCTCATTTGCGGTGCTTGCGGAAGAAGGAACCGGTCCGCAAGTTGGCCAGCCGATACCGAATTTGATCGGACGCACTTTGAATGACGAACCCTATATGTTGAAGAAAGATAAAGGCAGTCCGAAGGTCATTAATTTTTTCTGGGTGAGTTGCAAGCCGTGTCGCGTTGAAATGCCGGAGTTGGCAAAGTTGGAACAGCGCTTCAAGGGGGTGAAATTTATTGCGGTGCATGCGGAGGATGAGCCTCCCGCAGTCGTCGCCAGTTTTGTTAAATCATTGTCGGCGGCTCCCTCCAATATCGTACTGACCAAGGGCGGATTGCGGGCATCATTCAATTACACCGGTTTGCCGCACACCATCGTGCTGGATAGCGACAATGTAGTCCTGATGAATCTGGTCGGCTATACGCCGGATAATATGCATATTCTGGCAAAGCAACTTCAGAAAATGGAGAAGTAAACGGGAGCCGCGATGAAAAACTTATTGAGTGTTTTCGCCGTAGCAATATTGTTTCTTGCTCCGGCGGCTTATGCAAAAGAGGTCGCGGTGTTTCTCGCGGTAACCGGCCCGTTAACTCCATTCGAAAAAAACGAGTTGAGCAAAGATGTGGTGGAAGGTCTTTCTGCCAGATTTGAATTGCGCTACGGCGCAGAAGTTGATCACTACGTCAAAAAAGTGTTTCAGGAAGAGAGCAAGAAAAATGATTGCGACGAGACCGATTGCTACCGGCGTATCGCCGCGTTTTATCATGCGGAAAAGATTGTTGCATTGCGCGTCGCGGAGATAGAGAAAGGCCGCTATCTGGTAACGGCTCATCTTTATGATGTTCCCACGGGTGAGATGAGCTCCAGCGAGAAAGAAGAATGCGCGCAATGCTCATTCGAGAAACTCAAAGTGCTGTGTAAAGAAATTACCCGGCGCATGAGCAAGGTACGATAAAAATCGTAGGGGCGTATTGCCATACGCCCCTACAAAATCAGGTAATCACCGTCGGTTTTTCGCGCCTCGTGCGTTGCTTCAGTTCTGAAACCAGCATCGCGATTTGAATCAACTCCGCCAGTGCCACTTGCGCATCGAGATGATGGAAGGACGCGTTTGCCTCGTAAGCTTCCAAATATACCCGCAGCGTTGCGCCCTCTGTGCCGGTGCCGGAGAGGCGGAAGATGATGCGCGAACCGTCGGTGAAGAGGATGCGGATGCCTTGGTTTTTGCTGACGCTGCCATCGACCGGATCGGTGTAGCTGAAATCGTCGCAATTCGCTACGGTGTATTTGCCGAACTGTTTGCCGGTGAGCGCGGCGAAATTGTCGCGCAGATGTTGCACTAAGCCGTTTGCCGCCTCGGTAGGCAGACCTTCGTAGTCGTAACGCGAATAAAAGTTGCGGCCATATTTCGCCCAATGTTGACGCACGATGTCTTCTACCGATTGCTTGCGTGCGGCGAGAATATTGAGCCAGAACAATACCGCCCACAAGCCGTCTTTTTCGCGCACATGATCGGAACCGGTGCCGAAACTTTCTTCGCCACAAAGCGTGACTTTTCCCGCATCCATCAAATTGCCGAAAAATTTCCATCCGGTCGGAGTTTCAAAACAGGGGATATTCAAGGCGGAGGCCACGCGATCTGCGGCGGCGCTGGTCGGCATCGAACGCGCGATGCCCGCCAAGCCTTTTTGGTAGGCGGGCACCAGCGTCGCATTGGCGGCGAGCAGGGCGAGGCTGTCGGACGGCGTAACAAAAAAATGTTTGCCGAGGATCATGTTGCGGTCGCCGTCACCATCCGAGGCAGCGCCGAAATCCGGAGCGTTGTCGCCGTACATAATCTCTACCAGTTCGTGCGCGTAAGTCAGGTTAGGGTCGGGATGCCCGCCACCGAAATCTTCCAGCGGCACGGCATTCATTACGCTGCCTAGGGTTGCACCCAAACGCTTTTCCAAAATCTCTTTCGCATACGGCCCGTTCACCGCGTGCATGGCATCAAACTTGATGTTGAAGCCGCCTTGCAGCAGTGCACGTATCGCGGCGAAATCGAACAGCGATTCCATCAGCTCGGCATAGTCGCTCACCGGATCGATTACCTGTACCTGCATGCCACCGAGTGTGCTGGTGCCAAGCGTGTCGAGTGGAACATCAGCTGCATCGAGAATACAGTAGCTGGAAATAGTCTTGCTCTTGGCGAAGATCGCCTCGGTCACCGTCTCGGTAGCGGGGCCGCCGTTGCTGCCGTTGTACTTGATGCCGAAGTCGCCATCGGGGCCGCCGGGATTATGGCTGGCCGAAAGAATGATCCCGCCAAATGTTTTATGTTTGCGAATGACGCATGATGCCGCAGGAGTGGAAAGAATACCGCCTTGCCCGACCATCACCTTGCCGAAACCGTTGGCAGCCGCCATTTTGAGAATAACTTGAATCGCGCTGCGGTTGTAATAGCGCCCGTCACCACCAAGTACCAAAGTGGCTCCCTTGGGGGCTTCGATGCTATCGAAAATGGACTGGACGAAATTTTCCAGATAATTCGGCTGCTGAAATACCGGCACTTTTTTGCGTAGTCCGGAAGTGCCGGGCTTTTGGTCTGAAAATGGCTGGGTAGAAACGATGCTGACGCTCATGTGTGGTCTCTCATGTAGGTTTTGTCATTTTGACTAATCATACCACCGTGACTGGATGATGTTTATGACAGCTGGATTAATTGGCGATCCACCATGACAATATATTGTCAGGCTATTCGTTCTGCACCAGACTCTGCTTCGAGAGCGCCGGATTTTGCGCGAAGTAGCGTTTGACTCCGCTCAATATCGCGCTGGCCAATTTTTCGCGGTAACTGTCATCCGAGAGGCGGCTTTCTTCTATCGGGTTGCTGATGAATGCCGTCTCTACCAATATCGACGGGATGTCGGGGGATTTCAATACGGCGAATCCCGCCTGTTCGACAAATCCGCGATGCAGAGTATTGATGTCGCCCAATTCCCTGAGTACGTGCTTGGCAACTTTCATGCTGTCATTAATGGTGGCGGTTTGCGATAAATCGAGCAAGGTGCGCGCAAGGTAGGGATCTTTGATGGACAGATTCACGCCGCCAATTAAATCGGCTTCGTTTTCTTTCTTGGCCAGCCAGCGCGCGGAGGCACTGGTTGCGCCGCGCTCGGATAAAGCGAAGACGGATGAGCCGCGCGCGTTGGCTTTGACGAAGGCATCGGCGTGGATCGAGACGAACATATCGGCATGTGCCTTGCGCGCTTTGTCAACGCGCCCGCCCAGCGGAATAAAATAATCGCCATCGCGGATCAGCACAGCGCGCATGCCCGGTGTGTCGTCGATCAAATCCTTCAATTTGCGCGCGATAGCAAGGGTGACATCTTTTTCATGTGTGCCATTGCGCCCGTGCGCGCCGGGGTCTTCGCCGCC
>PLYB01000207.1 GCA_003151655.1 Gallionellaceae bacterium | reverse complement strand
CATCTACCGCACCGATTACTGTCTCGTTGCTCATCTTCACGCCCCCCTGAGAATATTATCGTTCGCCATTCTAACTCGGCATGTCCGCCATAGCCCTAGTATCTACAGAATAGGCGGCATCTCTATTTCTACCGTAAATTCATTACCAGAATGTGACTTAGTTCCTATTGTCATATGAATTGATATGTAACCATACCTGCAACTTAAACACATGCGATTGGATTTTGGCTTAACTCGGACGAATTTAGTATTTAGCCGCCAAGCCAATTCTTTATAAACGAATCACAGCGACATCGAAAGCCAGGAGAAACTCAAATGAATAAATCAACAAATAGATTGAATAAAGAGACTAAAGCGTTAGCCATGGTTGGCAACAAAGTCACCGAGGTTAAAGCGGTGTCGATGAATACCAAAAAAACAAGTTCTGCCTCAGAAAGCGATAAGTTCCATAGCTCGACAATTGGCACCAATGAAGATGCCACTCAAGCAGAAGACAGAGCATTTGCAAGAAGGCAAGAGCTTCGTCGCGCTAAGTCTGGCAAGACGGCCACCAGAAACACAAGCAACAAGGGATCCTCATCTGTAGGAATTGCAATCGGAAGTTTTTTTGCGGCAGTTGCCGTTCTCGGAATCTTTGTGGCAGTTGCGATTCCTGCTTATCAGGATTACTTGCGCAAAACAAATGCGGCAAAAATAATAGAACAATTCCGGATAAACGGCCCTGATCGCTCATGGTATGCCTATAGTGATAATGAGTTATCGGCAATTGCATCGCAAGAAAATGTAGCCCTGCCGAAGATGGTTGATAAAACAACTCGCCTGGATTCCGCCGTTGGCGTGTCAAATGAATTGCAATACAACTACACGCTTTTGGACATCAGTTCCGACAGTGTTTCCTGGGCTTCGCTTAAAAACACTTTAGAAAAATCTATGGTTAACTGGGTCTGCACCACAAAACATTTCGTTGAAGCTTTTATAAGCAAGGGTGTTACCGTTTCATTTGCATATTTTGGCAACGATAGAAGACTAATAGGTGTCCTTTCAGTTGAGCCATTCCGGTGTGCTTCAGCAAGGCGTGCAGCGGAATAATGAATGTACCGCTAATTCTCAAAAATATAAAACTGAATGTGCCACGCAAATTTATGATGACACGAGTTGAATGATTACCTGCAATGCTATTTTTCAGCAACCCTATTCAATAACTCTATAAGTATAGAGGTGCGATGTGAGCAATAAGATCAGGCATACGCACGCCCCAACAAGACCAGGCATCCGCGTTGCCCCAAAATATCGGTACACGCGACTCGTCACCGTAGAAAACTCCGCAGAGTCTGAACAAATATCAGTCATTTTTCATCCGCCCAAGTTTGTGAAAAGCCGTTTAGCTGGATTCGTAGGCAAACATCGGCTGCGGCGTAACCATGATGTATCAAGAAAAAAACAAGCGGGCAGAAATTCGCACGTGTCTAAGGAAAACTCAATAACGACTTTGAAACAGGAAGACTCCAATACTCTCATACCTCGAGAACCACGGTACGTCGCTCATTGGAAAATTGCTATTGTTTATAACGACCATGGTAAAAATGAAATTTTCCATGGTCGCACTTACGAAGTATCACTTTCTGGGACGAGTATTTTTTCCGATCATAATATATTTGTAACAGATGACGTTACAGTTTTGCTGGCATTGCCTTGGTATACAAGCAAACAAAAAGAAAAGATTATTGAAATCAGGGGGCGGATGGCCTATACCATCCTAAGCTCGGAGAATCACCAATTCAGAATAGGCTTACAGTTTCTCAGCTTCCAAAAGGGAGAAGAGCATTATATTGCCACGTCACTGAAAGATCGTCGCCAGATTATTAGCATTTATTGATCTGATCGCGCAAAAACTCATTTCGAAGCAGCAAAAATTTTCAGCCAAGTTGGAATTGCCATACATTCAGATTAGTCGGCTATGATTCATTACTTCGATATGAGTGAGAATGCCTTGCTTTCCGGCGCAATATCCTAAACAATCCTCACCGGAAATATTTCCATGCGTATGACCATAACAAACTACAGGGAGCTATACACATGAATCGCAAAGAACTGATAGATGCACTCGCAAAGAAAACGGGGAGCACAAAGGCAGACGCTGACCGCAACGTCGCCGGATTGATCGAAATCATTACCGCTACGCTGAAAAAAGGCGACTCCTTATCTCTGGTTGGCTTTGGCTCGTTTGAAGTACGCCAACGCGCAGCACGTGTTGGACGCAACCCCAAGACGGGAGCGGAGTTAAAAATTAAGGCATCCAAGGTGCCGGCGTTCAAAGCAGGGGCTACGCTGAAAGCAGCGGTAAACCGATAAAAGAAGTAAACATCGCAATCAGTAGGTACAATGCAAAGACCGGTTAAATCTCCGGTCTTTTTTCTGCCCGGTAATCGACCTATGCCTACGAATAAAATACTTCAATACCTTAAAATACACGGTGAAAAACTCGATACCGAGATTGCTGCTGCTGTAGATATTTCACTTGCCCAGACACGTCTCCACCTGACGGAGCTAGCCGCAAAACGGGAGATCATGGTGTGCGATTCGATTCGATTTGAAAATGGCAAGAAGATCGAAGGGATTCGTTGCAGGTTATCCGGATTTATTCCCAAAGCAAAACCGGGAGCAAAATCCAAGGTACAGTTAAAGTTGTCGTAAGCATCTTCCCTTCTCAAATAGAATTAGCCATTGAATTAAGCCAGACAAGAACCGAGCTAATTGCTCGGTTTCTTTACTCTTCCCGCCTCTACCCCGCCAGTCCCACATAAACATTCTGCACGTCATCATCTTCATCGATCGCGCTCAGGAACGCTTCTACTTCTTCGCGCTCTGCATCGCTGCTGAGGGTAACGGGGTTCTTCGGGCGGTAGCCTAGTTGGGCGGAGGTGACGGTGAAGCCTTGCGCGGGCAAGGCTTTGCACACGGCATCGAGATCGGTCACGTCGGTAATGAACAGAGTTGCACCTTCTTCGGATGGCTCAAAGTCTTGCGCGCCCGCTTCGATGGCGGCCACTTCCGCGTCGGTTTCTTTTGAGTTCGGCGCGGCTTCGATCATGCCAACATAGTTAAAGTCCCATGAGACGGAGCCTTCCACACCGAGCTGGCCTTTACGGAACAGTACGTTCATGCTGGACTTGGTGCGATTGATGTTATCGGAGAGACATTCGACGATGACGGGTACGCGGTGCGGGGCAAAGCCTTCATAGACGAGGCGTTCGAGTTGCGCACCACCGTCGAGCAGACCTGCACCTTTTTTGATGGCGCGATCCAGTGTTTCTTTGGGCATGGATACTTTTTTTGCTTGCTCGACCACAAGGCGCAAACGCGAATTAGCGCTTGGATCAGCACCGCCTTTCGCGGCCACCATGATTTCTTTGGCGAGCTTGCCGAAAATCTGACCCTTTGCGTTCGCTGCGATTTCTTTGTGCCTGGCTTTCCACTGTGCGCCCATATTTATTTTCTCTTGTCGGTTAGTTATTACAAAATACTCTTGGGGGATAAATCCCGAACGCGCATCTTGCCTCAAGTGACGAACGGGTTCAACTCAACATGTCATTTAGACTGGTTTGTAGCGAACCAATCGAGTCACCGACCGTAGTGCTGTTAAAATCAATATTGCCACCCCTTGCGAGCGCGCATAGAATACTGCCAGACGATACATGAATAAAGCATAATCGAATTATTCTGGATGCTCTGATATTCATCCCACTTCTACACCGACCAAATCCAACATGGAAACTTACGGACTCGAAATCTACGCAATCCCACTTGCTATCGTGGTATTTTTTTACCTACGCGGAAAAAGTAAAAAAGAAACCGCCGCTGTGGAGCAACTACAAGAGTCGGTAGAAGCCGGACTCACGGAACCCTCATCACTGCACCCACTGATCGACCCCAAAAAATGTTTGGGCGCGGGTAGTTGCATCGCCGCCTGCCCGGAAGAGGCAATCGGGATGATTAAAGGCAAGGCTGTATTTATCAATCCGACGGTGTGTATCGGCCACGGTGCCTGTATGGCGGCTTGCCCGCACGGTGCCATTACCCTCGTGTTCGGCACTGAAAAACGAGGCATGGACATCCCCCAAGTCTCCCCCAGTTTTGAAACCAATATTCCGGGTATTTTTATCGCCGGTGAATTGGGCGGCATGGGACTCATTCGCAAGGCGGCCACGCAAGGTACGCAAGCAATTGACTCCATCAGCAAACTAAAGGGAAGCAGCAACCCTCTTGATGTGGTGATCGTCGGTGCGGGTCCGGCAGGGCTTGCCGGGGCGCTTGGAGCCATCGATAGAAGATTACGTTACGCGGTAGTAGAGCAAGAAGAATCTCTGGGTGGCGCGATTTTCCAATATCCCCGCAATAAAATCGCGATGACAGCACCGATCAAACTACCGATCATTGGTGAAGTCAAAATGACCGAGATCAGCAAAGAAAGACTGCTGGAATTCTGGCATGGCGTGATCAAGAAAACAGGCATAAAGATCAACTATAACGAACGCATGGAAGGAATTACCAAAACCGACAAAGGTTTCATGGTAAAAACCACGAAACAAAGCTATCAAACGCGCACGGTCTTGCTTTCAATTGGCCGTCGCGGAACGCCGCGCAAACTAGGTGTTCCGGGAGAAGACCTGCCCAAAGTTGTGTATCGTTTGATCGACCCTGAACAATACCGCAACAAGCATGTACTGGTGGTCGGTGGTGGCGATAGCGCACTCGAAGCGGCCATTGCCATTGCCAGAGAGCCCGGCACCACGGTCACCCTTTCCTACCGGAGCGATGCTTTCGGTCGCGGCAAAGCAAAGAATCGTGAGCAACTAAAGGAATTGGAAGCACAGGGTAAAATAAAGGTCATGCTCAAGTCGACCGTAAAACTGGTCGAGCAGAATAAAGCTAAGCTGGATTACAACGGTCAAGCAGTTGAACTGCGCAACGATGCGATCATCGTCTGCGCTGGCGGAATTTTGCCGACTCCATTCCTGAAAGAACTAGGTGTTTTGGTAGAAACTAAATTTGGTACGGCATAGTTTTGCAAATATATTGCCGCTTGCATTGCTAATTAGCGCCCCAACGCCTAGCATGCGCGCCATGGAAACCACACACCCGCAACAATGGCTGATTTATTGCCGCCCCGGCTTTGAGCGCGACTGCGTCGAAGAATCGCAGGCGAAATCCATCAATGCAACGGAAAATAGCGGCTATGTCATTCTGCAAGGCAAGCCGCGCCTGAGTTATAAACATCTTACTTTCGCTCGCCAACTGCTTAACCTGCATGCACAGGTAAACGATCTACCGGAACGCGACCGGCTTACGCCGCTGCTGGCCGCGATTCCGGCTTCGCCGGAAATATTCGGAGCTTTGTATCTGGAAGTACCTGACACCAATGATGGCAAAATGCTTTCCGGCTTCACCCGACGTTTTCAACCTTTGCTGGAAGAAAAACTGCGAGCCTTGTCGCGCTTGACGGATGACGCTGCCCTGCTCCGTTTACACATTTTTTTTCCAGACAGCCAGCATGCCCTGATCGCCACCAGCGATCCAGAAAACAGCTCTACATCGCATAACGGCATACATCGCGTCAGCATGGCGCACGATGCACCGAGCCGCTCTTACCTCAAGCTGGCGGAAGCATTCGAGGTATTTCTCGACAAATCCGAACAAGCACACTGGCTAAAGCCAGGCATGACAGCAGTAGACTTGGGTGCCGCCCCCGGCGGTTGGACATGGCAATTGGCTCAACGTGGCTTGAAAGTCACAGCAGTTGATAATGGCCCGCTAAAAGGTGCTGCCGCTACGCATT
>PLYB01000237.1 GCA_003151655.1 Gallionellaceae bacterium | reverse complement strand
TCTTCCGCCAGCGGAATGAATTGTGCGGGCGATATCATTCCGCGCAGGGGATGTATCCAGCGGATCAATACCTCAGCTCCCAAAGGACGATTCGACCTATCCACCTGAACCTGGTAATCAAGTACGAATTCCTGGTTCTCAAGTGCTTTACGTAATTCGCCCTCCAGTGAGAAACGGTTGGTAATGCTTGTTTGCATTTTTTCATCGAAGAAGCGCACGGTATTGCGACCAAATTGTTTGGCCTGATACATGGCGATGTCGGCCTGTTTCATCAGTTCATCAGTCGTTTGCGAGTTGCCGTTAAACATGGTGACCCCGATGCTGGCGGTGCCTTGGTAAACTTTCATGTCAATCTGGTAGGGTTGTCGGAGGGATTTGAGTATCTTCTCGCCGATGGCTTCCACCTGTGTCGCCGCTTTCAAAGGTTGCTCAGTCAGGTTTTCCAGTAACACCACAAACTCGTCACCACCGATACGTGCCACCGTGTCATCGTCACGCACGCAGGAGGTCAGGCGTTGCGCAACCTGTTGCAGCAGCAAGTCTCCGGTGTCATGGCCGAGCGTATCGTTGAGGTTCTTGAAATTATCCAGGTCTAAGAATAGCAGTGCACCTGGTTTTCCAATGCGGACACTGGAAGCCAATGCGTGCTGGAACCGGTCCGTGAGCAGCCGCCGGTTTGCCAGTTGGGTGAGTTGGTCGAAGAACACAAGGTTCTTGATCTCGTTTTCTGCTGCCTTGCTTGCCGTGATGTCGTTGAATGTGCCCACATAATTCGTGACGATACCGGCTTGGTTTTTCACCGCAGAGATGGTAAGGAACTCCAGATAGGTTTCACCGCTCTTGCGCCGGTTCCAAATTTCGCCTTCCCAGCTACCCGAACGGTTGATATTCTCCCACATGTCCGCATAGAAACCTGCATCCTGGCGGCCGGAGTTGAGCAGGTGCGGGTTCTTGCCGGTGACTTCTTCGGCAGCGTAACCAGTGATGTCAGTGAAGGCTTGATTCACCCGAAGTATCGCGCTATTGGCATCAGTGATGATGATGCCTATCCTGGAATCGAAGACCAGGGCTGTAATATGAAGTTGCTGTTCGGCTTGCCTGCTTTGTGAAACTGCCATCATCAATTGCAGGGTGTTCTTGGCGATGGATTTGTATGTGGCAAGCAGGATGTCTATCAAGGCTCTCGTCGTTCCGCTCAATTGAGGCTCTGCCGCAACCTTGGCCTGCTCCAGCGACATACCGGATTGCATGTCCCGCACGACCATCGCCATATAGCGGTCATCTTCCAGGATGTGCGCAGCCAGCCAGCGTGCGAGAAAGGAAAGCACCTCTTCGATGATGGTCTCCGCAGACTTGGTATCTTTTTCAGCTTTTAGCTTGAGTATGGTTACCGTGAAACTGTCATGAACTGCCAGATGTTTCGACTCCAGCGAATCGCCCGCGAGGTACTCATGCCAGATCGCTTCTTCGGTCTGAAAATGATAGACCGTATAGTCCACCAACTCATCAATAATGGAATTCAAGCGGGGAATGTCCGTTTGAAACGTCACATGACTGGCCAGCAAATTTAATAACTGAACCAATTTGTGGTGCTGTTCATCAACCTTCGGCAGGCCTGTATTGAAATTTTCATTCCACGGGAATATGTCAACTGTATTCATAGCGTTATTTATTGGTAACAATGAATTGGATTTATGCGACCAGGCAAAATTGTATCTTAATGATTAAATCAAGTATGTGATTTTAGCCAGAGTCATGGAATCCGAAATACTGTATCAAAAAACCAGAATAAAGAGATGCCCATGTTTTCTAACTGACTGCTTGTGGCACACACCAGCATGTCATGTCGCCATATTATCAGCCAGAAAGCAGACGGTCGTGCCTCAGTAATTTAGATTGCCGCATAGCAGCACTACACGATATGCGGCTCCCGACACATAAGAGACATTAAGGGTTGAGAATAGCGGACGTTCAAAGTTGAGTGTAGTGCTGGAATCCGGTCGCGAAGCAATTATTTGTGAGTGGTGTCACTCGTGCGCCTACTCCATAACTGAATCGCAAGAAAACTGACCATGAAGACATTGCCCGCGAGCACTATGCCGATTATGGCTGAAGGTCGATGAATAAGATGGCCGGTCTCAAAGGGTATATAGAGCCCGCCTGATAGCGCCCCCAGCCATTCGCCCCATGCGAGATCGTTCCAGAGCCCGTAGCCTTCTAACAGGCGCACAAGAATGTAGACAAAAGCAAGGATCACCAGCGAATGCATGTCGGCGTTTGGGACGAGTTCGGCATAATGCAAAAGGATCGACGGATAGTGAGCCTTGGGATTCAAACCAAACCGACCGATCAACTCAATCGCGAGGTGTCGGACATCGTGATGCATCAGGTCAAGCACACCGATTATGGCAGCGAACGCAGCAATGCCCTTGATAGCCTCAAAGACGGCTATTGCACGCAGGGTACGCCGTTTTGCGACGGGATGCGTTCCTTTAAATACGCTTTTCAGATCTGAATCGGTCATTGGTCAAAAGCTCGGTCGGCATAGACATTTCGTCTAAGGCTGGTCACCGCTTATCGTCGTTTTAGGGACAAATTTCTATGCGAATTAACTAAGCACGTATTTATTAAGATTGTTCTGAACATCTTCTATTGGCACGATCCGGCACGTCATGTCACCATATTAACAGCCGGAACGCAGTCGGTCGCGTTTAGGCGATTCAGATCGCCGGATAGCAGCACTTCACGACATACGGCTTCCGACACTTAGCGGAATTTGGTGACATTATGCTATCGCCACATTGACGTCCTTCAAAATTCCGGAAAGTGGAGGGTCAGCCTTGTTTTTATGTACGCCACGGCACAGAATGGCTTTTGACGTTTACCTATCATCAAGCCATAAGTCAATCCTTGGCTCAAAAGTGTAGGGTTGCGTTCAATTTATCTTGAGAAAAATAATGAAATTAGCACCAAAGACGGACCTGGAAGCACTCATAAGCAAACTCTGAAGGAACATCATAAGAATGCGATCAAACAAAGCGTTCTGGCCTGCAAGTATCACAAGGAAGCCAAGGCTATTGGTCAGTGTTCGATCAAGGTGATTTAAGGTATCCAGGATAGCCATTAATAACCATGAGGGAGAACAAAATAAAAGTAACAACAGTTTGTGCCCTATTCGCACTCCAATTTTTTCTGGCTGCCATCGCAGGTGCGATCGAAGATAAAAACAGCCTGCAAACTTGCTTGGATATGCAAGGCAAAGTGCCATCCGATAAAGTGCTCGAATGTTACAACCAGGTAGCGCAGGAACAAGTGGCAAAAAGTGAATCGAAAAAAAAATACAGGTCACTCATAGCAGAGCGGGGTATAGGGCTTGCTGAGGAATGGACTCCATCTGATGAACCCCTCCAAATTTATAAACAAAATTACTTCCTTTTTTATTCCCATTCCTCTCAACCCAACAACACGCCTACCAGCCCCAATCCTAAAGACCAAGTTCCTTTTTCATATCCATTGGATAACAAGGAGATGAAATTTCAAATCAGCATAAAAGGCCATTTACTGGGAGTGAATAGACATACCTTGTGGTT
>PLYB01000317.1 GCA_003151655.1 Gallionellaceae bacterium | reverse complement strand
ACAATGTGATCGCTTTCCTGAAGGAGATGACAGGAACGTAAGCGCTAAAATGATTACGCGGGAATACTTTTAACCCGTGTGATGCGCACCACTTCGGTTATTCGGCGCAGATTGCGCATCACGTTGGCGAGGTGCACGCGGTTGTTAACTTGCAGCGTGAAATACAGTGCGGTGTATTCCCCCTCGTTGCTGAAATGCACATTCTCGATATTCGATTCGGCTTCAGCGATGGAAGAGGCCACCTTGGCCAACACTCCGCGCTGATTCGCCACGATGAGTTTGATGCTTACGTCGAACAGCTTGTTGAGATTCTTGTCCCATGCCACATCCAGCCATTCTTCAGAGCCGCTACGCCCTTTGCGCAAGGTTGGACAGTCGTGTGTATGCACGATTAATCCCTGCCCGGGTTTGATGACACCGATGATCGGGTCGCCGGGTATCGGGCGGCAGCACTTGGCGAATTGCATCGCCATTCCTTCGTTACCCAGAATCGTGATCGCTCCGCTGCTGCTGTGCGGATATTGACCCTGAATTTCGCCTACTCGTGCCAGTTGCCGGGCGATGATCATGTTCAAGCGGCGGCCGAGTCCGATGTCGGCAAATATTTCCTGCCGGGATTTTGCGCCGGTTTCTTTGAGCACTCTTTCCCAGCATACATCCGGTATATCCTGCGGTTTGACCCCGAGCGATGTGAGTGCTTGCCCGAGCAATCGCTCGCCGAGAGCGGCGGATTCATCCAGATGCATAGTCTTGAGCGCATGGCGTATTTCTCCGCGCGCACGGCTGGTGACCACATAATTTAACCAGGCCGGATTGGGATGGGCATGCGGAGCGGTAACGATTTCCACGCGGTCGCCATTTTTCAGCTCGGTGCGCAAAGGCACTAATTCGAAATTTACTTTGACCGCCACGCAACGATTGCCGATGTCGGTATGCACGGAATAAGCGAAATCAACAGCCGTCGCGCCACGGGGCAGGGCAAAGATTTTTCCGTGGGGTGAGAACACATAAACCTCATCCGGGAATAAGTCGATTTTCAGATGTTCCAGAAATTCTACCGAGTCGCCGCTTTGTGACAGGCTTTCCAGCAGGCTTTGCAGCCATTGGTGCGTTTTCTTGTGCAGGTCATTAATCGGGGTCTTGGTGGTTTTGTACAGCCAGTGCGAAGCCAGTCCGGCTTCGGCAATTTTGTTCATTTCGAAAGTGCGGATCTGCACCTCGATCGGCGTGCCGAACGGGCCGAACAGCGCGGTATGCAGCGATTGATAGCCGTTTACTTTGGGAATGGCGATATAGTCTTTGAACTTGCCGGGAAAGGGTTTGTACAGACTGTGCAGTGCGCCCAAAGTGAGATAACAGGAGGCGACATCATCAACCAATACCCGAAAGCCGTAAATGTCCAGCACCTGTGAAAATGCCAGGGATTTGGATTGCATCTTTTGGTAAATTCCAAAAATATGTTTTTCGCGCCCCTTCACTTCGGCTTTGATCTGGTTTTCTGCCAGCCGTTGTTTGATCGCTTCGAGTATCTTGCCGACGACTTCGCGCCGGTTGCCGCGCGCGACTTTTAACGCTTTTGCCAATACCGAATAGCGATTGGGGTGTAGGTGCATGAAGCACAGGTCTTGCAGCTCCTGAAAGATGGTGTTCAGTCCGAGGCGGTTGGCGATGGGCGCGTATATTTCCATCGTTTCGCGGGCAATGCGCTGGCTTTTTTCCGGCGAGACCGCATTCAGAGTGCGCATATTATGCAAGCGGTCGGCCAGCTTGATGAGGATGACGCGCACGTCGCGCGCCATGGCCATCAGCATTTTGCGAAAATTCTCGGCTTGCGCGTCTTCCTGAGTTTCAAATTCCAGCTTGTCCAGCTTGCTTAAACCCTCCACCATTTCGGCGACAGATTTACCAAACTTTTGCCCGACATCTTCAATGCTTATGGAAGTATCTTCGACCACATCGTGCAATAGCGCGGCAATAATTGCCTGCGTGTCCATATGCAATGGTGTGAGGATGCGTGCTACAGCGATGGGATGTGAAACGTAGGGTTCGCCGGACTGGCGAACTTGACCCTGATGCGCGGTGGCGCTGAATTCAAGAGCGCTTTGTACCGAAGCCACATCCTGCGGCTTCAGATACGCGGTAACCTCTTGGATTAATGCCTCGGCATCAAGTTGGGTCATATGGATAACTCCGGGAATCCATGCGCTATGCTATCCAGAATTGGAATTCGCGCGCCTTGCTTGGCGCAGCAAGTTGATTTTAGAGCTTCCCTAAAGCCTGATGGCCTGTATCCGACAGTCCGGCTTTAGGGAAATCGGGGTTGGCGTTACGCTACACCGCGATTCAAAATCTCGATGCCGACTTTGCCGTCACTGATTTCACGCAGGGCAGCAACGGTGGGTTTGTCTCTGCTGTCATCGCTCAGATGGCTGGCACCGTTGGCCAGTTGACGGGCGCGGTAAGCCGCAGCCAGAGTGAGTTCAAAACGATTGGGTATATATTTCATACAATCTTCGACAGTGATACGGGCCATGAAATTCTCCTATTCTTGTAACTGATTAATTAGTTCTGATTGACGTTTGAGTTGCCGGTTACGACCTAGTCCGGCGGCGATTACGACGGCATTGAGTTGTTGCAAAGCAACGTCCAGCTTATCGTTAATAATAACATAGTCGAACTCGGCAACGTGAGATATGTCCTCGCGCGCCGCGTGAAGCCGTTTGGCAATGATCTCTGCGCTGTCCTGATTACGGCCTTTCAGGCGCAATTCCAGAGCTGCCAGCGAAGGCGGCAAAATGAAGATGCCGATACAGTCCGGAAATTTACTGCGCACCTGTGCCGCGCCCTGCCAGTCGATCTCCAGCAAAATGTCGCGTCCTTTGGCAATCTCCTGGCTGATCCAGGATTGTGACGTGCCATATAAATTGCCATACACCTCGGCGCTTTCGAGGAAATCGCCACGCTGTGCCATTTCCATGAATTTTTCGCGGGTCACGAAGTGATAACTGACCCCGTCGGTTTCGCCGGAGCGCGGAGCGCGCGTGGTGTAGGAAACAGATAAATCAATCTGCGAGTTGTGTTTCAGCAAAGCGCCAACCAGGCTGGTTTTGCCTGCGCCGGAGGGCGCGCTGATAATAAATAAATTTCCGCTCATGATGATTTTGCTCCGGTAATTCCTAAACATGCGCATTATGAGGCTCCGGCAACCTTGCCGCAATGCGCGGACATAATATTTATAATGCACATGGAAACAGTAAATACCGCCCTTCATTTCGAACTCGCCGTTTGAAGAGGTTCTTTCTGTCATTAATATCGATTATGATATTCAAATAATTAATCCACCACTTGTTAAGGAAAAAATATGTCAGCAGACGGATTCCATGTTCACGGAGCGCACGAACATGAGCTGGAACATCAGGCGCATGGCGGAGACAGGCTGTCGGGGCAGGTTGCCATTTTCACCGCTATTCTGGCTTCAGTCGGTGCCATCATCAGCTATCAGGGGGGCGCGACGCAGAATGAATCGATGCTCATGAAAAATGAAGCAGTGCTGAAAAAAACCGAAGCATCGGATCAGTGGAATTTTTTCGAGTCAAAAAGCAACAAGGCGCATCTGATGAGCTTGGCCGCCGAACTGGCTCCGCCTGCAAAGCAAAGCTATTACCAAGAACAGCTAAAAAAATACGATGCCGACAAAAAAGAAATCAAGCTCAAGGCAGAGGCACTGGAAGCCGAGTCAGAGAAAGCCAATTTGGAAAGCGAGCATTTGATGCATCCGCATCATAAATTGGCCTTGGCGATGACCATGATCCAAATTGCGATTGCGCTGGCATCGATCACCGCATTGACGCGCAAAAGATGGCTATTCGGTGCAGCCGGAATTTCTGCCGCAGTTGGCGTGGCCCTTTGGCTCGCCGTCTTATTGTGAACGCCGCCTACAGGAAGCTGGCTTTGCAACTCTGCCTAGTGGCAGGTGCCGCCTATCTGCCACTGGCCTGTGCGGACTCCACCATTGTCATCGTGCGGCATGCTGAAAAGCCTGACCAAGGTTTAGGCCAGTTGTCCTGCAAAGGGCTGAATCGCGCCTTGGCGCTGCCCTCCGTGCTGATTGCAAAATATGGCACGCCGGACGTTATCTACGCGCCCAATCCCGCCATCAAGAAAACTGACCGGGGTGTTCCGTATCCCTATCTCAGACCGCTTGCCACCATAGAGCCGCTGGCAATCAAAGCAGCCCTCCCGGTGAATATTGATTGGGGCATGGAAGATGTTCCCCAGCTTACCGCAGCGCTGCTCGCTCAGACCAATGGAACCCAGATCGTTGCATGGGAGCACCACTTGGCGGAGAAGCTGGCCGCCGCTTTGTTGATCACTCTAGGTGGCAATCCTCAAACTGTACCGGCTTGGGAAGACAGCGACTTTGACAGTATCTACGTCCTGCGAATAAGCGGACAAGGTAAAAACCGGCAAGTGACTTTCGCGCGCGAAAACGAAGAACTGAACGAGTTGCCTGACGAATGTTCAAACTGAGGGGCTAGGCAGTAGGGATTGATGCCCTTTGCCCGTCCGCGCTTGGCTGCCTGTAGGTGATTATCTGCATATTCTGGTTTCAATTATTGCCAGTTGCGTGGTCACGGTCTACAATGTGTATGAAAAAACGAAAGGGTACACACCATGCGAACCAATATCGTAATTGATGACCAGCTAATGAAAAGCACTCTTCGGGTGACCGGGTTAAAAACCAAGCGGGAAGCGGTTGAACTTGGACTCCGTACCTTGCTGCAGTTACGACAACAAGAGGGAATTAAGCGCTTTCGCGGCAAGCTCAATTGGCAAGGCGATCTTGATGCGATGAGAAGCGACAAATGATTCTGGTCGATTCCAGTGTTTGGATCGACTACTTTCGTGGAACCTCGACACCGCAGGTGGAAAAGCTGGACGCGCTGCTTGGTGTAGTGCCGATTGCGATAGGCGACCTTATTTTGACCGAGGTGCTGCAAGGCTTTGGCAGCGAGCGGGACTTCAACCAAGCGAAAAAGCTCATGACTTCGTTGGTAATTGTAGACTTGGCTGGACGGAGCATAGCCATTCAAGCCGCCAAGAACTTTCGAGTGCTGCGGTCAGTCGGAATAACCGTGCGCAAGACGATTGATACGGTTATCGCCACCCACTGCATCGAGCGCGGACTGCCTCTTCTGTATAGCGATAGGGATTTCGATCCGTTCGTTGAACATCTTGGCCTCCGTTCCGCGCTACCTGAAACCTAACGTGTTGTGCGAAACCCATCCGTTCAGCAAGGCGCACAAGACAGTTCTGTCCCCTATTATTTATCCATATTGCCTATCAGTTGTTGTTGAATACTGCTTTGATCTTAGCCACCTTTCGTCATAAGTTTTTGGCAAATGTAGTAATCTGGTTATAAATTTCAGCCAGCCCGACAAAGAGCATGACCAAAATCAGTGTTCCGAATAAAGCAACCGCAGTCACTTTTTTTAGCCCCGGTGAGCCAATCTGATCTACGAGAGTAGGTAACACAAAACTAGCCAACAACAAAGCACGGATTGTCCACTGCGCCAATATTCGCCGAGAGCGGAGGTCGGATATGATGGTGTGGTACATCTCCAACGGTTTTTTCCATATCCAATGGCATCCAAACACTCCTTCAAACGGCGCATGCTGTTGCAGCACCCATGCGGCGATATCTGCGGATGATTTTGAAATTATTTCGGACTCGACAACGGGCCAACTGACGACCTCATACGCATACTGAACGTGTTTCAGCCAGACGCACCATGAAATATGTTTCGGCCAATTGTTCTGTGCATCCCACATGATGCTGTCAAAATCCAGCCCTGCTTTTTTGATCAAAATCTGTTCCGTTGCAAGCATTACCCATGCATGACCAGAACCGATGTAACCTGCAAGATAGAGGGCATGGTGAGCCAACTCATGAATAATTATTGCATTCACCCATCCAATTAATCTAACCTTGGACGAGAGATAAATACAGCACGTTCCATCTGCGTGTCGAACATGCTGCCCGCTATATTCATGCATCTCTTCTTCTGCTTTTATCAGAAATTTTGGCGGTGCTATAGATAACGTTCTACAGATTTCCTGATATCTGGCGACAATTTGCTCTTCTGACAGCAACTCATGCATTTCGGTAGTGGTGTGCTCTGTTTGTTCCATGGCTTAGCTAATGCTTGTTGTGATGAGCATGAATTAAGAATGTAACATCGCGCTACTGCTTGCGAGTGACACACTTGCCGCATTGTGGCATACGGATGTTATTTTGACAGCCTATTAATACAGATAGGTTTTTCGGAATTCGCGTCATTTCGCAAAGTTTATTAGAGAAATAATCACCCCCACTCGCCGCTACAAGACGGTAGCGGGTCAAGAAATAAGCTTTTAGCAATCCCCCTCAGTTTGAACACCTCAAATGTGAACTATTTACCCCTTATCATAACAATCAACTTTAGCTTAATTCTGCAATCTATTGCTTTTTAAGCATATTTATTTTGCCTTAACGGAAGACGCTAACTCCTTGTCGCGCAAAGAAAATTCACGTTTTTATGCTTGACCACGGGTATATTTTTCAATATAGTGCTGCGTAGTGGTAAAAAGTGGGTTTTTGTGGGTGAATCAAATCGGGGCTTAGGGGATGTTTCAGGGGGCGGCGCAACTTAATCTGGATAGCAAGGGGAGACTCGCGATACCGGCTCGGCATCGCGACATGTTGCTTGCGCAGTGCGAGGGTCAGTTGGTGCTGACCGCCGATGCCGATGGCTGTCTGTTGCTCTATCCGCAGCCCGAGTGGCAACCCATACGCGAGAAGCTGATGCAGCTTTCCGCTTTCAATCCGCGCATTCGCGCGTTGCAACGTTTCCTAGTTGGTCATGCAGAAGATGTGGTGATGGATGCCGCAGGACGGGTGCTGGTCTCGCCGACCTTGCGCAGTTATGCCGTGCTGGATAAGCGCGTGATGCTGGTCGGGCAGGGCAATAAATTCGAGTTGTGGGACGAGGCGCGCTGGCAGGCGCAGAACGAAAAGATGTCCGGTTTTACCGTGGGAGATTTGCCGCCGGAACTGGAGGGCTTCACGCTTTGAGCCAGAGCCTGGTTCACTCGACCGTTTTACTGAATGAAGCGGTTGATGCGTTGCAGATCAAGCCGGATGGAATTTATGTGGATGGCACATTCGGGCGCGGCGGACATAGCCGTTTGATTCTGGAGAAGCTGGGCGCGCAGGGAAGACTGATTGCGCTGGATAAAGATCCGATGGCAATCGCAGAGGCGCGGGGAATCAGCGATGCGCGTTTTCAAATCGTGCATTGCGGCTTTGAAAGATTGAGCGAGGTGTTGGTCGAACTCGGCATCGACAAGGTTGATGGTGTGTTGTTGGACTTGGGCGTGTCATCGCCGCAATTGGACGATGCGCAACGCGGTTTTAGTTTTCGTTTCGATGCGCCGCTGGATATGCGCATGGACACGAGCAGGGGGGAAACTGCCGCGCAGTGGCTGGCGACAGTTGATGAAGGTTTATTAGCGGAGGTAATAAGTAACTATGGCGAAGAACGGTTTGCTAGGAAGATTGCAAGAGCGCTTGTTACTTCGCGCCAAGGAAGTCCCATCCTCACCACGCGGCATCTCAGCGAAATCGTCGCGCAAAATGTGCACTCTCACGAGCCCGGGAAAAATCCGGCGACGCGCACCTTTCAGGCTATACGGATTTATATCAACCGCGAACTCGAGGAACTCGAGAGTGTATTGCCGCAATGTATGGGCAGCTTAACGATAGGCGGACGAATGGCAGTGATTAGTTTTCATTCTCTGGAAGATCGAATTGTGAAGCGCTTTATGCGCGACATGGCGCAAGGGGACAAACTTCCGCGCAATTTGCCCATCCGCGCTGCGGACATTCCCCAAGCCAAGTTGCGTCTGGTCGGCAAAGCGGTTCACCCCTCGGTGCAGGAGCTGAAAATCAATCCCCGCGCACGCAGCGCGGTATTGCGCGTAGCTGAATACACCGGAGGCCAGCATCATGGCCGCTAAGTTGAATCTACTCCTTCTTTGTTTGGCAATCATTTGCGCATTGAGCGTGGTGACTTCGCAGCACAAGGCGCGCAAGTATTTTGTCGAGCTGCAAAGCGAAAAAGACAAGGCGCAGCAAATGGAAGTGGAGTGGGGGCAATTGCAACTGGAGCAAAGTACCTTGGCGTTGTCTTCCCGCGTGGAGAAGATCGCCAGCAAACAATTACAGATGCAAATGCCGCTAAGCAAACAGATTCAGTTCGTGCGCATCGAAGATGGCAAAAATAAGGTGACTCCGTAGTGCGCCATACCAAAAACATACAGACGAATGGACAAATGATGCTGCCGGCCTGGCGCTCGCATGTATTGTTTGTGATTCTGCTGGTTGTCCTGGGCGGATTGCTGGCGCGCGGAATATATTTGCAGGGGATACACAACGACTTTTTGCAGCAAAAGGGCGATGCGCGCTATGGCAGGGTGATCGATATCAATGCGCATCGCGGCATGGTCAGCGACCGCTTTGGTGAGCCGCTGGCGATCAGTACGCCGGTTGAGTCGATCTGGATCAGTCCGCAGGATGTAGAGGCGACTCCGGCGCAGATCAGTCAGTTGGCGCAAATTCTCAGCATGGATGCCGATGATCTGAAGAAGCGTATGACGGACACTTCGCATGACTTTATCTACCTTAAGCGCCAACTGCCGCCGGAAGTGGCCGAGAAAGTGGTGACTCTGGGCATCGCCGGGGTGTCGTTGAAGCGCGAATACCGCCGCTATTATCCGGGCGGCGAAGTGACTTCGCACCTGTTGGGCTTTACCGACGTGGACGACAACGGGCAAGAAGGAATCGAGCTGTCCTTGCAGGCGCAATTGGGCGGTAAGGCGGGAAGCCATCGCGTGATCAAAGACCGGCGCGGACATATTGTCGAGGATGTCGCCAGTCTGCGCGCGCCCAAGGAAGGCGGCAATGTCGCGCTCAGTCTGGATAATAAAATCCAATTTCTGGCATTCCGCGAAATCAAGCAGGCGGTCGAGCAACATAAAGCCAAGGCCGGTTCAATCGTAGTGCTGGATGCGCAAAGCGGCGAAGTGTTGGCGATGGCGAACTGGCCGAGCTACAACCCGAATAATCGCGAAAAGCCCGGCACCAACTTGTTGCGCAACCATGTGCTGACCGATCTGTTCGAGCCCGGTTCAACCATGAAGCCGTTTACCGTGGCGGCGGCGCTGGAGTTGGGCAAGATCACTCCGGCAACCGTCATTAATACCGAGCACGGCGTGTACAGCGTGGGCGGACGCAAGATACACGATACCCATCCCGAAGCTTCGCTCACCGTGGCGCAGGTCATCCAAAAATCCAGCAACGTCGGTGCCTCCAAGATTGCGCTGATGATGAAACCCGAGCAGTTCTGGCACAGCCTGAACGAAGACGGATTCGGTGCGTCTACCGGATGCGAATTCCCCGGCGAGGCGGCAGGTCGCTTGCGCGATTACAAAAAATGGATGCCGATTGAGCAGGCCACCATGTCGTACGGCAACGGCATTTCGGTGAATCTGCTGCAATTGGCGCGCGCTTATACCGTGTTTGCCAACGATGGCGAATTGCGTCCGGTGACCTTGCTCAAACAGGACGGAGCCAGCGTGGGTAGCAAAGTTTATTCGGCGACGACGGCACGCGCTGTGCGCGACATGCTGGAAATGGTGGTCAGGCCGGGAGGCACTGCACCACTGGCGCAGGTGGTCGGTTATCGTGTGGCGGGCAAAACCGGTACGGCACACAAGCTGGAAGGCGGGCATTACGTTGACCGTTATGTGGCCTCGTTTGTCGGTATGGCACCCGCATCGAATCCGCGCCTGATCGTGGCGGTGATGATTAACGAGCCCAGCGGTGCGGAGTATTACGGCGGACAGGTTGCGGCTCCCGCATTTAGCAATGTGATGGGCGCGGCCTTGCGCATGCTCAACGTGCCGAACGATGCGCCGCTCGACAATGTGATGCAGCCGACCCCTGCCGACTTTATCCGGGAGGAAGTGTGAGTCAATTCCACCCCGAACAGCTGGCAACGCTGGGTGTGAAGATTAGCCATCTGGTCGCGGATAGCCGTGCGGTTAAAGCCGGAGATACCTTCGTGGCCTATCCCGGCGGACGCGTGGATGGACGGCAATTTATTGCGCAAGCCATAGCCAACGGTGCGAATGCGGTGATCTGGGATGCCAAAAAATTTGCCTGGGACGAGTCATGGCAAGTTCCCCATCTGGCCATCGATGATTTGCATGCTCATGCCGGAGAACTGGCGGATGCAGTGTATGGCGCACCTTCCAAAAAGCTGTGGATGGTGGGGGTGACCGGAACCAATGGCAAAACAACTTGCAGTCATTGGATCGCACGCACACTGACCGAGCTGGGGCGTAAAAGTGCGGTGCTGGGAACGCTGGGGAATGGCTTGCCCGGTGCGCTGCAAGCGACTTTGAATACCACGCCGGATGCCATTAGTGTGCACAGTTTGCTGGCGGAATTTGTCGAGCAGGAAGTGCAGGCGGTAGCGATGGAAGTGTCTTCCCATGCGCTGGTTCAAGGGCGGGTCAATGCGGTGCATTACGACGTGGCGCTGCTCACCAATTTGAGCCGGGATCATCTCGACTATCACGGTGATATGGTCAGCTATGCAGCGGCCAAGCGCAAACTGTTCGAATGGGAACAACTTAAATATGCGGTGATTAATCTGGATGATGCCTACGGGGCCGAATTGGCCGAGGCTTTGCGCGATGGCACTATCGAGGTGGTCGGTTATGGATTGACCGATGAAGCGTTGCGTTTGGCTGAGCGGCTCGGTATCCGCATGGTGTTCGGCGACCATCTAAAAATAAATGCTCATGGCATGAATTTACACATTCATTCCAGTTGGGGCGCAGTGGAATTGTATAGCCGTCTGATCGGCAGATTCAATGCGGCCAACATGCTCGGCGTGCTGGCGGTGCTGCTGGTGAGCGGTGTCGGGTTGGCCGATGCGGTGCGGGAATTGGAACAGCAAAAAGCAGTCGCCGGACGGATGCAAGCCATGGGCGGCAAGGGCAAGCCGATGGTTGTGGTCGATTACGCGCACACTCCGGATGCACTGGAAAAGGCGCTGCAAGCGCTGAAAGAAATCACCCTGGAAGACGGCGGCAAAGTTATTTGCGTATTCGGTTGCGGCGGCGATCGTGATCGCGGCAAGCGTCCGATGATGGGAACGGTTGCCTCGAAGCTGGCCGACGAGTGCATTATCACCAGTGACAATCCGCGCAGCGAAAGCCCCAAAGCGATCATCGATGCAATTCTGTTTGGCGTGCAGGGAAAGCATCAGGTCATTGAAGATCGCGCTCACGCGATCACCCGTGCGATCAACATGGCGCAAGCGGTGGATGCGATCTTGATTGCCGGCAAAGGGCACGAGGAATATCAGGAAATAAATGGCGTGAAGCAACCCTTCAGCGATAGCGAAATAGCGCGCCGTGCCCTGAGTGTATGGGAACCCGCCAGAACTCATCCGGAATGGGTCACCTCATGATGCTCTTATCTCAGATAGCAGAAGTTTTAGGCGGCACGCTCATCGGAGCGGATGTGCGATTCAATGCGGTGTCCACCGACAGTCGCGCAATTGCGTCGGGCGATTTGTTTGTGGCGTTACAGGGCGAGCGTTTTGACGGCAGCGAATATGTGGCCGGTGCGGCAGAAAGCGGTGCGGTAGCAGCGTTGGTGAATAAAGTGAATTATCACCGCAATCTGGTCAGGCATGGTGATGCGACTCCCTGTCCGTTATTGCTGGTGGAAGACACGCGTCTGGCGCTGGGACAACTGGCCGCGTACTGGCGCAAACAATTTGCCATCCCGCTAGTCGGTATTACCGGCAGCAACGGCAAGACCACGGTGAAAGAAATGCTGGGCAGCATCTTGCGCGAACACACGGGCGATGCGGATGCGGTGTTGGTGACTAAAGGGAATTTGAATAACGACATCGGTATGCCGCTGACGCTGCTTAAGTTGCGGGCAGTGCATCGTTTTGCGGTGATTGAAATGGGCATGAACCATCCGGGCGAAATCGCTTATCTGACGCGCCTTGCCAAGCCGGATGTGGTGCTGCTAAACAATGCAGCCAGCGCACATCTGGCCGGACTGGGTACGGTGGAAGCGGTGGCGCAAGCCAAGGGCGAGATATTCGCCGGGCTGTCGCAGCAAGGCGTAGCCGTCATTAATGCGGATGATGAGTTTGCCCCGCTGTGGCGCAAAGCGGCGGGCTTGCACCGCGTCGTTGATTTCGGCGTGGATGCGCGGGCGGCTGTCCATGCGACTTGGCGGACGCAGGGTTTTAATGCGTTGCTGGAAGTGACCACGGCGCAGGGCGCTTTTAGTGTTGAGTTGCAAGTGCCCGGTGTGCATAACGTACGCAATGCGCTTGCCGCGACCGCCGCAGCGATTGCCTTGAATATTCCATTGCATGCCATTACGACAGGGCTGAAAAATTTTGGCGGAGTGGCCGGACGGTTGCAGCGTAAAGCGGCGTTGTGTGGCGCGGTATTGATCGATGACACCTATAACGCGAACCCAGCTTCGCTGATGGCCGCGATGAAAGTGCTGGCGCAGGCACAAAGCGGAAAAAAAATATTGGTGCTGGGTGATATGGGTGAGCTGGGCGCGGATGCGCCGCATTTTCATGCCGAGATCGGCGCAGAGGCGCGCAATCTGGGCATTCAAAAACTATTGGCGCTGGGTGATTTAAGCAGCTACGCGGTCGATGAGTTCGGTGCGGGAGCCACGCATTTCAAAAGTATAGAAGATCTGTTGGCCTGTCTGGAGAAGCATCTGGATGCAGATAGCACGGTGCTGGTGAAGGGGTCGCGGTTTATGAAAATGGAGCGGGTGGTGCAGCATTGCACCGCGTTGCAATAGGGAGAAAAGATGTTATTGGCCTTAGCCCAATGGTTTTCACAAGACGTTAGAACATTCGCCGTGTTTAACTACATCACGTTGCGCGCCGTGTTCGCGGCGATGACGGCTTTGTTCATTTCGTTCATGGTCGGCCCGGCGATGATCCGCAAGCTGGCGCAAATGAAAATCGGGCAAAGCGTGCGCAGTGACGGCCCGCAAACGCATCTGGTCAAAGCCGGTACGCCAACCATGGGCGGCGCTTTGATACTGACTTCCGTTGCAATCACCACCTTGCTGTGGGGCGATCTGACCAATCCGTATATCTGGGTGGTATTGCTGACCACCATTGGAATCGGTGCCGTCGGTTGGGTGGATGATTACCGCAAGGTGGTGCAGCGCAACTCGGACGGGCTTTCCGCCAAAGCAAAAATATTCTGGCAGTCGCTGATCGCTTTGGCGGTGGGTGTGTATCTATGGACACATGCAAGCCTGCCCGCGCACACCGAATTTATCGTGCCGTTTTTTAAATACGCCGTGTTCCCCTTGGGTATGGTGGGATTTATCGTGATGGTCTATCTGGTCATCGTGGGTAGCAGTAATGCGGTGAATCTGACCGATGGCTTGGATGGTCTGGCGATTATGCCTACGGTAATGGTGGCGAGCGCGCTGGCGATTTTTTCTTATGTGGCCGGACATGCCGTATTCGCCAAATATCTGGGTGTGCCTCATGTTCCCGGGGCGGGTGAATTGGCGGTGTTCTGCGCGGCCATTGCCGGTGCCGGTTTGGCCTTTTTATGGTTCAACGCTTACCCCGCCGAAGTATTCATGGGCGATGTCGGTGCGCTGGCACTGGGTGCTGCACTCGGAACTGTAGCCGTGATTGTGCGCCAGGAAATTGTGCTGTTCATTATGGGCGGCGTGTTTGTGGTGGAAGCGATCTCGGTGATGTTGCAAGTGTCGTATTTCAAATACACCAAGAAAAGATTCGGTGTGGGCAAACGAATATTTTTGATGGCACCGCTGCATCACCATTTTGAACAAAAAGGTTGGAAAGAAACACAAGTCGTGGTGCGGTTCTGGATTATCACCATGTTGCTGGTGCTGATAGGGTTGGCAACGTTGAAGTTGAGATGAAGCGGAGTTGTTAGAACGTAGGTCGGGTTTCAACCCGACATGTCGGGCTGAAGCCCGACCTACAACTAGCGTCTACCGACTGCTTTAAAGGGGAACAATGAATAATTTGGCGGACAAAAAAGTGTTGGTGCTCGGTCTCGGAGAGACCGGGCTATCGCTTGTGCGCTGGATTCTTGGACACGGGGCGCAGGTGCGCGTTGCCGATAGCCGCAATGTGCCGCCGTCGCTGGCCAGTCTGCCCGCCAATCACCCGCAGCTCGAAGTGCGTTGCGGGGTATTTCGCAGTGAGCTGCTGGACAGCATTGATCTCATTGCGATCAGTCCCGGCATCCCTTTGTCCGAACCGTTGGTGAAAAAAGCACTGGAACGCAAAATTCCAATCGTCGGGGATGTCGAGTTATTCGCCCAGTCGTTACCAAAAGAAAATCCACCCACGGTTATCGCCATCACCGGTGCGAATGGTAAAACCACGGTGACCAGTATGGTGGGCGCGATGTGTCGCGCTGCCGGGTTGGATACCGAAGTGGCCGGCAATATTTCTCCCGCCGTGCTGGACGTACTGATGCAGCGCAAAGGAAAGCATCCCGATGTGTGGGTGCTGGAATTATCCAGTTTTCAGTTGGAAACAACGTATAGCCTAAGCGCCAATGCGGCAACGGTTTTGAACATCTGCGAGGATCATCTGGACCGTTATGCCGACATGGCGGATTACATTGCGGCAAAGGCGCGCATTTTCCGCAGCGACAGGCAAGGTAATGTGCAAGTGTTGAATCGTGACGATCCCGAAAGTATGGCGATGGGATTGCGCGAGCGCCTGATTCAAAGCTTCGGCCTGGATACTCCGCCGGTGAACAAAAACGATCTGGGCATCGAGCGCGAAGAAGAACAAATATGGCTAGTAGAGGGCACGCGCCGTCTGATGAACGCCGCCGAGTTGCAAGTGTCCGGGCTGCATAATATTTCCAACGCATTGGCGGCCATTTCGCTGTGCCGGGCAGTGGGATTGCCTATGCCGCCGTTGCTGAACGGTTTGCGCGAATTCAAAGGACTGCCGCATCGCGTGGAAAAAGTCGCCGAGATCAACGGGGTGACTTACTACGACGACTCCAAGGGAACCAACGTGGGGGCGACGGTGGCGGCACTGAAGGGATTGGGGCGCACCGCGGTGCTCATCCTTGGCGGCGATGGCAAGGGACAGGATTTCTCGCCGCTGCAACCCGTGGTGACGCAGCATGCGCGTGTGGCGGTGCTGATCGGGCGCGATGCCAAAAAAATTGCCGAAGTATTGAAAGATACCGGTGTGCCGTTGATGTTTGCGCGCGATATGCAAGAGGCGGTGAAGATCGGTGCCGCAGAGGCGGAAGCGGGTGACGCGGTGTTGATGTCGCCTGCGTGCGCCAGTTTCGATATGTTTACCAATTATGTGAAACGCGCGGAAGCTTTTATTGCAGCGGTGCGCGAACTTGAGGGGGCGACCTCGTGATCAGTCCCAGCTTAAGCAATCCGCGCCGCGTGATGGAAGACTACGACAGCGTGCTGACCTGGATCATCGCCGGACTTTTGTCGTTAGGTCTGGTGATGGTGTACTCGGCTTCAATCGCGACTGCGGCTGCCGGTAAATTCACCGGCTACCAGCCGGGCTACTATCTGGTGCGGCAAGCGATTTTTATTTTGGTCGGGTTGCTGGCCGGGGTGGCTGTATTTCAGGTGCCTTCGCAAACGTGGCAAAGAGTTGCGCCATATTTGTTCGTATTCGGTGTGGTTTTGCTGTTGATGGTACTGATCCCCGGAGTAGGAAAGACTGTCAACGGCAGCCGCCGTTGGTTGTCGCTATTCGTGATTAATTTGCAACCTTCCGAGCTGATGAAATTATTCGCCGTGCTGTATGCCGCCGATTACGCCGTACGCAAAGGTGCGGTAAAAGACCACTTGCTTAAGCCGTTTCTGCCGATGTTTGCAGTGATGTCGATGGTCGGGGCTCTGTTGCTATTGGAACCGGACATGGGAGCGTTCGTGGTGATCTGCGGAATCGCGATGTGTACTTTATGGCTGGGCGGATTCGACTTGAAAATATTTGCAGGTTTGGTCGTGCTGTTGCCACTGGCTTTTGCCGCGCTGATTTTATCTTCCGAATATCGTATGCAGCGCGTCATCGGCTTCATGGACCCGTGGT
>PLYB01000011.1 GCA_003151655.1 Gallionellaceae bacterium | reverse complement strand
TACCGCGACACATCTCTACTCTACTGCAGAGTTTTTCAAGGTTTCCGACCATGTAAACTTACCAAAGGATTTCGATAAAATATGGGCGGCATCGGCTCCGGTAATCGCTACCGTTATGGCGCAAAAAGCACGGTTGAGGGGCGTACCAGCCTTGATATAAACCGCTGGGCGCGTGTTGGCAACCTCACGGCTGGCCGCTCATTCACTTGGCAATGGACATGGGGCGATGGGAGCAAATCTTCCATCAACGTGCGCGTCGAATCGGCTTGGACTATCCGGCTTATCTATCGCACCCGCTCCGGCGGCGAGGAGGATTGGACGGATGTGGATTACAGCATTCAACTCACGCGCACGCCATGCAGGTTTGGCGGCGAGCGCACTTGGTTTGTTTGCCTCGGTCGAGGCTGCGGACGGCGCGTAGCAAAACTCTATTGTGTTGGCCGCTATTACGTTTGCCGACACTGCGGCAATCTCGCATATTCCAGCCAGCGCGAAGATGTAGGCGACCGTGCATTAAGCCGCGCACAAGCTATCAGGAAACGGCTTGGTGGATCGGCAAACATGTTTGAACTATTTCCATCAAAACCCAAGGGAATGCACTGGCGCACATATACTCGCCTTCAACTGAAATCACTACGACTTGGCGAGCTATCCTGCATTCACATGGCGGAAAAGTTTGGAATGCTTGAACGGATGCTTGAGAAAATTGACACGAAATTTCTTTGAGGATGATGTTTTTGAGCTTGCCCGGCCAGTTCGATTGCTCAGCATAAAGAGGTAGAAAACGATAGAATAGCAATTCTGAATCAGAATCAGCACGATGCATTCTGGCATGACGGGGACAGGGGAGACGAATATGACTGCCACCACACAAATGACTAATCTTTTTACACACCTCCAAGGCGTGGGAATTCCCAAGGCGTTTGCACGCAAGGTGCTCCCAGATTGGTGGGACGACTCCATCACGTCTAGTGATGCTGGCCTTCAACAAGCACAGCTATACCTTTCTAAGGCGTTCAACCTTGACATTGCCTCCTTGGTTAGTGAGGAAGAGCCACCGCGCTTTCGCCAAGTAGTTCACAAATTCAAGATGAACAAAAATGTATCTGAAGATCAGGTGACTGCAAGTGCGCACTATGCCACCGCTATGGCTCGTTTGGCATTGCAGGCAACGGACGAAGCCTATACCCCCCCTTCAGTCAATCCAATTGAGTTGCGTGACCAGATTCTTCAGGCCGCCCAGTGTGTCGATCTATCGGCTCTGCTAATGTGGTGCAAGACTGCCGGAATTCCAGTTTTACACATTGAGCAATTGCCGGGTAAGAAGATGACAGGCTTGGCTATTCGTTTGCATGATCGCTTTGCTGTCGTCTTGTCTCGCAAGGCGCACCCGTCTGAATTGCTCTTCCATCTTGCACACGAGCTTGGTCATATTGCCAATGGGCACTTAAACAGCGATGGCTTTTTGGCTGACCTGCAAATTGGTGCGGGCGACCGGGGCGATGCAGATGAAAAAGAAGCAGATGCCTATGCTATTCGACTGCTAAATGGTGTGGCTGTTAAATACAGTGCCGGAGGCCGCATTGTTAGTGGTGTACAGCTTTATCGTGCCGCCAAGGCATTATCGGAACGCGAGCGAATTGATGTTGGTCATATCATTCTCAACTATGGTCACGCACAGGAACAATTTCCATTAGCCAAGGCGGCATTGAAACATGTTGCCGGATCGGATTGTGGTAGCGCAGTCGTAAACAGCGCCTTATTTGAGTTTATTGATGATGAGCGCCTATCGGAAGATCAGTTAACCTTACTGCACACGGCTACAAATTTCTCGGCTATTTAGTCCGGCTCTGCGCCACATGATCGTCATCGCCGATAACGATATTATTCACAAGCTGGCATTGTGTAATTTGTTGGAAGAGTTTTTAGCTTGGCTACAAGTCCCGCCATCTGAAGTTTGGGTTCTCCCCACATTGAAATTCTGGATTCGCAGAAAGTTGAAAGGCAATGTTGCCGCGCTTTCCCGCTTTGAAAAATTTCTGCTACTAACTGCCGAAATACCAGTAGCCAGTCCAGCCAGCCTTGAGTTTTTTGATTCTCTTGATGTGGGTGAACAGCAACTTTTGTCGGTGTTCATTGAACAGCCAGAGCCTCCCCGATTAGTGACTGGGGATAAACGTGCCATAAGACAACTTGCCGAACTCTCACAGCAAAATATCCTACTAAGCGCAAAGCTGGAAGGCCAAGTGGACTGCTTGGAGGGAGTTATGCTTGAACTCATTAGGCTGTATGGGTTCGACACCATAAATAGCAAGATCGTGCCTGAAGCTGATGGGTTATTCCGGCTGGTTTTTGGTGCTGGCAGAACACAAGAACACGCCAACGAGGCACTGCAATCTTACTTGGGAGAGCTGCGAAGACAATCCCCATTTGTCATATCACGGTGATATGGCTCTTCGTGCCCGCCAAGCTCAAGCTTGCTACGTCTGGGGGCACAATCGGGGGCATAATTCAAAATCGAATTGTGGCAATTGAGCGCTGGCATGGCTTGCCGCGATCAATGTGACTCCCGCCGGGCCATTATTCAACACTCCCTTATTCATAAGGGAGTTTTTCATTTGTGCGCCCGGCAGGG
>PLYB01000122.1 GCA_003151655.1 Gallionellaceae bacterium | reverse complement strand
TCGGTGCCAATGGCGCAGGCAAGACCACTGCCATGCGCGTACTGTCTGGAATATTGAAACCCTCTCAAGGCAAAGTGCTGCTGGAGGGCAAGGAAGTACAGCACTTGGAAGCGTCTAGGATCGCCCGTCTTGGCTTGGCGCATTCGCCGGAAGGGCGCAAAATATTTGCCCCCTTGTCGGTTGAGGATAATCTGCTGCTTGGTGCCTATACGCGTTTGCCTAAAGTTTTTGGCTTTGCCGCCCAAGCTAGTGGCGACTTGGATAAGGTCTATGCGTTGTTTCCGCGTCTGCTGGAAAGAAGAAAACAGGCGGCAGGCACGCTGTCGGGCGGTGAACAGCAGATGCTGGCCATCGGGCGCGCGTTGATGGCCAATCCAAAAATTATTTTACTGGACGAGCCCTCTATGGGATTGGCTCCGGTGATCGTGCAAGAAGTATTCGGCATCATCAACAAACTCAAAGAAGCGGGCATCACCATGCTGCTAGTGGAGCAGTTTGCCAAGAGCGCGTTGGAAGTGGCGGACTACGCTTATGTGCTGGAACATGGCCGCATCGCCATCGAGGGCACACCCGAAGAGCTATCTAAAAATGAACGAGTGCTGGCGGCTTATTTGGGGTAGTACCTTGTAACGCAAAAACCAACCCCCTCAGTCCCCCCTTGTCAGGGGGGAAAGCCTTTAAGCCTCCCCTGATAAGGGGAGGTTTGGAGGGGTTTAGTTTGCGAAGATATGGACTATTTGTCTTATGCGGTCGTATTGATATTCTGACCCAAATGATTGGGCAGATTCCCGGTGCTCTCTGAAATTAGCTGAAGAGCTGACTCCGGCTCAATCTCAATGGCTTTCCTCAATACCGTCATTCCAGCCGCATCGGTGTTGGATTGAACGGTGGCTCTAGTATGTATGATGGAGGCATCCATAATATGTACTCCTGAAGAAGGTAAGTGATTATCGACCGAAGTAATAAAAACTTTAGTGCCGCATTTGGAAGATTAGCCGTTCGCTCCGAACATCATGCGTTTTGCCACGAATTTTTTGGCAAACGGCAGGCGCTCCAGTACCGAAATCGCCCAGCCGCGCCCTGTGTTGAGCAGTGGCAGATCGTTGGAAAAGATGCGCACCAGGCCGTCCGTGAAGCCGATTCCGGCATTGCGATCCAAAAAACGCGAACTGCGGTAATTCGCCAGCATAGTGGCTGAGCCGAGTGCGGCAGGCGGTGCCCGTAAGATCACCCGCGCCAGCTCCCAGGCATCGCGCACGCCCATATTGAAACCTTGGCCGGCGACCGGATGCAAAGTTTGCGCGGCATTGCCTATAAGAACGGTATGCGGCAGCGTGGTGTCGGGGGCACGCTTCAGGCGCAACGGAAAACTGCTGCGTTTGCCGACGCTCAAAAATTCGCCGACGGCATCACCGAAGTGCGCGTGCAGTTCCGCCAGAAAGGTCGCGTCATCCCATTGCAGCATTTGTTCGGCTTGAGCATGGCTGCCGGTCCAAACGATCTCATAGCCGTCTTTATAAGGCAGTAGAGCGACGGGGCCTTGGGTAGTGAAGCGTTCGAATGCGGTATCGGCCTGCGGTGTGGTGCAGGTAACGTGGGCAATGACCGCACTTTGCCCGTACCCACTGACTTTAGGCGGGTGAGATTCTGCGAGTAATTTGCCGCCATCGGCAACCACGGCGAGGCGCGCTTGGAGCTGCTGCTCCCGACCCTCATGTTGATAGCTAATAGTTGCCCCCTCCGCCGCGCTATCCAGATGATTTACCGTGGCATCTTCCAGATAGTGGACTTCGGTTTGCAACAAAGTTTGATGCAGTGCAGCTTGCAGGGCGGGATAAGGCAATACGTAGCCGAGTTCGGGCACTTTCATTTCCGAGGCATACAAATAAGCGACGCAGGGAGTGTCCTTTTGCGAAACATGAATAGTTTTGATAGGGGAGACCTGCTCGATTTGTCGCCACACGCCGAGTTTGTCGAGTAACAAGCGGCTGCCGTAAGACAAAGCCAGTGCGCGCGGGTCGGTATTTTGTACTTCAGGTTTGCGCGCTTCCAACACTACTATGTTTAACCCGCTATCGCGCAGTGCCAGTGCCAGCGCGGTGCCAACAGGGCCGCCGCCGATGATGGCGATGTCGCAGAGCTCACTCATGACGCATGACCTCCTCAATCTCGTTGACGGTCTTCGGCGCAGCTTGCGTTAGCACTTCGTTGCCTTGGGCCGTGATGAGTATATCGTCTTCGATGCGAATGCCGATATTCCACAGTTCAGGCGGCACGTTGTCGGCAGGGCGAATGTAACAACCGGGCTCGACGGTGAGTGTCATCCCCGCTTGCAAAGGTCGCCACTGGTCGCCAATTTTATATTCGCCGACATCGTGTACGTCCATACCCAGCCAGTGTCCGGTACGGTGCATGTAAAACTGCTTATAACTCTCGGTTTCAAGCACCGACTCTACACTGCCGTGACATAGCTTGAGATCGATGAAGCCGCGTGCCAATTCACGCAAGGCGGCATCGTGCGGCATGTTCCATGTGTTGCCGGGTATTGCGGCGCTAATCGCGGCGGCTTGCGCGGCCAGAACGATTTCGTACAGGTCTTTTTGCGCCGGATTGAATTTTCCGTTCACCGGAAACGTGCGGGTGATGTCTGAGGCATAACCGTCAAGTTCACAACCGGCATCGATCAACAACAGGTCGCCATCTTGCAGACACGCACGGTTGCCGACGTAGTGCAGTGTGCATGCGTTCGCGCCGCCCGCAACGATGCTGGTATAAGCCGGATGACGCGCGCTGTGGCGGCAAAATTCATGCAGCAACTCAGCTTCAATTTCATATTCAAACATGTCGGGGCGGGTGCTGCGCATGGCACGGCGATGCGCATCGCAGGAAATCTTTGCCGAACGACGCATGATGTCTAATTCATGCGTATCTTTGAATAAACGCATCTCATTGAGTAATTCGCGCACATCGCGAAGCTCAGTCGGTGCGCGAATGCCGTTGCGTGCTTTTGCTTTCACTGCTTCGCGCGACTTGATGATGCGCGCATCCCAAACGGCATCTGCGCCAATCGGATAAAACAAAACTGGTTGGTTTCCCATCAACTCGATGAGCTTTTCGTCCAGTTGTTCGATAGGATAAGCGGCATCGAAAGCAAACTGCTCACGTGCCGCGTCATAACCAAAACGGAAGCCATCCCATATTTCTTTTTCCAGATTTTTCTCGCGGCAGAAAAGAATACTTTGTGGTTTTTCTCCTGCAAGCAAAACCAATACCGACTCCGGTTCGGTGAAATTGCTCAGGTAATAAAAATGACTGTCGAAGCGATAATCGTAATGCGTATCGGCATTGCGCGTGGCTTCCGGCGCGGTTGGGACGACGGCAATGCCTTGCTGCATCTTGCTGAGCAGGCGCTGGCGTCGTTCGAGGTAAAAGGAGGTGTCAGACATGGGCGGTATTTTGCGTTGCGCGCAGCGTCTTGTCGAGTTCATCCAATCGTTGCGGCGTGCCGACATCGACCCAAGTTCCGCGATAATGTTCTCCGCTCACCCTGCCCAGCGCGATCTGTTCGCGCAATAAAGGAGCGAGCGGGGCTTTAGTTCCGCGCGGAATATTGGCGAACAACGAAGGCTGATATAAGCCGATGCCGCTGAAGGTAAGTAGCGCGTCAGTTTCAGCATTCGTCGGCAACACGCGCTCGTCATGCAACAAGAAGTCGCCGCGCGGATGATGGCTCGGGTTGTTCACCAATACCAGATGTGCATTGTCCCGCGTTTGTTTCATGCTATCGGCGAGTACCGGCAAGTGTGTGAAATCATAATCGCAATACACATCGCCGTTGACCACGGCGAAAGGTTCATCGCCCAACAGGTTCAGAGCAAACGCAATGCCGCCCGCCGTTTCCAGCGCATTCACTTCGGAGGAATAACGGATATTTGCACCAAATTGACTGCCATCGCCCAACGCCTGCTCGATTTGTGCACCGAGATGCGCGTGATTGATAACCAGGTCGGTAATGCCCGCACGCACTAATCGCTCGATATGCCACACGATGAGCGGCTTGCCGCCCGCTGATAGCAAAGGCTTGGGAGTATGGTCAGTAAGCGGACGCATACGTTCGCCGCGACCCGCCGCCAGAATCATCGCAAGCATCATTAAATTACGCCTTTCACGATTGCCCGACCCCGTTCTTTTCCGCCTGCATCTCCAGCTCCATCAGCAGATTGAGCAAAGGCTTGAGGTCGATATAGCGTTCACAGGCACGGCGCAAATAGCCCATCACCAGTGGCATGTCTTTCAGATAGCCATTCTTGCCATCGCGGTGATACAGCCTTGCGAAAATACCCAGCACTTTGATGTGGCGCTGCGCCCCCATCATTTCATAATCGCGGTAGAACTCGCCAAAGTCTTCGCGCACGGGCAGTCCGGCTTTGCGCGCCTTTTCCCAATAGCGGATGATCCAGTCCATAATCTCTTCCTCTTCCCACTTGATGTAGGCATCTTTAAACAGCGAGGCAAGGTCGTAGGTGATGGGGCCGTAAACCGCATCCTGAAAATCCAGGATGCCGGGGTTGGGCTCACTCAACATGAGGTTTCTTGAGTGATAGTCGCGGTGCACATACACACTCGGCTGGGCGAGGTTATTAGCGAGGATGCGCTGAAAGGTTCTTTCCAGATCAGCACTTTGTTTTTGGGTAAGTGTCACGCCAAGGTGCTTGGCGATGTACCACTCGGGGAACAGGTTCAACTCACGGCGCAAAAGTGCTTCATCATATTGAGGCAATTCGTTTTCGCGCGAAGCCAGTTGGATTTTGATCAGCGCATCGGTTGCGGCACCGTATAGTTGGCTGGCGTTTCCCTGTTTCAATGCATCCAGATAGGTGGTGCCGCCCAAATCCGAAAGCAGTAAAAAGCCTTGTGCCAAATCTTGTGCGTAAACATGCGGCACATGTGCTCCTGCCGCTTCGAACAGTTTGCCGACATGTAAAAAAGGTTTGCAGTCCTCGTGTTGGGGCGGCGCATCCATTACAATCACGGTTTTGTCGGAAAAGCTGGCACGGAAGTAGCGACGGAAACTGGCATCGGCTGAGGCAGGTGCAATAGTGAAGGTTTCGTTGGGATACAGGCTAAAAAGCCACTCGGTGAGCTGTCGTTGACGTTGCATTGGTTTGCCTTAATAGTGTTTTTGTGCGATTTTAACACCTTAATATATTTGTTTCGCCCCATGCGTTTTTGCGCCCACCTTACCCTTTTTCTCGGATTTCTCCTGATTTCGCCGCATAGCTATGCGGCGGAATCACTCTCGCCCGCAAGCTCTGTCAGTGCTGCAAGTGCTGCGGCGGCACCCACTGCTGCCGCAGCACCCACTGATAAAACTGCTTACATCGAAGCGCAAGTAGTCGAAGGAAATAAAGCATCGCAGATTGAGGCACACGGAAACGTTGAAATGCAACAGGGAACGCAAAAGGTTTTTGCTGACCACATGATCTATGATCAGAAGACTGGTGATTTGTATGCCGATGGATCAGTAAGGGTAGAACAGCCGAACGGGTCAGCAAAAGGCCCTGACCTAAAGATGAACACGAACACTCATGTTAGTGAGATGACAACGCCAGCATTTGAAATCCAACAGAATCAAAAAACTTCACACGGTAATGCATTGTCGATGCATTCCACAGGACCGTCCTACTATGTGTATGATCATGCCACTTACACAACGTGTCCGGCGGGCAATGATGACTGGTTGTTACATATGTCTGAATTTGACATGGATCGTGCTGCGCAAATCGGAACCGTGCATAATGCGTGGATCGACTTCGAGGGTGTGCCAATACTGTATACGCCTTGGGCTAGCTTTCCTTTGGATGGTGCACGGCATACTGGATTTTTAGCACCCGTCTATGGCTCCACTTCGACCGGGGGGATAGAACTCACTGTACCCTTTTACTTGAATATTGCCCCCAATTTTGATTACACAGTCGCACTCCGCGATATGACTAAGCGCGGTAAATTAATCATGAACGAGTTCCGATTTCAAGAAGCAGATTCTTATGGGGTAATTAACTACGATAAAATGCCAAATGACCACCTCGCTAATGCTCCACGCGAGCACACTACGGTGATGGCAAGGGAGAATTTAGGCGGCGGTTTTAGTACGACTTTAAATCTCAATAGAGTTTCAGACGACAACTATTTCCGGGACTTATCGGTAGCAGTAGGTGATGTTGCGCAAACGCAATTACTAAATGAGGGAGTCTTGTCTTACAGTGGCGGCTGGTTGACTGGTTCGGTTAGGGCGCAGACATTTCAGACCATACAGGATACTCTCGGGGATGTCGCGATTCCCTATCAGCGCATGCCGCAAATTAATCTTTCAGCACAAAAGACGTTGAATGATACTTCCCTAAGCATGGTAAACGAATATGTAGATTTCCGTCACCCCACCATGGTGGAAGGGCAACGTCTGGTACTTTATCCTTCCGTAACTTATTCATTATTAAACGACCCTGGGTTTTATATGAAGCCCAAGTTCGGCGTAAACTATACGCAATATGAAATGGGGGTCAACAACTCAACAAACATTCCGAACATCACCAGAACCTTGCCCATTTTTAGCTTGGATAGCGGCATGACTTTTGAGCGGGATATGAAACTGGGCGAGGGGGAATATGTGCAAACATTGGAACCCCGTGTTTACTACGTAAAGATTCCCTATCAAAATCAGGACACTATACCCCTCTTTGACACTACTCAAGCGGCGTTGAGCTTCCCCCAGATGTTCTCGGAAAATCGTTTTTACGGAAATGACCAGATAGGCGATGCGAATATGGTAACTACGGGACTGACCACGCGCTTGATTGATGGCGTTGGCGGAATTGAACGTTTAAATATAGGGGTGGCGGAGCGATATAGCCTTTCAATGCCGCAAATAGCGCCTGATGCGAACCTCAAATCGGACATTTTGCTGTCGATAGGCGGAAAGCTGACTAAGTCCATAACGTTAAGCAGCTTGTTTGACTACAATCCCAACGAAAAATACACGACATCGGGCAGCGTCACTGCTTCGTATAAACCCGAAATCGGAAAATTGCTGAATTTGGGATACAACTTTACACAAGACATCGTCACGCCGACTAACGATACGCGGCAAGCCGATATTTCTGCACAATGGCCACTGTTTTGGCATTGGAACGTCGTATCTCGATTGAGCTATGATTTGCAACAAAATGTGACCACAGTAAAATTAATAGGGCTTGAGTATAATCAGTCATGCTGGACATTGCGTTTAGTCGCCGAGCAGTTTTGGTATAGCGTTACGACCTCCAATAACGCTACGTTCATTCAGCTTGAGTTAAATGATCTTGTCGCCGTGGGCACCAGTAATCCGCTCGCTGATTTGAAATTTTATATTCCCGGATATACCAAATTGAATGATCCCAAATTTAACCCTGTCAGCACGCCTGGGACGGTTTCACCTTGAATTGCCAAAATTGAAAGAAATTATGTTGCGCAAGAAAATAGTAGTTCCGTTTTTTTTATGTACGCTTATTTCAATGGGCTCGTTAGCCTATGCAGCTGAATCAACCAAACAATTACAGTCAATTGATAACGTGATGGTGATCGTAAATGATGATGTCATCACCCGTCATGAATTGGATGCGCGACTTGCGGTTGTCGTAGCGCAGTTAAAGAAACAAGGTACGCCGTTACCGGAAGCTGCGGTGCTGGAGAAGCAGATATTAGAGCGCATGATTGGCGACTTGTTGCAGCTTCAATTCGCCAAAGAGACAGGCTTGCGGATTGATGATGCCCAATTGGACAAGGCATTACTCAGGATTGCGCAACAAAATAAACTGCCATCACTGGCAGTGTTCCGTAGCAAAATTGAACAAGAGGGTATCGATTTTAATAAATTCCGTGAGGAAATCCGCTCCGAGATTTTAACCACGCGTCTGCGCGAACGCGAAGTCGACAGCAAGCTCGTCATCAGCGACAACGAGATTGAAAATTACATAAACAACCAATCCAAGCAAGCTGGCAAGGGGGAGGAGTTAAACCTTGCACACATCATGGTAGTCGTTCCCGAACAGGCCAGCGCCGAGAAGATACAAACTTATAGGCAACGTGCCGAACAGGCATTGGCAAAATTAAATAGTGGCTCCCCGTTTGCTCAAGTGGCGGCAGGGTATTCCGATGCAAGTGATGCATTACAAGGCGGAAACCTGGGGTGGCGCGCGTCGGATAGACTCCCGGCAATGTTTGTAGATGCAATTCAAAAATTGCATCCCGGCGAGTTGAGCGGAATATTGCGCAGCCCAAACGGGTTCCATATTCTCAAATTGATTGAGCGGCGCAGTAAAGATGCCCCAGTTGTGATTACGCAAACTCATGCCAGGCACATTTTGATCAAGACGAGCGAGCTGGTTCCCGAAAGCGAGGCAAAAAATCGTTTGAGTGAAATTAAACAACGCATCGACAAGGGGGCAGACTTTGCCGAACAAGCGAAATTGTATTCCGAAGATGGGAGTGCGGCGCAAGGCGGAGATTTGGGTTGGCTTTCTCCGGGCGAAACTGTGCCCGAATTTGAAGGGCCAATGGATGCACTCAAAATTGGACAAGTCAGCGGATTGGTACAGTCCGGCTTCGGTTGGCACTTGATTCAGGTGTTGGAACGCAGAGATACCGATGTAAGCGCGGAACAAAAGAAAATGCAAGCACGTAACGCCATCCGAGCCTTCCGCTCTGATGATGCATTTCAAGATTGGCAGCGTCAATTGCGAGATCGCGCTTTTGTCGAATATCGCAGCGCATCAAAATGATGTTGCAACCGCTGGCCATTACTGCTGGTGAACCGGCAGGCATCGGCTCCGATCTTTGCCTGCAATTGGTACATCACGAACAACCGCTCGTGGTGATTGCCGACAAATCGCTGTTGCAGCAGCGCGCCAAGCAACTTGGCATCGAGGTTCAACTGCATGACTACATACCGTCGGTCGCTAATGTCGCTGGAAAACTAAGTGTGCTCCACATTCCTCTGGCCCGTCCTGTACAAATCGGAAAGCTTGACTCTGCGAACGGTCTTTACGTACTTGAAATTTTGCGCCGTGCGCTACAGGGGTGCGAGTCAGGTGAATTTTCCGGCATGGTCACAGCACCGGTTCACAAAGGGGTCATCAATGATGCCGGCATCCCTTTTACCGGCCATACCGAATTTCTTGCCGAGCAAACACATACGCCGCAAGTGGTGATGATGCTTGTCGGCGGGGGGATGCGCGTGGCGCTGGCAACAACGCATTTACCCTTGCGCAAGGTAGCTGACGCAATCACTGGACCTTTGTTGGAAAGCGTGTTGTGTATATTGCAGCGCGATCTGCAATGTCGTTTCGGCATTTCCAAACCGCGTATTTTGGTTGCTGGGCTCAACCCTCACGCAGGCGAAGGCGGACATCTCGGACGTGAGGAAATCGAAGTGATGATTCCGGTGTTAAACAAACTTCGTGCCCGGGGCATGAACGTCAGTGAACCGTTACCTGCCGACACCTTGTTTGCTGCGCACCGTTTGCAATGCGATGCCGTGCTAACGATGTATCACGACCAGGGGTTGCCGGTATTGAAACATGCCAGTTTCGGCGAAGGTGTGAATGTCACACTTGGCCTGCCTATTATCCGCACCTCGGTCGACCACGGTACGGCGCTTGATCTGGCCGGAACAGGGAAGGCTAATGTTGGAAGCCTGTTGGAAGCCATCAAGATGGCGGCAGAAATGGCGCGGCATGAGCATGTTCATAGGCGAGCAATATGAGCCATCAGGCAAAAAAACGTTTTGGGCAGAATTTTTTGATCGATGAACAAATCATCGCGGATATCATTCGCACGATTCGACCTGTTGCAGACGACAACATGGTGGAGATCGGTCCCGGACTGGGCGCGTTGACGCGTCCGCTGCTACAGCACTTGAATACGCTGCATGTGGTCGAGATCGACCGCGACATCATCGCGCGCCTGAAAAACGACTATCCGCAACACAAAATCGTCATCCATGAAGGCGATGCGCTTAAATTCGATCTTGCCGAACTGCCGGCGCCGCTGCGGATCGTCGGCAACCTGCCGTACAACATCTCTTCACCGCTGCTGTTCCATTTTGCGGATTACGCTGCGCACATTACCGACATGCATTTCATGTTGCAAAACGAGGTGGTGGAACGCATGGTAGCTGCGCCATCCACGCCCGAATATGGGCGCTTGTCGGTCATGCTGCAATACCGGTTTTATATGGAAAAATTGCTCGACGTTCCCCCGGAGTCTTTCCGCCCCGCACCAAAGGTAGATTCCGCCATCGTGCGTATGATTCCCATACCAGGGAAAGATATTCCGGTTGACGATGAAAAACTTTTTGCTGAAATAGTCAAGGCGGCGTTCGGGCAGCGGCGCAAGACTTTACGCAATACCCTGCGCGGCTATATTTCCGAAGCCGACTTTGCCGAACTTGATATTGATGCCCAGTTGCGTGCAGAAAATCTGGGATATTTGGACTATGCAAAAATGAGCAATTGGATTGCAACACAACGAACAACAAAAACAAGCTAATTGCCAAACTGTTGTTTTGGTCATAAAGTACGCACCTGAGTCGTTAATGTGAAACTCGCGTAGCGATTCGNNGGGGGAAACGGGCATCACGAGTTTCATAGTTTCGGGGTGGCACGACTGCCATGCCCGTTAAAATAATTGCAAGTTACGGAGAATAAGATATGGAAAAGAATTCGAAACTAGGTACTGTTTTGATAGTTATCGGCGCAGCGTTGAACTTCACGGCTTTTTTTGTTGGGGTTAATGCGGGTGGTGTTATTTTGATGGCGCTGGCCATTTCACTGGTTGGATACGGTGCCGGTAGCATCATGGATACGCCTTGTAACCAGATGAAGAAGTAATTCGTTCCAACCCCGTTATTCCTTGATTTCTGGTCGCCTTCCATCCTGTATATTTGCGGGTCGGCGGGCGATTTCGGTTAGAATCTCACCTCATTCCTAACTTACTACGCCGTTCCTATGTCTGATATCCCGCCTATTGTCCTTACCTTCGCGGCAACCGACCCGAGCGGTGGTGCCGGTTTGCAGGCCGATATACTGACTATTGCCAGCATGGGTTGCCATCCGCTTTCCATAGTTACTGCCATCACGGTGCAGGATACCAGTGGTGTTGACGATGTGCAGCCGGTGGATGCTGACTGGGTCGCCGATCAGGCGCGTGCAGTACTGGAAGATATGCCGGTTGCCGCATTCAAGATCGGTTTGTTGGGTAGTGTAGAAAATATCGCGGCCATTGCCGAAGTAATTTCCGATTATCCCGATATTCCTCTGGTTTTGGATCCGGTGTTGGCCTCCGGTCGTGGCGATGAGTTGGCGAATGAGGACATGGTGGATGCCTTGCGTGAGCTGTTGCTGCCGCAAACGACCATCCTGACACCAAACAGCATGGAGGCGCGCCGACTGGTACAAGACGAAGAAAATGAACAGGATGATCCGGGCTTATCTGAGTGTGCGAAACGCATCCTGTTATTGGGTTGTGAATATGTGCTGATTACCGGTACGCATGAGCATACCCCCAAAGTCATTAACACCCTCTACGGAGAACGGGGTCTGCTGCGCAGCGATAATTGGCCGCGCTTACCCGGTATCTATCATGGTTCCGGCTGCACACTGTCTTCAGCAATTGCTGCGTTATTGGCCAACGGTCTGACCATGGAAGAAGCGGTACGCGAGGCTCAAGAATATACTTGGGAGGCGTTGAAATACGGCTTCCGTCCGGGAATGGGGCAGCATATTCCGGATCGCTTGTTCTGGGCACGTGACGACGATGACGATGAGGAAGAGACTCGTCATTAACGGCCTGATTAATATATTGCCTTCCGCGCCTGAGCTCGAAAATTAAATCCATGAACCTGAGTGGGTTTTGTAGGTCCGACCTACAAAGCGAAAAGTTCGTTGGTGGGATTGAGGAGGGCGTAAAACATGGAAGATGCCGCACCTTGCCGTATTGGTAAACAAATTGTTAGTGGTCTCTACGCCATCACGCCGGATGAATCCAATACGGCGGAATTGCTGCGTAAAGTCCGGCTTGTCCTTCAAGGCGGCACACGTGTGCTGCAATATCGCAATAAACTCGCTGATGCAGAACTAAAATTACAGCAGGCGTTGGTATTGCGTCAACTGACTGGCGAATTTGATGCCACCTTTCTGGTGAATGATGATGCGCAGCTGGCAGTACAAGTAGATGCCGATGGGGTTCATCTGGGTGGCGAGGACGGCAGCGTTGCGGAAGCTCGCGCATTGTTGGGCGAAACAAAAATCATTGGCGTATCTTGCTATAATCGCTTTTTGCTGGCCCATACGGCCGTAGTAGAAGGGGCGGATTACATTGCGTTTGGCGCATTTTTTCCTTCGGGTATAAAACCGGATGCGGTGAAGGCGGAAGTAAAGTTGCTGCAAACGGCACGTAGCGAGTTGAAATTACCCGTTGTTGCCATCGGCGGCATTACGCTACAGAATGGGGCGGAGTTAGTCGAGGCAGGCGCAGATGCGCTGGCGGTAATTTCGGCGTTGTGGAGCGCTCCGGACATCCGGACTCGCGCCCAAGAATTTTCAACACTTTTCAGCAGGACATAAGCAATGACATCTCAAAATCAATCTTTGTTTGAACAATCTCAAAAAATCATTCCCGGCGGCGTGAATTCACCGGTGCGCGCATTTCGCTCGGTGGGTGGCACTCCGTTATTCTTTCAGCGCGGACAAGGTGCGTATGTTTGGGATGCCGACGGCAAAAAATATACCGATTACGTCGGTTCGTGGGGGCCGATGATCGTCGGGCATTGCCACCCTGAAGTGGTCAAGGCAGTACAGGATGCAGCGGCACAAGGTCTGGGTTTCGGTGCGCCGACAGCGAGCGAACTGGAGTTGGCGAATCTGTTGTGCAAGTTGTTGCCTAGCTTGGAGATGGTGCGTCTGGTCAGTTCCGGCACCGAGGCAACCATGACTGCGATTCGTTTGGCGCGCGGCTTTACCGGGCGTTCGCGTATTATCAAATTCGAAGGCTGCTATCACGGTCATTCTGATGGTTTGCTGGTGAAAGCGGGTTCCGGAGCACTGACTTTTGGTCAGCCCAGCTCTTCCGGCGTACCTGCCGAGATCGCCGCACTCACCACAGTGCTGGATTACAACGACGCTGCCGGATTGGAAAAAACCTTCGCTGAAATGGGCAAGGAAATTGCCGCCGTGATTGTCGAACCGGTGGCTGGCAACATGAACCTCATCGCGCCAAAGCGCGAATTTCTGGATGCCTTGCGCAACTTGTGTACCAAGTACGGTGCAGTGCTGATTCTGGACGAAGTGATGACTGGCTTCCGTGTCAGTCTGCAAGGTGCGCAAGGCTATTACGGTATCAAACCCGATCTGGTCACGCTGGGCAAAGTGATGGGCGGCGGGTTGCCTGCTGCGGCATTTGGTGGTCGCCGCGACATCATGCAATGCCTTGCCCCGCTGGGGGCGGTGTACCAAGCGGGCACTCTGTCCGGCAATCCGGTGGCGGTGGCGGCGGGTTTG